>CACYCQ010000036.1:0-10895 GCA_902772995.1 uncultured Eubacteriales bacterium
GAATGGCAACCAGACTCCGGATGATGGTAAAACGCAGCTGCCTTCCTTTAGTCATGGCAAACCCTCCTCACTTCTTCCGTGCTCTGCTGTTTGAGGCCGAGCATGAATTCGCCCATGATGTCATCCGTCAGCCCCTCGGTATCCTCAAAGTAAGCGGCGATATGGCCGTTGTGCATGACGATCAGGCTGTCGGACAGCTCCATCACCTCGTTGAGGTCGGCGGAGACCAGCAGGACGGCCACGCCGTTGCGGGACAGCTCCACCAGCTTTTTCCGGATGAACTCCGTGGCACCCACGTCGACGCCGCGGGTGGGCTGGTCGGCCAGGATCAGCACGGGATTGTTGGAAAACTCCCTGGCCACGACGACCTTCTGAATGTTGCCTCCGGAGAGCAGGCGGACGTGCTGGCTGCGGGAGCTGCACAGGATCTTGTATTCCTCGATCAGCCTGTCGGACGCCTCGTGGATGGCCTTCATGTTGAACAGGGGGCCGTTGTTGTACTCCGGCTTGGAGGCGCGGTCCGACAGCAGGTTCTCTTCGATGGACGCGCTGGCGGCGATGCCGTTGAGCATCCGGTCCTCGGGGACCAGGGAAACGCCCAGGTCGCGGATGGCGCGCTGGGGCATGCCGAGGATGTTTGTCCCGCTGACGGTGGCCGTGCCGGAGAGGGGCGTGTTGAAGTTGAAGAGCATGTCCACCAGTTCCTTCTGGCCGTTGCCGTCCACTCCGGCGACGCCGAGGATCTCCCCGCGCCGGACGTCGAAGGAAACATGGTCCAGCATCTTCTTGTTCCATTCGTTGATGTACTCCAGGTCCCGCACGCGCAGCACGGTCTCGCCCGGAGTGGCCTTGTCCTTCTGGACCTGCAGCACCACGTCGCGCCCGACCATCAGGCGGGAGATCTGCTCCTTGGTCACGTCACAGGTGTTGTACACGCCCATGCTGCGCCCGGCGCGCATGATCGTCAGGCGGTCGGTGATCTCCATGATCTCATTGAGCTTGTGGGAAATGAAGACGATGGTGTACCCCTCTTCCCGAAGGCGCCTGAGCCTGACGAACAGCTCCGCGGTCTCCTGGCTGGTGAGCACGGCGGTGGGTTCATCCATGATCAGGATCCGGGCCCCGCGCACGAGGGCCTTGAGGATTTCCACCTTCTGCTTCATTCCCACGGGGATGTCCATGACCTTGGCTTCCGGCTCAACCTGGAGGTTGAAGCGCTCCGAATACTCCCGGGTGATCTGGATGGCCTTCTCCCGGTCGATGAAGATGCCGGACTTTCTGGGCGCCATGCCCAGCACCACGTTCTCCGCCACGGAGAGGCTGGGCACCAGCATGAAGTGCTGATGGACCATGCCGATGCCGTGGGAGATGGCCACGGAGGGCGAGGAGATGTCCAGCTTTTCCCCGTTGACGATGATCTCGCCGCTGGTGGGCTGTTCAAGTCCGAAAAGGATGTTCATAAGGGTGCTTTTCCCGGCGCCGTTTTCCCCCATCAGGGCGTGGATCTCTCCCCTTCGGAGATTGAAATCCACATTCCGGTTCGCGGCGACGCCGGATGAGTAGACCTTGGTGATTCCCTTCATCTGGACGGCATATTCGTCCCTGGAGGGAATTGCGCCATCTGGCATGGTGATTCCTCCTGTCCGTTCATGTCGGTGGAAAGAACTGTGGCCCGCCGTGGAGAGGGCAGCGTGCGGGACGGGAAGTTCTTAATGAAAAGATGAGGAAGCTCGAAGGAGCTTCCTCGTATGGATGACAGATGTGTACCGGAAGAGACGGATGATTACGGACGGACGCCGTCGCGCAGGGAGACGGGGTCAATCGCGTTCGGGCCGATGGCCGTTCCGACGGTGAGCGTTCCGGAGAGGACGTCCTCCTGGGCCTTGGCCACGGCGGCCTTGGTCGCATCGGAGGCGTACTTGTCGAAGTTCTTGTCGGTCACGATTCCGACGCCGCCTTCAGCAAGGCCGAGGGTCACTTCGGTGCCCCAGTACTCCTTGCCGGCGTCCAGCTCGTCGATGACCCAGACGATGGAGTTGCCGATGTTCTTGAGGCCGGAGGTCAGCGTGAGGGCGGCCAGATCCGGGCTCAGGGTCAGCTCCTGGTCGGAGTCAACGCCGATGAACCAGGCCTTGTCGGTCTGCAGGGCGGCTTCCGCGGCGCCGTTGCCGGCATTGCCCGCCACGCCCCAGATGATGTCGCACTTGTTGTCGTTGATCATGGACAGGCCGTATTCCTTGGCGATGGCGGTATCCACATAGTCATTGGTGTAGCGGGTATCCACCTTGACGTCGGGGTTGACGGACTTGGCGCCCTGGATGAAGCCGGCCAGGAAGTCGTTGATGACCGGGGAGTCCACGCCGCCGACAAATCCGACGACGGGTTCCGGATTGATCTTGGGAACGCTGGTGTCGGTCGTCATGCAGGCGGCGAAGACGCCGATCAGGTAGCCCATGTCATTCTGCTTGTAGGTGAGGTTCAGCACGTTGCTGTTGGCGCCCACATAGGTGTTGTCGTCGAAGATGATGTACTTCTGATCGGGGTACGCGGTGGCGACCTCCTTGAGGAAGTCGGGCATCTGGTAGGTGCCGCAGATGATGATGTCATAGTCGCCGGACTCGGAGACATCATAGAGGGTGGAGAGCCATCTGGGCTTGTCCTCATCGTTTCCGCCCATTTCGATGGTGGTGCAGGTGATCCGTCCCGCCTTCTCCAGGGCCTCGATGCCGGAGGCGGCGGAGTCAAAGAAAGACTTGTCGCCCAGGTTGCCGTTGACGAGGTAGGCGACGTTGTAGACCTTCGGCTCTGCCACGGCGGCCACGGCCACAAGCAGAACGAGCACGAGAACGGTGGCAAACAGTTTCTTCATGGGGATTTTCCTCCTTGCGTAAAATATGGCTTGGAAACATTATATCAAAAAACCTGCCGACTTGAAATCCGTTTTCGCAATTTTTACAAATTCGCAGACGGAATTTGGGACAACTGCGAAAAAAGACCCGGAGGAGGGGGGCACCGGTGCAGACGGGCCGGGAGCGCAGGCGCCTGAGGGGCACATCCCGAAGCGGGCGTCGGGAGGCTCCCTCCCGGTGCGGGGAAGTTCCGGTCCTCCCGGGGACGGGGAGCAGGGGATTCCCGGAGGCTGCGAAGGGAGGAGGGGCTCCGCATTTTGAGCTTTCAATCCTGCCGTCCGTCGGGTATGATATTTATATTGAGGAGACAACGCCTGCCGACTGGAACTCAGGGAGGAAAAACGCATGAAGTAACTGCCCGGACTGTTTCTGGCCGCCGTCATGCTGCTGGGATGCGCGGCCGCCGCTGAGAAAAAGGCCCCTGCGCTTGAAAAGGATATCATCATCTTATACACATAGGATGTGCACTGCGGCATCGAGAAATGGTGGGGATATGCAGGCCTGTATGCGGCCAGGGAGAACCTGTCAAAGACCAGCCACGTGCTCCTGGTGGATAACGGCGATGCGATCCAGGGCGAGAGCGTCGGCACGTTCTCCAGGGGAGAGAGCATCATCGACATCATGAACGTGATGGGCTACGATGCCGCCATTCCCGGCAACCACGAGTTTGACTACACCGTGGAACGCTTCCTGGAGCTGACGGAAAAGGCCAGCTTCCCCTACCTCTCCTGCAACTTCAACAGGCAGGGCGAAATGATCTTCCCGCCGTACCTCATCAGGGAGATTGGCGGCGTCAGGATCGCGCTTGTGGGCGTGACCACGCCCGATACGCTCCGGTCCTCCACCCCGAAATACTTTATGGATGACAAAGGAAACTTCATCTACGGGTTCTGCGGGGACAAAGACGGCACGGCGCTGTATGAGGCGGTTCAGAAGGCGGTGGACGATGCCCGCGCGGAGGGGGCCGGCTACGTGGTGCTCCTGGCGCATCTGGGCAACAAGGCGGTCAGCGCCCCCTGGAGATACGACGATGTGATTTCCCATACCACCGGCATTGACGCGGTGCTGGACGGGCACAGCCACGATACCGAACAGGTGGTCATGAAGAACAAAGACGGCAGGGACGTGGTGCGCAGCGCCTGCGGAACCAAGCTGGAGCATATCGGCGTACTGACCATCAGGACCGACGGCACCATCTCCTCCGAGCTGTATGACTGGTCGGCCTCCGTGTCCGCCACAAAGCTCATGGGTCTGTCCAATGCCGCGTCGGACATCGTGGAAAAAATGGAAGAGGAGCTCTCCGTGCTTCGCGAAACCGTGATCGCGCACAGCGATGTGGACCTCATCATCTATGACCCTGCCGCCATGCGCGAGGGCAGGAAGGTGCGGGTCATCCGCAGTGCCGAAACCAACCTCGGGACCTGGTGGCGGATGCCTTTCTGGACCGGTCCGGAGGTGCGGACTTTGCCGCGACGAGCTCCGGCGGGATCCGCGTCCGGCTGCCCGGGGGCGATATCACCATGGCGGATGTCATCGCCGTGTATCCCTTCAACAACGCGATGAGCGTGGTTGAGGTCACCGGGCAGCAGGTCCTGGATATGATGGAATGGTCCGTGCACGCGCTGCCGGACGAGTTCGGCGGACTGCTGCAGCTGGCGAACATGACCTATGAGGTGGATCCCACGCTGCCCACCCCGTGCGTGATGGATGAAAGCACCGCGTTTGTCCGCGTGGATGACAGCATGCCGCGGCGCGTGCGCAATATCCGGATCAAGGGCGAGCCCCTGGACCCGGCAAAGACCTACACGTTTGCCTCCGTCGACTATATCCTGAACGAGGGGGGCGCGGGATACACCATGCTGAAGGGCTGCAGGGTCGTACAGGAGTCCGTGAAGCAGGGACAACCAGGTCATCATGGAATACATGAGCGACACCCTGGGCGGCGTGATCGGTGAAGGCTATGAGAATCCCTATGGACAGGGCCGCATGGTCAGCGTGGCTCCCCAAAGGTAATCCCGGCAGACATCCGGGAGGCACCGTTTCGAATAACCGGAACGGTGCTTTTTTGCGCCTCCTGTGCCGCGGGGCATCCCTCTCAGGAGGGAAGGAAGGGGGGGCTGCCGCCGGGAAGGGCCGCGGAAAAAGGGGCAAAGCCGGCGGGTTTCCCCGGTGTCCCATGCCCTGTCCGGCCCGGGACACGCCTGCCTCCCCGGCGCAAATCCCCGGGGGACTGAGGTTTCGCAGGAATTTTAGGACAGGAAACGAAAGGTTTCGGATAGACTTTTCCATCCAATGTGATATACTTTCAGGGAATAGTGAACCGTTCTTCCCTGCCGTCGCGGTCCTGAGACTTCCGGCCCCCTCCGCCGGCGGCAGCAGTCAGAGAGGAGTGAAGATATATGCACAAACATCATCGTCCAATGCGCTGCGCGGCTGCGGTGCTGGTGCTCATGCTTCTGTTTGCAGCTCTGGGCACGCAGGCGTGCCTTGCCGCATCCTCCGTTGTCGACTACAACGCCTGCGGCATTGTCAACAGGCCGCTCTCGGTGGATCCCACGGGCCGCCGGGAAGGGTTTTCCGCGGTGCTGTATGACAACAGCAACGGGCTGCCCACCTCGGAGGCCAATGCGATTGCCGAAACCAGCGACGGCTTTCTGTGGATCGGCAGCTATGCGGGTCTGATCCGCTATGACGGCAATACCTTTGACCGCCTGGATTCCACGGGGGGACTGACCAGCATCAAGAGCCTGTATGTGGACAGGGAAGAGCGCCTGTGGATCGGGACCAACGACAACGGCGTGGCGGTCATGGAGCACGGCGAAGTGCTCCGCTCCTGGGGAAAGCTGGACGGCATGGTTTCCTCCCACGTCCGGGCGATTACGGGGGACCCGAACGGGCTCATCTATGTCGCGACCAACTCCGGCGTCATGACGGTCTCGCCTGACTTTACCCTGAATACCATTGAAGATGAGAGCATCACCGACTGTGACATGAGGGACCTGCGGGTCACCGGGGACGGGACGGTCTACGGGTCGACGGATACGGGCAGCCTCATGATCATGCGCGACGGGAAACTGGTCAGGTTCATCAGCAAGGCTGACAACCCCCTCAACGGTGTGGGGACATTCCTTCCCGACCCGGAGCACCCGGGGATCATCTACCACGAGGCGGCGGACTTCGGGCTCCATCGCGTGGATGTGTCGGAAGGCTTTGTGGACCTGGAAACGATCGACGTGGCGCCGCTCAAGTACCTGAGGGCGCTTGAATACATCGACGGGAAGCTCTGGATCTGCGCAGGCAACGGCATCGGGGTGCTGGAAAACGGCGTCTTTACCCTGATTGAGAACCTGCCGATGAACAACAGCGTCTGCCGGGTGATGACGGATTATCTGGGAAATCTCTGGTTCGCCTCCTCGCGTCAGGGCGTGATGAAGGTGGTGCCCAACCAGTTTTCAGATCTCTTTGAACGCTATGGCCTTGACGATACCGTGGTGAATTCCACCTGCATGGTCGACGGGAATCTGTTTATCGGCACGGACACGGGCCTCATGGTGCTCGGCAAGGACGGACTGGTTCCCAGCATCCCGCTTGAAAAGGCGGTGAGCGCCTCCGGAGCGGACCTCGGGGTGACGGACCTGGTGGACATGCTGAAGGGTGTCCGGATCCGTTCCGTGATCCGGGACAGCAGGGACCGGATCTGGATCTCCACCTGGCGCGCCTGCGGACTGCTGCGCTATGACCATGGCCAGCTGATGGCCTTCAACCAGGAAGACGGTCTGATGTCCGTGAATCTGCGCACGGTCAGCGAAACGAAGAGCGGCGACATCCTGGTGGCGGTGACCGGCGGCGTGAACGTCATCAGGGGCGACCAGGTCATCTCCTCCACCGGCAGGGAGGACGGGATCGTCAACACCGAGAGCCTCACCGTCGTGGAGGGAACGAACGGGGACATCGTGCTGGGCAGCAACGGCGGCGGCATCTATATCATCAATGAATCCGGCGTCAGGTGCATCAATGTGGAGGAGGGACTGCCCTCGGACATCGTGATGCGCCTCAAGCAGGACCCCGTCAACAATGTCATCTGGATCGTCACCAGCAGCGCCATTGCCTATATGACGCCGGATTATCGGGTGACGACGGTGCGCAGGTTCCCGTATCCCAACAACTTCGATCTCTATGAGGCCAGCAACGGGGACATGTGGGTGCTTGCCAGCAGCGGAATCTATGTGCTGCCAGCCAGTGAAATGCTGGCCAACGGGGAGATCAATCCCGTGTTCTACAGCCAGGCAAACGGCCTGTCCAGCATCGCCACCGCGAACTCCTACAGCGACCTGACACCGGACGGGAACCTGTACATCGCCGGAACCACCGGCGTGTGCAAGGTCAATATTGAGGAGCCCATGGAGGACGTCAACAATCTGAAGATGGTGGTCCCCTATGTGGAGGCGGACGGGGTGCGCATCTACGCGGATGCGTCCGGGAACTTCACGATTCCCGCCAGCACGCAGAAACTGACGGTTCCGGAGCATGTCTTCAATTATTCCCTGTCCAATCCCCAGGTGAGCTACAAGCTGGAGGGATTTGACAAGCACAGCGTGACGGTCAACCGCAGCGACCTGGTCCCCCAGGACTTCACGAACCTGAGGGGCGGAACATATCACTTCGTCATGCAGCTCAAGGATGCCATGGGCAGGGGAAGCAAGGTGGCCTCCGTGCCCATCATCAAGGAGAAGCAGATTTATGAACACCCGATGTTCATCGGGGCCTGCGTCCTCGCCGTCATCGTCCTTGTCTGGCAGCTTTCCCAGGCCTATTTCCGCAGGAAGAACCGCAAGGCGATCCAGAAACAGAAGGAGACGGCCGCGCTCATCGACGAGATCACCAAAGCCTTCGCAAAAGTGATCGATATGAAGGACGCATACACCAAAGGTCATTCCACCCGCGTGGCGCAGTATACGGTCATGCTGGCCAGGGAAATGGGCATCGATGAGGAGACCGTTGACAAGTACTACCACATCGCGCTGCTGCATGACATCGGCAAGATCGGCGTGCGGCCGGAGGTCCTGAACAAGAGAGGGAAGCTGACCGATGAGGAATTCGAGGAAATCAAGGCCCACACGTCCAAAGGCTACGATGCGCTCAAGGACATCAGCATCATGCCGGAGCTGGCCATCGGTGCCGGGAAGCACCATGAACGGCCGGACGGAAGGGGCTATCCGGACCACCTGAAGGGGGACCAGATTCCCCAGGTGGCCAGGATCATCGGCGTGGCCGACTGCTTTGATGCCATGTATTCAAACCGGCCTTACCGCAACCGTATGAATTTCGACAAGGTCGTCTCCATTATCCGCGAAGTCTCGGGGACGCAGCTTGCCCCGGAAGTGGTGGAGGCGTTCCTGCGCCTGGTGGCCAGGGGCGAGTTCCGTGATCCGGATGATCACGGCGGCGGAAGCATGGAAAACATCGAGAACATCCACAACAAAAAAGAGGAAGTCAAGCCTGAAGAGAAAGCTGAAGGCCAGACCGCAGAGAAAGCTGAAGCCAAAGCCGAAGAGAAAGCCGAAGGCAAGGCAGAAGAGAAAGCGGAAGGCCAGGCCGAAAAGAAAGCTGAAGTTAAAACGGAAGAAAAAGCGGACGAGGGGCCCAAAGAGTCCTGAGCGGTGAACGGTGAGAACGGGGCACGGGGGCGGAATCCCCCTGAAACCGGTTCGGACCGGACGATAACCTGAGATCCTCCCGGAGGGGGACGAAAACCGGATAAAACCGGCCAGCGTCCCCCTCCGGGATTCTGTTTTCCGGCAGCCGGTGCCATAGGCGGGGGGGAGGAGAAGCGCCATGACAAATGAGGAACTGAGAAAAATCTGGGAAAGCGAAGAAAAGTGTGCCCGGATCCGGGGCTGGGATTTCTCGCATATCAGCGGACGATGCGAGGAGGAAGGAAACCTGCCGTGGTCATATGAGGCGGAGATCCGCAGGGTGCTGCGCAGTGAAATGAAACTGCTGGACATCGATACGGGCGGGGGAGAGTTTCTGCTGTCGCTCAACCATCCGCCGGAGAACACCTCCGCGACGGAAGGGTACGCGCCCAATGTCCGGCTCTGCAGGCAGCGCCTTTCCCCGCTTGGCATCGATCTGCGAGAGTGCAGCGATGTCTCCCGGCTCCCGTTTGAGGAGGATTCCTTTGACCTGATCATCAACCGTCACGGCTCCTTTGATCCCCTTGAGATACGGCGCCTGCTCAGGCCGGGAGGAATGTTTGTGACCCAGCAGGTGGGAAGTGAAAACGACAGGGACCTGGTTGAGGCGGTTCTGCCCGGCACGAAGCCGCCGTTCCCGGAGGCGAACCTGGAGACGCAAAGACGCCTGTGTGAGGAAGCGGGGCTGGAGATCCTCCGCGCAGAGGAAGCCTTCCGCCCGATCCGTTTTGATGACATCGGCGCCTTTGTGTGGTTTGCCCGGATCATCGAGTGGGAATTCCCGGGCTTTTCCGTGGAGCGGTGCTTCGGGCGCCTTCTGGGGATGCAAAGGACCCTTGAACAGGAGGGGTGCATTTGCGGAACGGTCCACCGGTTTTTCCTGAAGGTCAGAAAGCCGGGGGCGGAAGGCGCCGCGGGTGCGGGAGTGTGAGGCGGGGCGTGAACCGGGGGATAAAACCGGTTCCGCATCCCGTCTGATGGGCAGGATAGAAAGGGGGCGCATCATGAGAAACTGGAAAAGAATGCTGTGTCTGCTGCTTCTGCTGATCCCCTCGCTGGGCAGGGGAGAGGTCCGGGTGCAGCTGAGGGAACAGGATCTGCCGGGGGTGCACCTGGCCTTCTTTGCGGCAGAAGGGGAAGACAATGAAGCGGGAGAGGTGGAGGCGATCAATCTGATGCTGGACGCGTTCTTCCGCCAGCAGGAAGCCGTCCGCATGGCGCAGCGGGGCGCCAGCTTCCGCGAGACGCCGCTGCTGTGGCAAAGGGACGGGCTTGTGTCCATGGGACTTGTGTGGACCGGGGACCTGCCGGATGGCGAACGGGGGAGCTGGGCGCAGAGCTTCACGTATGATCTTCGCAAAGGGACCCCCCTGACCTTTACGGACCTGTTTACGGAGGCCGCACGGCCGGCAATGGAGAAGCTGATGACGGAGCAGGTGGCCCCGGAGATGGACGCCTATCTGCTGACGGACCTGCTGCCGCTGCCGGAGACGACCTTTGTGCTGGGGGACCAGGGGATCACCTTCCTGTACCCGGAGAGCCAGCTCCGCGCCATGGAGGATGGCTGCGGGCAGGTCCACCTTGCCTGGTATGAGGTGCGCGACGCCATCCGGGAGGATGGCCCGATTGCCGCCCTGGCCGGGGAATCCGTGCCGGACAGGGAGCAGCTGCTCGCGTGCGTGAGGGACGGGAGGCTGCCCGGCCTGTCCGTGTCCCTGGGCCAGTCCGCAAAGGACGCCTTTTCCCTCTGCCCGGTCCTCCCGGATGCGGATTTTACCAAGGCCACGGAGCTGTTTTCCTTTGCGGCCGCCCAGCTGCGGGGATTCTGGGCGGAGGTGCCCCGGTATGCCCTGGATGAAAGCGGGGAGGTGCTGGTGGCGCTGGGAACCCGGCGCATGGATTTCTTTGGCCTGGTGACGGGCTTTGCAACGCGGGAGGACGTGGTCTCCCTTCTGGGTGAACCGGCAAAAACCCGCACGCTGGATGCGAAGGCGGCCGCGGCGGAAATGCTGGAGAGCGGGGAAAGCCTCATCTATGAAGAGGGGCACCTGCTGGAAATGCACTTTAACGAGGCGGGCACGCTTTCCGCGGTGATCCTGCGCACGGCCATGCCGGAGGACCTGTACAGATAAAAGACCCCACCGGAGCGTTCTCTCCGGGATATAGGAACAGGGGCGGGCCTGGGACACTGCCCGGACGCTCCGCCATATACAGCGGGACCCCTCCGCCAGCTCTGCCGGCGGAGGGGTCCCGTGCTGTCGGTCTGCGGTTCGAGGGAAAACGGATTCAC
>CACYCQ010000037.1:0-26229 GCA_902772995.1 uncultured Eubacteriales bacterium
TGATCTGGCAGCTATCAATTTGCCCCGGGAATGGAGGATGCCGTAACACGGCAATTGTTCCTTCAACTGAGAAGGTGATGCCTGGGGAGCCTTTGCGGTGACCTGTTGTCAGGTGACACATTATTTTAGTATGAACTCACACATTATTTGAGTCCGGGAGGGAAGCAGTTATCGCACATAACACCAAATGGAATGGAATCGTATCCTTATGATACATTACAATCTTTTCCGAGCAGAAGACGTTATTTTCTTCCAGGCGGCACAGGCAGAGATGTCTTGTGCCTGAATACCTGAGGTGTTCAAGACCAGTCATCCATTCTCTCGACAGAATCATTTATCTGCAAATAATTGCCGGATTCAGGCTCATTTATCGTCGCCTTTACACCTGCAGCGCATGATGCTCAGGATGAACAGGTCATTTCTCTCTCCTTCATGGGATGCAACGGTTTGGGTGTAAAGCAGGGTGAGCTGTGAGACTTTTTTTCCGCCGTGGAAAAACTGAATTCAGTCTGACAGAAAGACGGGAAAGGCAGACTTGAAAGAAAACTGAAATTTGGTATACTTTTGAAGCAACGCGTGTCACAATCATGATGAAGGCTGAAAATGAGGAGGAAGAACCGATGAAAAGATTAGGATCCATGATTCTTGTCCTGCTGCTGGTCGCTGCAGCGATGACCGTTGCAGCAGCGGAAAACGTCCCATCAGTCAGGATTGGTGTCCTGACCATGCTGAATGCTACGGAAGCGGATTATGCGGAGATGATCGAAGCAAGAAGTGTGGTCACACGCGTGCTTGCCCGGGAGGGTTACGCCAGTGTCCAGAGCCAGTTGAAGCCGATGTTTGAAGGGAATAATCAACGGAAAATCCGCTATTATGATTCTCTGGACAGCATGATGATGGCCAGCCATACGGGAGACATCAGGTTGATGGATGTACTTCAGAGTGTGGGCAGGTACATCTGCGCCAATAACGACGACTTTGTGATGGGAATCGAATTTGATACGGAAAAGGAAAGAACCCAGTTTGTGGAACGCGTGATGAGCGGTCCCATCCGGGGCGATCTGTCCTTTCTGATGATGCAGGACCATGAGCAGCTGCGAGATGAATTCAACGAAGCGATTGCAGCCATGAAAGAAGATGGAACGCTGGAACGTCTGGTGAAGGAACAGATTGAGAATGTCATTTCAGGTGGAGAGATTGTTCCTGTTCAGATGGAGAAGATCGAAGGCGCCCCTGTACTTACCGTGGCGGTCACCGGTTGCCTGCCTCCCATCGACTATGTGGATGCAGGAGGGAAAGCGGCAGGATTTAATACGGCGGTGCTTGCAGAAATCGGCAAACGCATCGGCAGGAATATTCAGGTCGTGGTAGTTGACAGCCTGGGCAGAGCTGCTGCATTGGCCAGCGGCGCAGTGGATGTGGTATTCTGGACCCGCGGCAACAGGAGTGCCACAAAAGCCAGCACGATGACAGACGAAGAACTGGAAAAGAGCAGGGAAAGCCTCAAGACCCTCACCCCGGACAATGAACAGGAATCAATGAAAGAGTACTTCAGTCACTTTGGAAAGAAGCTCATCAAGCTTCTTCATGCGGGAGATCAGCCGGAGGGAACCGTGGTAACGGAGTCCTACTTCTCCGACTTTTATGTGCCTGTGTTTTCCAAATCGGCGGTTGCAAAAATGGAGCAATAAGTCAACATCAACCAAAGAACTGCCCTCCGGCAGTTCTTTTCGTCTCAGGACTTTGCCGGAGCTTACCGGACCAGAAGACAGGATTCCCGCAGCGTGAACCCGCCGGTCATACAGGGCGGATTCCGTTTCCTGTTTTTTGCCCGTCAGTGAGAAATATGGCACAGGAGATATGTTCATTCTCCGGAGACCGGTTGGAGATGAGGCCCCTTGGTGGAAACCGGTACCGACGAATGGAATTCTGAAAGGCGTCCGGGAACACAGAACAGCCAATATCAAACAGCCTCCGGTTCAGAAGGCGTTTCTTCTGTCCGGAGGCTGTGATGATCTTTGGAAATCCCTACGGAAATGGATCAGGAAATCAAGGCGCATTTCTTCTGCTGTACAGCTTCCTCTACCAGTTTTCCTGCATCTTCCATGGACAGAGGACGTCCCCAGATAAAGCCCTGGATATAGTCGCAGCCTATTTCACGCAGGGTTTCCAGCTGCTCGGGCTTTTCAACACCTTCTGAGATGACGCCAAAGTTCATGACGTGCCCCATGGTGATGATTGCGGCCACATACTGTTTGGAGGACTCGCTGGTATTCATCTCGTCGATGAAGGATTTATCCACCTTGAGAATGTCTGCGGGAAAACGGTTCAGGTAGCTCAGCGCAGAGTAGCCGGTTCCGAAGTCATCGATGGCGATGCGGATACCCATCTTTTTCAGTTCATTGATGCACTGGAGCGCTTTTTCAACGGAATCGATCATGACGGATTCCGTGATTTCGATCTCCAGCTGTTGGGCTGTGATGCCGCAGGTGGCCAGAATCTCACGGACCTCATCCAGAAAATCGTTTCTCATCAGATGCTTGACGGAGACATTGACGCTGAGGGTGAGTTCGGCACGGGTACGACGGACCAGGTCGCCAAAGAAGGCTGCGGATTTTCGGAAGACGGCACTGTCCACCTTGCCGATGAGGCCGACCTGTTCAGCCACAGGGATGAATTCCCCTGGGCTGATGATGGTTCCGTCCGTATCCCGCATGCGGGCCAGCGCTTCAAACCCGATGAGATGGTGGTTCATGTCGTATTGCGGCTGCAGGTGGAAGAAAATGCGGTCGTCCTGAAGTGCGGAATGAATTTTACGCTCTATCTCCAGGGTATGTTCGGTGCTGAGAAGCTTCTGATCGAAATGGGTGATCCTTCCTGTACGCTTGCAGTGGTACATGGCTGCGGATGCATAAGTCAGAAGATCCTCGCTGTCTGTGGCGTCGGCAGGGAATTCCGCATAGCCGATACTTGCGGAAAGGAAATAATCACATTCGTCCAGAGTCAGCCGCTCCTCAAGAACGGATTCATAGTATTCAAGGGAGGCATGCGCTTCCTTGAGGGAAGGATAGCCGCGGAGAATCAGGGAAAACTCATCCCCGTTCTGGGTGCAGATGAAATCCTTTGTCCCGGATCCGGCGCTTTCTACGGCTTTCAGAAGACGGGTGGCCAGTTCGATGAGAACGTCATTGCCGGTACTGTGCCCCATGGTGTTGTTGATGCTTTTGAAGTTGTTGAGATTGAGGGTGGCCAGTACGAACTTTTCATTCCTCTGGATCAGATGGTTCATCATCTCTGAACATGCGAAGCGGTTGGGCAGACCGGTGAGGGGATCGGTGACCGCCTGATCACGGATACGCCGCTGGTATTTTTCCTCACGGGCATTGTTGGCATAGATGATGCAGATGGCGAGAAGGGTCATGACGTTGATGAACAGACCGGGGAGATTGCTCAGGTTATGGGCGCGGAACATCCGGATGGTCAGGAGAGGAAACTGGGCGAGCAGAATGACCAGGGCGGTAATGAATCCAAGCTTGCCGTAAAAAAACGTCAGCAGCAGGATGCACATGTTGGCTATTGAGGAAATGCCCCCTGTCAGGGTTTGAAGCGGTGTTTCCATCCCGAAAAGGGTGAAGGTCTTCGGCGGACTGCCCGGACTGGGCGGTTGTGCGATCTTCATGACGGCGATGGAGGAGAGAACGTACAAAAGCAACAGAACGAAAAACAGGGAATTCGGAAGATGCTTCCGGACGGACAGATTTTTGAGAAACCTGTCAACGGACCTGGAGGTATCACTGGCATTGGCTTCTCTTTTCATGGACATTACCTCGATCCTGGAAAACTGGGCCGAAAACCGACCTGAACAAATATGACATCTTTCTTATTATGCAAAGCTCTTGCTGATTTGACAAGAAATATTTCGCGATAAGGAGGACATAAAAGCGGTCGGGCGGTCCCAAAGCGGAGGATTTATGCAAGTGCCGGCTTTCCCGATGGAGGAGGAGAATCCGGGAAGGGAGTGGACATGATCGCTGAGACAAGGGACTTCAAGACTTTGGCTGCCTGGGATACCTGCTCCCGGTCTGTGGAGAAAATGGCGGAAAGGAAGGCGGCGGGGTTTTTCAGCAGGTTTGACCAGAATTCATCTCCGAAGCGGCTGGCATTGGTGGACTCCAGGACATCAAAGAGGGTCTTGATGAGAGACGCTCTTTCATCCTGGTCTACGGATAAGAGCCATTTGTGAAGGACGGTGTCCACATAGACCGCATCGCGGTTGAGGGTGGGGACAGTCTCAAAACGAGGTCCGTCGAGAACCCAGGTGTAGGGATCGTGCTGCATGATGGAGATGTGGGTGGAGCGGACGATGGTGTAGTGGAGGGGAGGATTCATCAGCAGTCCGATGATGGAGGAGGCAGGGACGTAGGCGTGAATCCGGTCCTCAATGGCGGCATAACCGGGGGAGACGATGGTTCGATCATTTTGTCCCGGGGCATCGAAGGGGTAGATGCCAAGTATTTTTGCCTGCAGATCACCCGAACAGGCGGAGGCCGCGTACAGGGCGAGATTGCCTCCCTTTGAGTGGCCTCCGGCCCTCAGACCCAGGGGAGAGAGGGGAAGCAGGCTCTGCAGGTACTCCCGGGCGTGTTCCTGGGCAGGTACGGCATCAGAAAGGCTCAGGCAGAAGTCTTCACGCCAGCCGACCAGAGTACCGTCCGTGCCCCGGAAGGAGGCGAAGACTGTTCCGTCATCCAGCAGAAAGGACACGGCAAAAAACTGCTCTCCAGCTTCGCGGTCCAGTACGGATTCGACGCGGGTCATTCGAACCTGTCCAAAGCGGCGGGTGGCGGACAGAACAGGCAGCAGTTTCTTGTCATTCGGAGCGGTAAAGCAGGTGGCAAACTGGTAATTGACCAGCTGCGAGGCCACATCTGACAGCAGACCGGTATCCCGCGGGGAGAGAACCATGTCCCAGTTGATATAGGACAGTTGGGACAACAGAAATGCGTCAATTTCTCCGAAAGGCGCCTGGCGGAAGGACAGATCGCCACGCCAGGCCAGATAGTCATGCAGGGTGTTCATGGGCAAACCTCCTTGAAAGTCAGATGGAGAGCGGGATGGGATCTGTAACGGTAAATCCGCCATAGACATCATTGAGAATGAAGCTGAACAGAAATTTGGTCTTTTCCACGTCACGAAGGGATTTGTATTCCACCGTCATTCCCTTTTCCCAGGGGAAGGGTTCAGTTTCGTAGGTATCTGTCTGCAGCTCTTCTGCGGTACTGGCGCCGTAGTAGATGCTGTACTGAAGCGTAATCACATCGCCCTCTTTCAGCTGATGGGTTTCACGGGAGGGAAACTTATTTCCCTCGTCTGTACCGGAATTGTATCCGATAATCCGCCCGTGTTCCTTATCCCCCTCAAAGCTGACCAGAATGTAGGTTTCGATGCCGTTGACCGTGGCGGGAATCAGGGAACGAGTCACCTTTTCCGTTTCGCTCTGGGTATAGATAGGAGCGACAAATTCTCCGATATACGGCCATGTGCCATCGAAGCAGCTGATCACGGTGCGGTTCTCCCAGTCGATGGTGGTATCCGGCATGTAGCCCAGATCCAGATAGTATTCCATATCCGGATCGCTCAGGTCCATCATCAGGGAACCCTCCGCATAGGCCAGGTTCTCGATATCCTCCTTGGAGAGGGTGGTCTGGAAGCCGAAGAGCGAGGTGTCGGAGGATGCAGAAGCGGGGGCGTCGCTGGGGGCAGGGGTAGTCTGTGTTTCCTCCTGGCGCTTGTTGTCTATGGTGACGCTGGTCGCCTCTTCCCAGGCGAAGGAGTAACTGCCGGAATTCTGGAAATTCGCATAGGATTTGGCGAAGGTTTCCTGACTGGGCAGCAGGTTCATCGCATAGCCTTCCACAAGGTTGGTGAAATTGTCGGCTGTCTTGCGCGGAATGAGTACCGACAGGCCGGAACACTTTCCCAGATTGTCGCTTTTCATGGTGGAGAGCACGCAGGCATCCAGAGCGGCAGAGGCCTTGTTGGCGGTGTCTTCATCATAGCGGGCGAAGGACCGGATCACTTCGCTCATGTCCACCATATCCCAGGCATTGTCCCTGAATTCGCCAAACTCATACATCCGGCTGCGGTCCCTTGAAAAGGCGCTCAGAACAGCGCTGTCATTGACCTTGGAATTGACGGAAGCGGTGAGTGCCTCCATGGACCGGCTCAGTTCCGGAATCCGGCTGCAGTCCACGATGCTGAGTGTCAGGTAGGCATCCGGGTCCTGGTCCAGATTCTGGGTAAAATAATCCTCCTGGAGGATCTGGTACAGGGAGGGGGAGTCCATCCACGGCGCGGCGTTGAGCACGGAGAGAAAGCCGTCATAATTCCAGCCGGAAGAGGGTTCCAGCTCCTGGCTGCCGACATAGTAGTTTGCATATCGGGAGGCCAGGACGGCCAGCTCATAGGTGGCCATGAGGCAGGCATCACAGCCGATCATGTCCAGGTGCAGGCCGCCCAGGGCGGTATCGGCTCCTGAGAGGGCTTTCTGGATTCCTGCCAGGGTCAGCCAGTCATCTTCAAAGACCTCGTCAAAGCAGACGCCGAGACTGCCTGCTCCGTGGTCCCACAGTACCAGCATGTTCCGCTCGGAGGAGTAGTTCCTCATGCAGGTGACGATAAACTCCTCAAGGGTCTGAGGATCGCCCATGTTTTTGCGCCCCCAGGAGTCGTGGGAGATGATTTCTCCGTCCGCAATGAAGATCAGGCCGGTTTCTCCATCCGTAAAGCGGGAATCCTGCCACTCCTTGCTTCCGCCGTAGAGCACGCAGATGTTCACGTTGCTGGTGTCCTGAAGACTGAGAAGCTGATCCACGTTGGAAATGGCGGAGGCGGAAAGGTCGGATCCGCACAGATAAAGCATCAGGGTGGCGGGTTTGTCCTGCGCAGACGCCAGAGAGGTCAGGGACAGCAGAACAAGAAAGAGACAAAGAATGGTTTTTTTCATGATTTCAGGGCGCTGTCATTGCTGCGCGTGTGGGCAGGGAGCGCCTTCCTCCTTTGAAAAGATTAAAGATTGGGAAAGAGGGAGAGAGGGAGAGAGAATATGAAGTGTCCGGGGCAAAACTGTTTTCTGACAATATAGACTGACGGCAGGGGAAAATCAAGTCCGGAATGGACCGCACAGAGAATCATGGGGAAAGAAAGCCGGGGCCGGGTACGGACCGGGTTCCCTGGCATGAAGGGGTCAGAGAAGGGTGGGTCTGACCCGGTTTCAGGAGACGGCAGGCTCTCCCTGCTTTGCGCAGGTCATGTGGAACCTGCAAAAGGAAAAGGCGCAGCCGAAAGCTGCGCCGGGAGATCATCTGGCAAGAGTGCCCATGGGATCCCATGGATCCAGCACGATGGGCTCCAGGGACGCCAGAGCGGCAAGATCGCCCAGGTAGGACTTTTCCACCGCCGCCTGGAAGACATACTGATTAAACCAGCTGTCGGAGCAGACATAGTAGCCCTTGTCCCCCCGGTCGTCACCCCAGCTGTTTTCAATGCGCCAGCGGACGGGCTTCCCATCCTCCAGATGGACGCCGGTGAGAACCATGGCATGGTCCATGGCGGAAAGCCGATAATCGAGGGCATCCCGTTTGTCCATTTCCAGATCCAGTCCGGACAGCAGGGAATAATCAAAGAGCCGGTCATCCCACAGTCCCTGGGGACGGTCGTGATAGTGTCCCACGTCCGCACCGAACCAGACCACTTTTCCGTCCTGCATCTGACGGAGGATGGCTCCCTTGAAATCTTCAAGGGAGAGATTGAGATGGAGGATGATCCGCCCGTCTGCAGCATTGCCCAGATGGCGGATGGTATAGGTCCGGTTGAAGGGCTTGTCCTGCGTGGGCGCATGGATGATGGATACGGTATCCTCCAGGAGGGCGGTGATGCCGAAGCGCTGGGCAAAGGTCAGGGGAGTCAGGCCGGTTTCCACATGATACCCGCGGTCCTTGTCCAGATACTCAAAGTCAAAGGTCTTGGGAGGCTCTCCGTAGCAGCTGCACAGAAAGCCGTAGATTTTACAGAGCATTTCCTCCTTGACGGCCTGGAGCTCTGCCGTAGAGGCGCCGTCCCGGCACAGGGTGCGCAGACGCAGGGCGCCGATCTTCAGGTACCGGTTGAGGACATAATTGAGACGTCGGGTGTGGCTGCTCTGGTAGGTTTCATCATAGACGTCCTTGGGGACAATGCCGTATTTGCGAACGATGTTGGCGAACATGTCCCACTGCCCGCCATCGTGGACACCGGTGGAGAGAATGAAGGAGACGGTGCGGTCATCCGTCGGCAGGTCTGACGTTTCCATCATGGATTCAAGGAAGTAGTTGGCGCGCTCGAACTTGTCATAGAAGGCCAGATAGCTCTGGGAAAGTTCGAATTTTTCCATATTCCTTGCCTTGGCGATGCGCTCGCGCAACACGTTGGTTGCGGCAAAGAGCCAGCAGCGTCCGCTTTCCTTCTGGTTGGTGACCTCCATGGTGGGAATTTCCAGGGAAAACTTGTGGCGAAGAGTGGCGGCGACACCGCCCACGAAGGCAAGGTCGTTCAGCTCGGACTTGGACATGGCGTGCATGGCCAGACGACGCTGGGGATCCGATGCAAATGCCTCCTCGAACCGATGAAGCTGGAGGGGGGTGATGGCGTGCATGAGACGTCCTCCTTTACGGGAAATGATGTTGAGTGAATTTTAGCATGCCCGGGGAAATTGTCAAACCGGCGGTTTCTCCTGCGGGCGGTGGTTCATCCCACCTTTTCCCCGTTGACGATGACCACATTCACGGACTCAATGTCCACTTTTTCCCAGACATTCTCCTGGATATACGGCTCGGAAGCGAGATAGGCATCCAGGGCAGCGCGGTCCGCAAGGTCCAGAATGAGGACAGATCCCTTCATTTTTCCCTCCTCATCCAGAAGCCCTCCGGCGCAGACGATGTGCTTCCCCAGTTTCTGCATTCCCTCCAGATGGCGCGGACGCACTTCCATCCTTTTTTCAAGCATGCCGGCGCCGTCGATGGCTTTGATCAGAAATCTCATGGCAGGTTCCTCCTGTTAAAGACAACATTGCGGGGGCAACTCCGGCTGCCGGGGGGCGGACCCCGCTTTCCATCCTCCGGCAGTCACGCGGGAAGCGTCCGGAGCGGACACTTCACCAACTCTGCGAAAGGATACCGCGCATCGGAGGTTCCGCCACCGGGACACGTTGAATTGTACACCAAAGGGAAGCGGGAAAGAATCCCGCACTGCAGGTTTTTGGAAGAGGTGGATTCAGGGCGGACCGTGAAGGAACAGAAAACGGGAAGAACGGGAAGGACAGGGGGATGCGGACAGGCTGCACTCTCTGGACAGAGACGGGAGGATGGAGTATGATTCTCTAATCGGATAACAACAGTTTTTGCGGATGAAAAGGAGGACGCACATGCAGAAGGATTTCAAAACCTGCATGGAGGATGGAGTGCTTCGGGTCTGGCTGTGTGACGGGATCGATGCAAACGATGCTCATGTTCTGGACAAGAAAATGAAGGAAATCCTGACGGATGACGGGGTGAAATCGGTCTGCTTTGATTGCCGTGATTTGAAATCCATCTCCAGTGCCGGTTTGAGGGTGATCCTGCACACGGTCAAGGCTCTTCCCGCCACAAAGGTGGTGGAGGTACCTCCTGAGATATATTCGGTGTTTGAGATGACGGGTTTCACGGAAATCATGGAGGTGAGGAAGGTTTACCGGGTGATTTCTGTCGAGGGACTCAGCCTGATCGGCAGCGGGGCCAATGGGCGGGTGTTCCGCATCGATGACGACACCATCGTTAAAACCTACCTGAGGGAGGACGCCCTTGAGGAGATAAACAGGGAACGGCTGATGGCGCGCACGGCATTTGTACTGGGCATCCCCACCGCCTTGTCGTATGACGTGGTGCGTATCCGTGAAGGAGGCTTCGGAGCGGTCTATGAGATGCTCGATGCCCTCAGCTACGGGGAACTGCTGCAGCGTGGGGAAAAGAGCGTGGATGAAATTGCGGACATGAGCGTGAAGATGCTGCGACTTATCCACAGTCGGGAGATGGGAAACGCCAAACTGCCCAGTATCCGCGAGATGGTTCTTGGCTGGACCCGCGATCTGCGCACACATTTGCCGGAGGATCAGATTGACCGCTTTGAAAAGCTGGTGGAAGGGGTCCCGGATGAGAACACGGTGCTTCACGGGGACTTCCACGTGAAGAACGTCATGTTCCAGGATGGAGAAAGCCTGATGATCGATATGGACACCCTCTGTCACGGGCATCCCGTCTTTGAACTGGCCGGCGTCCGCAATACGATTGTGACCTTCGGAGAAGCGGACCCTGATCCTGTGAACCGGTTTCTGGGGTTGTCCTTTGAAACCACCCGCCAGTTGTGGGACAGGATTCTGCAGGGGTATCTGTCCGGCATGACTGAGGAGGCGCTGCGGGATGTGGACAGGAAAGCCCGTCTGATCGGAATGGTGAGGATCCTGCGCCGGATGATTCGCCATGGAGAAATCCAGACCGGGGAGGGACAGAGGAAGGAGGCGCATTTCCGGCAGAAGATCGGCGAACTGCTGGAACAGGTTCATGACCTCAGCTTCTGATCGCGGCACGGAAACACCCCTGCGCAGACGAAAACCTCATCTCTGGATGCTGGCCGCCCTGACAGTGATCATGGTGGCGATCCTGGCGGCCCTCCATGGCCGGGTCCCCCTGCCCGGATACAGGGTCCGCAATGCCAACACCGTGATGATCCTCTACCTGGTGTGTACGTTTTTTCTGCTTGCCGTCACCCTCCGCCGTCAGCTCAGCTACAATCCGTATTCCTACAATACCGTGTATTATGCGGGCTTTGCCCTGTTTGTCCTGACCGTCCTGTGGACACATGTGTCGCTGGCCTATTCGCTTCGTGTGCAGTGGGAGGCAGTGACGGAACGGGATTTTGCCCGGATTCTGGCCAATTCCGCCGAAAACTTTATCGCCCTGACCCGCCCGGCCATTTTCCTGATGGCTGCGGCGCTGGTGGTGTCCAATGCGGTGCTGCTCAGGCGGGAGGGCGTGGCTCCCGGGAACATGCTGGGACTGGTCCTCGCGGCACTGCTGGCGGGCGGAGCCCAGGTCCTGGCGATACTGGGCAGAATGAAGCTGTCCACGCAGACAGGGATCTTCTGGGTGGATCTTCTGACCAACCAGTTCGCCGCCGTCTACCTGTATTTTGAATGCATGGTGATCGGGACCATGGCCGCCTGCGTCGGCGTATCTCTGTATACTCCGCCTCCGGACCGGGATGCGGTGATCATCCTGGGCTGCGCACTGCGGCGGAACGGGACGCCCACGCCGCTGCTGGAAGGACGGATTCGCCGGGCAATGGAGTTTGACCGGATGCAGCAGGCTGCAGGCGGCGTGCCGGTCCGTTTTGTGGTTTCCGGGGGCCAGGGAAAAAACGAGGTGATCCCGGAGGCCGAGTCCATGCGCCGTTTCCTGAACGCGCAGGGCATCGGGGATGAGCGGATTATCATGGAGGACAGGTCCACCAGTACCCGGGAGAATATGGCGTTTTCCAAGGCTCTGATTGCCGCCTGGAAGCCGGAGGCCAGAGTCGCCTTCTCCACCACCCGCTATCATGTGTTCCGTGCGGGACTCATGGCCAGGCGGGAACATCTCCCTGCGCTGGGCATGGGGGCAGGTACCCGCTGGTACTACTGGCCCAATGCTACCGTTCGGGAATTTGCGGGGCTGCTGGCCGGCCACCGGGGGAAACAACTGCTCATCCTGGGCGGAGTCATGGTCGTGTACCTTGTGGCCACTGTCCTGAGCTACAGGCTCTGACAACAAAAGGGACTGCTGCAAACGCTTTGCAGCAGTCCCTTTTCAGGTTCTCAGGCATCGATGCCGGTGACCCGGTAATCACGGGCTTCCACGGCCGACTTCAGCACGTCATCGGCTACATCCGCGGTGAGGGTGACCTGTGCCGTGCCGCTGGTGTGGCTGACGACGGCTTCACTGACCCCCTCCAGGGACTCGAGCGCCTTTTTGACGGATGCTTCGCAGTGGGGGCACATCATGCCTTCGATATGCAGGGTTTTGTTCATGGATGGTTCCTCCTTGATGGTTTCATTTGAAATATATGTCTCGGGAAGGGCTACGGCTCCGCGGCCGGGACGGTCCCGGGATGCGTCATGGGGATTGAACCAGTTCAGCCGCAGGGCATTGGTCACCACACAGAAGCTGGACAGGCTCATGGCGGCTGCGCCGAACATGGGGCTCAGCAGGAGGCCGAAGGCGGGATAGTAGGCGCCCGCAGCCAGGGGAATGCCGATGATATTGTAGAAAAAGGCCCAGAACAGATTCTGGCGGATGTTGCGCAGGGTGGCACGGCTCAGGCGGATGGCGGCCGCCACGTCGCTCAGACGGCTCTTCATGAGCACGATATCGGCGGCGTCGATGGCCACGTCGGTTCCGGCTCCGATGGCGATCCCGGTGTCTGCCCGGGTGAGCGCCGGGGCATCGTTGATTCCGTCGCCCACCATGGCGACTTTGCCTGCTGCGGACAGCCGGCGGATGACGGCCTCCTTGCCCTCCGGCAGAACGTCGGAGATCACCTCATCCACGCCCACCTGCCGGCCGATGGCCTGCGCGGTGCGCGCATTGTCGCCGGTGAGCATCACCACGCGGATGCCCATGTTCTGAAGCTCGCGGACCGCCTGCGCACTATCCTCCTTGACCACATCCGCCACAGCGATGAGCCCCAGGATGCGGCCGCCCCGGGCAAAGCACAGGGGCGTTTTGCCTGAGGCGGAGAGAGCCTCCGCCTGCGCGCGCAGGGCCTGGGGAAGCGGGGTGTGCCGGGAAAGGAAGGCCACGCTTCCGCCCACAAGGGGAACGCCCTGGACCTGGGCCTGAAGGCCATTGCCCGGCAGGATCTCAAAATCCTGCACATCCTCCCCTTCAAGGCCTTCCTCGCGGGAAAGCTGCAGGACAGCCAAAGCCAGGGGGTGCTCGCTGCGTCGCTCCAGGGTCACTGCGCAGCGGAGCAGTTCGTCCCGGGAGACGCCCTCTGAGGGGAGGATGTCGGTCACCACGGGCTCGCCCCGGGTGATGGTTCCGGTTTTGTCCAGCACGACGATTTGCGTCCTTCCTGCGTTTTCCAGGGACACGGCGGTTTTGAAGAGGATTCCCTGTCGGGCACCCACCCCGTTCCCCACCATGATGGCCACGGGGGTGGCCAGGCCCAGGGCGCAGGGACAGGAGATGACCAGCACGGAGATGCTCCGGGCCAGAGCGAAGGCAAAGCGCTCTCCCGCAAGGAGCCAGATGAAGAGGGTGAGCGCCGCAATGCCGATTACGGCAGGAACAAACACTCCGGAGACTCGGTCGGCGATCTTGGCGATGGGAGCCTTGGTGGCGGCGGCATCGGAGACCATGCGCACGATCTGGGACAGGGTGGTGTCACTCCCCACCCGGGTGGCCCGACAGCGAAGGAAGCCGGAGGTGTTGACTGTGGCTGCGCTGACGCTGTCGCCGGCTGCCTTGTCTACGGGAAGACTCTCCCCGGTGAGGGCGGACTCATTGACTGCGGAAGCCCCCTCCAGCACCACGCCGTCCACGGGGATGTGCGTGCCGGGGCGGACCACGAAGATGTCGCCGATGACGACCTGATCGATGGGAACCTCCACTTCCCGGCCTTCACGTACGAGAACGGCGGTCTGGGGAGAGAGCTTCATCAGGGCGCGCAGGGCATCCGTGGTTTTCCCTTGGATCGGGCTTCCAGCATCTTGCCCACGGTGATCAGGGCAAGGATCATGGCGGCACTCTCGAAATACAGATCGTGCATCCGCGAGGCGGCTCCGGCAGGGTGCAGAGTCATGAGCAGCAGCACCACCACGCTCCAGGTAAAGGAAGCCATGGATCCCATGGCCACCAGGGTGTCCATGTTCGGCGAGCGGCGGACAAGGCCCTGAAAACCGCTGATGAAAAAACGCTGGTTGATGACCATCACGATCCCGGCAAGGAGCATCTGGACAATCGCGATGCCCAGCGGATTGCCCTCAAGGAAGGCCGGCAGGGGGAGGTGCAGCAGGGAGTGGCCCATGGACAGAAACATGAGGAGAAAAAGGAACAGCAAAGAGGCGATCAGGCGGCGGCGAAGCAGGGGTGTCTGCCGGTCCCGGAGCGGGTCTTCCTGCACGGACGCGGACGCCTCCCCGTGGACGCTGGCACCGTAGCCGGCTGAGACGACGGCGTCGATGACCGCCTGGGTGCTGGCGGTGCCTTCCACCCCCATGGAATTGGTAAGCAGGGACACGGCACATCCGGTGACGCCCGGAACCGCGCACACGGCTTTTTCAACCCGTGCGCTGCAGGCGGCGCAGCTCATGCAGGTCACATCAAACCTGGTCAAAACGGGATTCCTCCTTTGGTCTATTTGAGCATCCGCTCCAGGGTAGAGAGCAGCTCGTCGATCACCTGGTCATTGCCTTCACGGATGTCGTCGGCCACACAGGTGCGGATATGAGCGCTGAGCAGCACGCGGGAAAAGGCGGCCATGGCGGCACTGGCTGCGCTGACCTGGGTTAGAATGTCCGGACAGTAGGCATCGTTTTTCACCATGTTGCGGATTCCGCGGATCTGGCCCTCGATGCGGTTGAGTCTGCGGATCAGGTCTTTCTGTTCCTCCTCACCGCGGTGCTTGTGGGAATGAAGGGAACCGCCGGCCGGCCCGTTGGTCATGGAATCACCTCCCGATGGAGGCATTATATACCCCAGGGGGGTATGCGTCAACCCCTGGACTTGGGCTGGGATTTTCAGGGAGAGAATAAAAAAAGGACGCCGAGGCGTCCGAAAGGAAGATCAGGGGTGAACGGAGGCGTCCTGCAGCGCCTGAACCTGGCGGACCAGACGACTGCCATAGACGCGGGAGAAGACCTGCAGCACGCCCCGGGTGGCTTCGATGAAGGGCCGGCGGTCCGGGGTGGAGATGACCATTCCGGCTTCCTGCAGCAGAGAAACATATTCCTCGGTCTGCCGTCGGACCATCTCCCGGTTGAGGGACTGGGCCTCCAGAGCCAGGGAGGAGAGCAGTTTCCGATGAGAATCGCTGAGCTGCTCCCAAAGGTCCTGGCGAATCACCAGGGGCATGGCATCATAGCTGTGATTGGTCAAGGAGAGGTAGTGCTGCACCTGATAGAGGCGGTTGTTGTAGATCACCGGAATGGGGTTTTCCTGAGCATCAAACTCCCCGGTAACCAGGGCCTCCCGCAGGCGCGCAAAGGGAAAGGAACGGGGGCGCGCACCCAGCTCGGACATGGTTTCCATGAGGATCTGATTGTCCGGGGTCCGGATGTTCAGGCCTTTCATGCTCTCCACCGAGGTGATTTCTCCCGCGGCCAGGGATGTGGTGATGCAGCGGAAGCCGTTGTCAAAAAAGGCCAGTACGTGCATGTTGAAGGGCTCAAGGTCCCGGCACAGCATCTGGTAGTCCGGGGAGTCGATGAACTCCCATGCGGAGGAAAAGTCCTCAAACAGGAAGGGAAGGGCGGAGACGCCGATGCGTGTGGCGTACAGCGCGAAATTGCCGGCGGAGGAGACGGTCATATCCACCTCTCCTGTGAGCAGCCCGGCGATCAGTTCGTCATCGCTGCCCAGGGCGCCGCCGGGGAAGACCTCCATACGCAGTTCTCCGCCGCGTTGCTTTTCCAGTTCCTCCGCCATCCATGCAAGGGCAATGCCGCGGGGATCGTCGGTGGAGGTGGAGTAGCCGGTGCGCAGGGCCAGAGGAAAGGTGAGCGGCTTCACAGGAGCCTCCGTGGGAGCGGGTGAGGGTGTGGCGCGGGGAGGAGGGGCTTTCCCGCAGGCGCAAAAACTCAGAAGGCAGAAAAGGAGAAGACCTGTGAGCAGGACGCGGGAAAGCAGGCTATTTATACAGCGCATACTGGTTCTTTCCTTTCTCCTTTGCGATGTAGAGGGCGTGGTCCGCGGCGCGGTAGAGGACCTCATAGGTCTGTCCATCCCGTGGAAAGATACTTATGCCAATGGATACGGAGACCGGAACCGTCTTACCGTCTGCGGAATAGTCCTCCCGCATCCGGGAAACTACCTGGGATGCACGCTTTCGGATATGGTTCAGGGCGTCCTCTTCGTGGGCACAGCTGAACCGCAGGAAGACCGCAAACTCATCGCCGCCGATGCGGCCCACCAGATCCCCTTCCCGGAACACAGAATGGATTTTCCGGGCGCCATCCTGAATCACCAGATCGCCCATGGCGTGCCCCAGGGTATCATTGACCCTTTTGAAGTTGTCCAGGTCAATGATCAGGAGGGCGCCAAAGTCCCAGAGACTCAGGGGGACGGGATGGCCTTTGGAGTCTCTGGGGCTGCACGCCATACCCACCTGTTCCTGGAAGGAAATCTTGTTGAGCAGGCCGCTGAGGCGGTCTGTGCTGGCCTGTTCGGAGAGATTCTGCTCCACCTTCAGGTGGTGCCGGGAGAGAAAATGCAGGTAGGTCATGAGGGACAGAAAGACCCCGCAGATGGCGAGAATGGAGAACATCATGTAGTTGGTGATGCGGTTGCCCTGTCTTCCGATCACCGACTCGGGGAACAGAGTGGCAAAGAACCAGTTGTGCAGACCCACTGGGGTGAGCGCCACGATGATGTTCTGCCTGTCGTGAGAATAGGAAAGAATCTGGGGGCCGGCGTCCGGGGACAGGCGGGCGTCCGGCACCAGGTCAAGCAGGTTGTCAAAGTTCCCGGGCAGCAAAGGGTTGTCCTCCGTGCGGGCCATGATGGTGCCGTCAGAGGAAAGAAGCACGTTGGAACTCGAGGCGGTGAACTGGACCGTGTTGACCAGATGGTTGAGGACTTCCCGGGTAAAGGCGCCGTAGATGACCCCTGTCACTTTCTCATGCTGGCGGATGGGTACAGCAAGATACAGCAGCTTCTTGCCGTCATCATTGGGCTGGATGGCGGAGGAGATGCTGCTGGAGCCGGAGAGTGCTTCCTGGAAGTAATCCCGCAGGAGAATATTGCCCGAGGACTGTCCGTTGTAGTTGAGGGTCGCTCCGGTGGCGGAGGCAACGCCGATCTCCTCGAAATCCCCGATGCCCCGGGTGGACAGAATGGTCTGCTTCATCTGATTGTAGTCTGTCAGATCCACGTCCGTGAAGTAACGGGTCTGGGACTCAAGCATCAGCAGCTGGTCATTGAGCTTGGTATGGAACACCTGGGCGGTGGCCTCCGCATTCTGGGTGAGATACAGTCTGACCGCGGAATCCAGCTCCATGCTCAGATGACTCCGGAACCAGGCAAATATGCCAAGAATCAGCAGCAGGGCAATGACAATGATAAGCGCGGTGTGCGCCTGTTCCTTGAAAGATTTGTTCATGGTCCTGCCTCCGCTGTGAAAGATACGCTCATTATAAGTGGAAACCAGTCGTGAATCAAATGTACATTTTTGTCACATTCCGCCGGAAAGGGCAGTGTGCGGATCGCCAGGGACCCGAAGTGTGAGGAGGAGACAGAGAAAACTGGAGGGATGACCTGCCTGTACAGGGGATCTTTACGGGATCGAGATCGGAACGACTTCCCGGAGAACCTTTGGAACATTCGTCTGCAGGACAGGAGGGATGGGGAGGGCCATTGAATGCCGCATTGAAGAAGGAAAAGGGGACAACAAGAATTCAGAATCCATCGAACGGGACGAAAAAGATCCATGACAGGCCCGTCAGGGTGGAGGTCAGAAGAATAAACCCGTTTTCGCTGAAGAATGAAACGGACCTCCATCGGACAGGCCGATGGAGGTCCGTTTCATGAAAAAGCTTTAATCTGTTTGTCCAGAATATGAACCGGCGGAAGAGTTCCGAAGGACAGTCGGGAATCCCTCTAGCTGAACTTCGGCATCCAGTCTCCGTGCCTGTCGATCATCTCGTCACACATGCTCACAATATCGTCAATGGACAGTTCCGCGGCAGTGTGAGGATCCATCATCACCGCCTGATAAATATAGTCCTTTTTCAATGTCCGCGCAGCTTCGATGGTCAGCAGCTGCACGTTGATATTGGTCCGGTTCAGCGCGGCGCACTGTTCCGGCAGATCGCCGATGAAGGTCGGCTGTACGCCATTGCGGTCCACCAGACACGGAACCTCCACACAGGCGTTTCGCGGCAGATTGGTGATCAACCCGTTGTTGAGCACATTGCCGCCGATGCGGGTGGGAATGCCGGTTTCCATCGACTCCATGATATAGCTGGCATATTCATGGGTCCGTTTATGCTTCAGCAGCGGATTCTGCGTCAGCTCATGGCCGCGTTTTTTCCAGTCCTCAATCTGACGGATGCAGCGCCGTGGATATTCGTCCAGGGGGATGTTGAAACGGTGGATCAGGTCCGGGTAGCGTTCCTTGATGAACCAGGGGGTATACTCGGCATTGTGTTCACTGGATTCGGTGACATAGTAGCCGAACCGGCGAAGAATCTCCAGCCGTACCATATCGTCGTGCTTTCCGGTCTCCCTGTAAAGTGTGTAGTTGTCCTTCATGCGTTCCATCCACCAGTCAGGAAGTTCCTCGCCCTGACTCAGCCCGTGGATCCGCTCCTCAAAGGTACCGATATCCAGCTTGCCTGCGTTGTACAGCAACGCACGGCGTTTGATCTCCGGATACAGGTCCACCCCGTCCCTGGTGCATTCGAGCAGCCAGGCCTGGTGATTGATCCCGGCGATCTTCCACTGCACCTTCTCGTCATATTCCATTCCGAGTTCCTTGAGCAGTGTGGGTGCGCAGACCTGGACGCTGTGGCACAGCCCCACGGTTTTGACTCCGGTCATCCGCAGCATTGCGCCCGTCAGCATTGCCATGGGATTGGTGTAGTTCAGCAGCCATGCACCAGGGCAGACCTCCTCCATGTCCCGCGCAAAGTCCAGCATCACCGGAATGGTTCGCAGTGCGCGGAACACGCCGCCGACGCCCAGCGTGTCTGCAATCGTTTGCTTCAGTCCGTATTTCCTGGGAATCTCAAAGTCGATGATCGTACAGGGATCATATCCGCCCACCTGGATCGCATTGATTACGTAGTTTGCGCCACGCAGCGCGTCCCTGCGGTTTTCGGTGCCCAGATATTTCTCAATCCGGGCTTTCGATCCGTGGTTGCGGTTGATGGCTTCCAGCATCTGTGCAGATTCATCAAGGCGCATGGCATCGATGTCGTACAGGGCAATGGTGCTCTCCTCCAGTGCCGGCGTCAGCATGCTGTCACCCAGCACGTTCTTTGCAAATACAGTGGATCCGGCGCCCATAAATGTAATTTTTGGCATGTTCATTTCATCTCCCCTGATCCGGGTGCAATCCGTTCCTTTTCAGAATTTCCGGTTTGACTTCTTTTTCTGTGTCTTTCCTTCTCCCATATCCAGTTCGAGCATTTCTTTCAGGATATCTTCTTCAGCGGTTGAATAGGTCCCACTGTCGCCGATGATCTTGTCTTCATCACCGGGCATCAGGGGATTCCCGTTTTCGTCATAGTAGTAATTTCCTTCTGAATCGACCAGCGGCAAAAGCTTGGCGAAATCGTTTACAAGCAGCTTTGCGGTCAGCATGGCGATCGCGCCAAATCCAAAGAAACACCAGACAAACGCATACAGCGGCAACATCTGTATGTCCGTATAGGTGACCACCAATGGAACCACGTGGAAGAAAAGCAGGACGATCAGCCTCACGGGTTTTTTGAACGCGAAATAATAGGCGCTGCGGAGGAGAACCGTCAGTCTGTTGGAAAAGGCGACCATCGTGGGAAACAGAAAGACTGCGCCGATGAGCAGCACCACGCTTACGGCGTACACGGCATAGCGGAAAAACGCACCCGCGTCGCCCATGTGCAGGAGAAAGCGGATGTCCACCCATCCGAGAAGCCCCAGTGCCACAATGGCCAGCCAGGCGATGGTGGCCTGTCTGAAGTTCTTCCTGAATCCTGTCCAGAACAGCTTGAACGGGTTGAGGGTTTCAGTTCCTCTGAGAACCTTGAACATGACATGGAGCGTTGCCGCCCATGCGGCACCGAGGGTGACCACTGGCAGAGAAAAGATGACAAAAAGCAGGTTCGCGCCGGCAATGATGCCGATTTTTGTCATCGTTTTGCCGAAAGTGCTGTCATTGGATAAAAAAGAATTGATCCAGTCCCGCATGGGCTACTTCTCCTTAAGGATAAAACGCATAAACAGTGCGATCGTATCCATCTTCTCCGACTGCGCACAGATTCCTATTGCGCAGCTGTTCCTGTACAGACCGTATTTTGTTACCAGAAGACTGTCAGAAATGTCAAAGCCGACAGGAATCTCTCCCTCAATCCCATGGAAATATACCAGCCGGTCCGCATAGCGGGTATAGAGTTCCCGGCAGCGCTCCAGACGCAGATCCGTCAGCCGGCCGGATTGGGCCAGAGCCTCCAGAGACGGGGTTTCCATTGTGATAAAATCCAGAATTCCACCGTCCGTCAGGGCAACAAAAGCATTGTAGTAATTGTTTCCTTTGGCCTGGTTTTTCAGATAGTCGAAATAGGCCTCGGCATTAAACTCCACCCGCCCTTGGGTCAGGTCCAGTCCGGAGAATTCCGTGAAGTCTTTCCACAGCTCAGACCCGTTTCCGGCGTCTGCCATGGTGTTGGCAAACATGCCGTGAAGCCATTCTTCACGGATGGCAGTCGAGATGCGTACCGTCAGGAAGACGCTGATTGCCAGAAATGCGGAGATCCCGATGATCCACAGATGATAATATCCCCAGATATACTGGACTTTCTCTCTGGCATTCAGCTCCCGCATTTTGTCCCGCTCGGCATGAAACCAGTTCACGAGCCTGTTCTTCATGGCTTATTCCTTTTTGCCGGATTCGTCCGGGACTCTCCTCAGGTGAAGCCGGAAGGCGGGGTAGTTCCCTGTCAGCATGGGAAGGGTATAGCCCGCATTCATCAGCGCAGCGCCGGAACGTTTGAGACCGTCTTCACACAGTTCGTACAAGGAGGAGGGATCCAGCCCCTTGAAGCGGACATGGATCAGAGGGGCGTTTCCGTGGGTCGCCGTCGCAACGACGCTCAGGAGGGCCTGATCCCGATCCTCGCTGACCAGAAGCCAGGAGAATGCATCCATGTCTTCCGTTTCCTCGCCAAGACGATAGTACAGTCCCCGCTGAATCAGCGGTTCATCCTCCCGGAACTGCTGCACCTGCCTGCGGATTTCCTTCTTTTCTTCCTCGGAAACCAGGTTCAGGTCCAGTTCGTAGCCGAATGCGCCGGTCATGGCAACCGCTCCGCGGGTTGAAATAGGGGTGGTACGTCCGGTCTGATGGTTCGGGGCAATCGATACATGTGCGCCCATCGTGCTGAGGGGATAGCCGAAACAGGTTCCCTTCTGGATGGAGAGCCGCTCGATGGGGTCGGTATCGTCCGAGCACCAGATCTGGGGCGTGTAGGCCATCATCCCGGCGTCAAAACGCCCGCCTCCGCCGGAACACCCCTCGAACAACACCTTCGGGAAGCGCGTGGTCAGCGTCTCAAGAACGCGGTAGAGACCGAGGACGGCGCGGTGAGCAACTTCACCCTGCTGCTCTGCCGGGAGCAGGTGGGAGTAAACGTCCGTGACGCACCGGTTGAAATCCCATTTGATGTAGGAAATATCGTGGCTGGAAAGCAGACGAGTCATAAACTGGATAATAAAATCCTGGACGTCTTTGCGGGAGAGATCCAGTACCAGCTGGTTCCTGCCGTGGGCAGGCTTCCTTCCCGGCACGGTCAGGGCCCAGTCGGGGTGTGCGCGGTACAGATCCGAATTTTCGTTGACCATTTCCGGTTCCACCCAGATGCCGAACAGCATCCCTGTTTCGCGGACGCCTTCAATCAGACTGTCCAGGCCATCCGGGAGTTTTTCCGGGTCGTATTCCCAGTCCCCCAGACCGGCGTTATCATCCTTTCGGCCGCGGAACCAGCCGTCATCCAGAACAAACAGCTCGATTCCCAGTTCTGCTGCCTGTCTGGCCAGCTTCAGGACCCGCTCTGCCTCGATGTCAAAATAGTTGGCTTCCCAGCTGTTGATCAGCACTGGACGGTGCGCAAGGCTGTATTCCCCGCGGCAGATGTTTTCCCGAACCGCCTTGTGAAACTGCTGACTGAGCGCTGTCAGCCCGTGTGCCCAGCTCATCAGGACTTCAGGTGCGGCAAACTGCGCGCCGGGCTGCAGTGTCCAGCGGAAGCCCTCATCTCCGGGGCTCATGACCGCGCGGACGGAGCCGTAGGAGTCCCTTTCGATCTCGGCGCGGAAATTGGTGGAATACAGATACATCAGCCCGTAGCAGTCGCCGTGGTCTTCCGTCGCCAGATGGTCGCAAAGGATCACAAAAGGATTGTGATGGTGGCTGGACATTCCCCTGCCGGAACCGATCGTCTGAATCCCGTGCAGCACAGGGACCCGCTCGGGAGTTCTCTCCTTATTGTGCCGTCCGTGGAAATGCAGCAGGTCCCATTTCCCGAAGGGAAGTTCCAGACAGCAGGATCCCGCCTTTTCCAGGACAACGGGCTTGTCACCGGCGTTTTCATAGATCACCGCGCGGGCAATCATGTTCTTCTCCGGGAGTACCCCGTACAGAAGCCGGACGATCAGTCTGGATGGTTCGTCCTGCAGGATGACTTCCAGTGTCTGCGCATCCCCGTCCGTGTCCCGGGAGGAAGGCAGCCCGGGCAGAGCATACTTTCCGGACCGGATCTCATGGCGCACATATCGCAGATCGGCGATCCGGCTTCCGTCAGAATTCATCACCCGCAGCGCTGGGATGCGGTAATCGCCTACGCCGCTGGTGCTGAATTCCTGACTGACGGTATCCAGGGAATAGCTGCGGTCGCTTCCCGCTGCACAGGGATTGCCGGCAAACCCCCGGTCATAATTCCGATACAAATAGAACAGATCTTCCGGATCCAGCCTTTTTCCGTAATACAAGTGCCGGAGATAGCCGTAGCTGTCAACCGCCATATGATAGCTGCTGTCCCTTGTCTGCAGGGTAATGCGGCCATCTGCGCTGTTATCAATAATACTCATTGTGCATGCTCCTCATCCGCTCAGCCGGGCGTTTCCTCCGTATGCCGGTTTTTCTGCCGGTAATGTGCAGGGCTGAGACCGTAATAACTCTTGAAGATTTTGGAAAAAGTCAGTGCGTTTTCATAACCGACGCGCAGGGCAATCTCCTGGACCGAGACGTCACTCTCCAGCAGAAGGTCATGGGCTTTGTCCATCCTGTACTGCATCAGGTATTCCTGCGGCGAGAGACCCATCTGTTTTCGGAAGATGCTCGTCAGATAGCTGCGGTTAATCCCGATCTGCTGGGCAAGGTCATTGATCTTGGCATTGGCGTAGTTGGTCTGCAGATAGTTAACGGCATATTCCACATAGACCGCGGAACTGTATTCCGGTTTCCGCTGGGCGACCTTGCTGTCCCGGCTGGCGGATTCAATGGCGACGGCCAGATACTCCATCAGCTTGGCCAGCCGGTGAAGGTCACCTGAGAGGCTCAGGTTGGAGGAATACTGCAGGGTATTCTGGACCAGTGCATAGAACCGGCTGGTATCGATGTGGCAGTTCTGCCAGTTGATTCCACCTGGGAATCCTGCCGCCTCGGTATACTGGAGGGCTTCCGTTCCGTCGTAGGCCATCCAGCAATAGGACCACGGATCCTCCTTCTCAGCACGATACCAGGTCTCCTCTCCGGGCTTTGTAATGAACATTTGTCCGAAATGCAGGCGGGTGATCTGTTCGTTGACGCTCAGGATTCCTTTCCCTGAGAGAATCACGTGCAGATGATAGCCTTCCCGGTTCCCGGCAGCGTATTCGTATCCCGGAACACAGGATTCCACTCCGCAGGACAGCAGCATCAGTTCCGCGAGCTTCCGCTGGCTGAGCATTGTGCGATACCGGCTGTTTTCAAATAACGCCGTTTTTTCCATTCTGCCCTTCCTTTCAAAAAACAAGACTTTGAAGGAACCGGAAATCCGCCGGTTCTCTTCGAAGTCTTATCTGTCTGAAATCACCCTGAGCGGGACAATCGGGTTCTTTGTTTGTCTGTGTGCCGGTACGGGGAAAGCGGGAAAACGCCCGGCCGAAACTACAGCTTTCCGCCGGATGTGGCAATGCCTTCCACAAACTGCTTCTGGAAGATGACGTAGATCACGATCATCGGAATCAGTGCAAGCACCGCGGCCGCCATCATCGTGGGATAATCGTTGTTGTACTGACCCTGCATCTTGGCAAGACCTGCCGCGAGGGTGGTGGTCTCGGATCTGGTACAGACGATCATGGGCCACATCAGGTCTTTAAAAGCGAACAAAGCGGTAAAGATTCCAAGGGAAACCATGGAAGACCGGGTCAGCGGCATCATGATAAGCAGGAAGCGCTGCCCGACGTTGCAGCCGTCAATGGCCGCTGCTTCTTCCAGATCCTTTGGCAATCCCTGGTAGCCGGTTTTCAGCAGGTAGGTGCCGAACGCCGTCACCAGGCCGGGGAAGACCAGACCGGTCACCGTGTTGAGCAGGCCCAGCTTGGAAACCATTAAGTACTGGGGAATAATAAAGATCTGAGAGGGGATCATCATCTGGACCAGAACCAGAGCGAACATCAGGTTTTTTCCGGGAAAGCGCAGCCGGCCGAAGGCATATCCTGCCATTGTCGCGGTCAGACAGGCGCAGATCACCCGGAAGAGGATCATCAGCAGCGTGTTTTTGTACAGGATAAGAAAGTTATAGCTTTCCCAGACCTTCAGAAAGTTCTCCCAGTGCCATCCGCCGGAAGGGAAGATGTAGAAAGGATCCACTGAGATTGCTTCCTGGTTCGTCTTGAGTGCCGTCAGGATCATCCAGACAAAGGGGACAATCATGATAAAAGAGAACAGGATCAGTATGAAATAAATGACTGCCTTGCTGAGCCTGGCCCTTGCGATTGCGCTGTGCATTCTTCTTCCTCCCTTCTCAGTTGTAGAACACAAGCTTCTTTTCAAGCTTCTGCAGGATGAACGTGATAATCATGATGAAAATCACCAGGAAGATGACCACCGCAGCTCCGTATCCCTGATTTCCTTTGGTAAATGCGTAATCATAGAAGAGGAAGACCAGAGACTGGGTTTTCTTCAGTGCGACGTTGGTTTTGTCGATGACCATGAACATCAGGTCGAAGACGGTCAGCGCACCGATCAGGCGGGTCTGCACGACAAAAAAGGTTGTCGGGGACAGCAGCGGGATCGTGATTTTGAAGAACTGCTTGATGCCGGTCGCGCCATCAATTGCAGCGGCTTCATAATAGTCACCGGGGATCTCCTGGAGGCCGGAAATGAACAGCACCATGTTATAGCCGATGACCGACCATACGCCGATGACGCCGATGGAGATCCATGCCAGGTTCGGATCGGAGATCCAGGCAATATTGGTATGGAAGAGATTGTTCAGCAGACCAAACTGCTGGTTGTACAGCCAGCGCCAGACCATGGCAACCGCTGCGGGTGCGCAGACCATGGGCAGGAAGAAGATGGTGCGGAAGGCGGAGGTCCCTTTGAGCTTTTTGTTGAGAAATACCGCCAGAACCAGGGCGATGCACACGCCGAAGGGGACCTCGATGAGCGCGTACTTGACCGTGTTCCAGAGGGATTGCCAGATCTCCGCGGAACCGAACACTTTTTCATAGTTGGCCAGGCCGACCCACTTGTTTCCTTTGCCAAAGTCACCGGTCTTGTAGAAGGACTGGATCACCGTATCGATGGCGGGCCAGTAGTTGAGTACGATCAGGCCGATGATTGTGGGAAGGATGAATGCCCATGCCCATATGGCCTCGTTTTTTGCCGCAGGGGTCATTTTTTTACGGGGTTTTGTCATGTTACCCCTCCTCGTATAAATTCAGGAATCCCTCCCCGCCGTTTGGCGGGGAGGGTGCAGGGAATTGACAGAAGCGGGATTATTCGGCTGCGATGGCTTCTTCGATGATCCTCTGAGCGTTGTCACAGGCGGTTGCCATCAGCTCGGGGTTGCTCGGATCCTGCCAGGCATCCAGGAAACCGCCCTGCTGCTGCAGCGCATCTTCCCAAACCACTGTGTTGCGGGTGTAGGGACGGAAGTACAGGTTGAAGGATTCAGCCTTGGTGAAAGGGGAGACGTCCATGCCCGGGAACGCATTGGCA
>CACYCQ010000038.1:0-7116 GCA_902772995.1 uncultured Eubacteriales bacterium
GCACTTTCCGCAGGACTCATCGCAGATGAACTCCATGTAGAACTTGGCCACGTCCACCATGCAGTTGTCCTCGTCCATGACGATGGCTCCGCCGGAGCCCATCATGGATCCCTTGGCGACCAGATTGTCAAAGTCGATGGGCTCGTCAAGGAATTCCTTGGTAAGACATCCGCCGGAAGGACCGCCGGTCTGAATGGCCTTGAATTCCTTGCCGTTGGGAATGCCGCCGCCGATGTCGTAGATCAGCTCGCGCAGGGTGGTGCCCATGGGCACTTCCACCAGACCCACATTGTTGACCTTGCCGCCCAGAGCGAACACCTTGGTGCCCTTGGAGCGCTCGGTGCCCACCTTGGCATACTCGGCTGCCGTCTCCCGCAGAATGTAGGGGATGGAGGCCAGGGTTTCAACGTTGTTGATGACGGTGGGCTTGCCCCACAGACCCTTGATGGCCGGGAACGGAGGACGGGGACGCGGCATGCCGCGCTTGCCCTCGATGGAGTTGAGCAGGGCGGTTTCTTCGCCGCACACGAAGGCGCCGGCGCCCAGACGCAGATGGCAGTCAAAGGAGAAATCGGTGCCCAGAATGTGATCGCCCAGCAGGCCAATTTCTCTGGCCTGGCGGATGGCGATGCGCAGACGGTTCACGGCGATGGGATACTCGGCACGCACATAGAAGTAGCCGTTCTGAGCGCCGATGGCATAGCCTGCAATCATCATGCCTTCGATGACGGCCAGGGGGTTGCCTTCAAGGATGGAGCGGTCCATGAATGCGCCGGGATCGCCTTCGTCACCGTTGCAGACCACGTACTTTTCATCGCTCTCGGACCCGTAGGCGAACTGCCACTTGCGGCCGGTGGGGAATCCGGCGCCGCCGCGGCCGCGGATTCCGGAGGCGAGAACCTCATCGATGACTTCCTGACGGGTCATGCCCAGAGCCCGCTTGAGGCCCTGGAAAGCACCCATGCCGAGGGCTTCCTTGATGTTTTCGGGATTGATGACGCCGCAGCCGTGCAGGGCGATGCGCTTCTGCTTCTTGTAGAAGTTGATGTCATCCTGCTTGGATACCTTGACGCCGGTGGAAGGCTCCACGTAGAGCAGGCGGTCCACCACCTGATGTCCGATGATATCGGTTTCGACGATCTCCTCCACGTCCTCCAGCTTCACCAGACGATAGAGGGTGTCTTCCGGATAGATCTTGACGAAGGGTCCCTGAGAGCAGAAGCCGAAGCAGCCCACCAGATTGACGGTGGCCTTGTCGGATACGCCTTTTTCCTCAAGAACGGTGCGGAACTTGTCGGCGATCTCCTTGGAGTGGTTGGACAGACAGCCGGTGCCGCCGCACAGCACGATGTGACGCTTTCCGTCCTTGCCGGAGAGCTTGTCATTCAGGGCCTGAGTGCAGGATGCCACCTGCTCATTGAGGGTTTCCATGTTCTTGATCATGCGCCGGCACCTTCCTTTCCTTCAGCTTCCCGGTACTTGTTGATGACCCCCTGCACCTGAGCGGGATCCATCTTGGGATAGACGGTTCCGTTGATGCTGACGGCGGGAGCGATGCCGCAGGCACCGATGCAGCGCAGTGCATCGAGGGTGAACAGGCCATCCTCAGTGGTCTCGCCGGGCTTGATCTTCAGAATCTCGGAGAATTTGTCAATGACCTGCTGTGCGCCCTTGACGTAGCAGGCAGTTCCCAGACAGCACCCGATAACATATTTGCCCTTGGGGGTGAGGGAGAAGAAGGAGTAGAAGGTAACCACACCGTAGATTTCAGCTACGGAGATGTTGGTCTTCCTTGAAACAACCTCCTGTACCTCCAGAGGGATATAGCCATACTCGTTCTGAATGTCACTGAGAATCATCATCAGGGGAGTTTTCTCCTCTTTATAACGATCACAGATCTGCTCGATCATGGCTACGGCAGTCGCGTTCAGACCTCCCATAAAAAAAGTCCTCCTGTCTATTTTATAGCAGAATAATAGGGCAGATGACGCATTCTGCCCGGATGCCAGGCAGCTATCCTGACTCAACCTGCATTATACCATCTGCAGTGGGAAAGTCAAAATAATCTGTCAAAAAATCTACAAAGTGAAAAAACGTGAAAAAACGCCGCACCGGGGAGCGATCCTTCCCGGGGCCCGGCGGCGCGGCCCCATCCGGGGAAAGATGCGAAAAAAGGGAACGATGTGCATCGTTCCCTTTTTCTTCCAAAGTGACAGTTCCTTCAAATGTGTGTTCCCCGGAAAGCCGGGAGGGGGATACGGGATCTGCTGAAATCCTTTCTTTGGCAGCAGATGGCCGGTTTTGTCCGATGGAAGCTCCGCCGGCGAAGAAGAGGACATGGAGCCCCGGGAAACGTCCCTGTGAAGGGAAGCTGCGGGGATTTCTCCATGCCGGGATGCGGATTTACTTCGGGTAAACTTTCTCTCCCTCGAAATAGGTTGCCTCCGGACTGGCGGTATGAATCTCCTCCGCCGGGCAGGACAGCACGTCCTTGTCAACAAGGATGAAATCCGCGTATTTGCCTTCGCAGATGCTGCCCCTTTCCTTCTCGATGAACATCTGCCTTGCGCAGTTGATGGTCAGGGCTGCAAGAGCCTGCTCGCGGGTCAGGAGCTCATCGGTCCACCAGGGATCCCCCTTCTTATCGTAGACGCCTGTAACTGCAATCTCCATGATGCCGAACGGGTCGTCGGGGCAGCCGGACAGTGCGGGGAAGTCCGTATGTGAGGACACGTTGATGCCGTGATCGAAAAAGGATTTCATGGGGTACGACTTGTCGGCCTGACCGGAGGGAACGAAGGCCTTCAGTTTCTCAACGGTCTCGGAGGCGGTGTTGTGCCAGTGCATGCCTGCGGTTGCATAGACATGATGATCCGCCATGGGCTGCCAGTCCTGCTCGTCGACGTTGCGCACATGCACAATGGTATTGCGCATGTCATCCTTTCCGCCATTGACAAACGCGCTGATGACGCGATGTACGGCGGCGTTGCCCATGGTGTGCACGTGCATGGACAGGCCCATTTCATTTGCCTTGCGCGTGATCTCCGTGGTTTCCTCTTCCGTCCAGTTGACGATTCCCTGATGCCCGTCGGGATACAGGGGATCCACAAATCCGGTGCCGCCTTCCACGGTGCCGTCCATGAAGAGCTTGAACCAGTTCGGAAGGATGTGCCTGGAGGCGTATTTCCTGACGTCATTGGCCTTGGCCAGGGTCTGGTCCACATCCATCCAGCTTTCCAGCTCGTAGCTCATACCCACGATAAAGTGCATTTCGCCGGCATCGTCCATCTGCCGCGCGCCCTGATAGAAGTGGTCGTTAAAGAAATAGGAACTCCAGCCGTCGACATACATCGTGTATCCCTCGGACAGCAGATGGTCCTGGATCTTTGTCATGTTGGCCATTGCCGTCTCGACGCTGAAGAGGAAATTGTTGTCCAGGAAGGAACGCACAAAGGTTCCGGCCTGTTCCTTCAGCAGGCCGGTGGGGCTTCCGTCCGCATCCATGACGATTTCGCCGCCGCGGACCTCGCTTCTGAGTACCGTGCCGTCCGCGCTAAGTATGCCCGCATTGACCAGGCTGAGGGTATTGACCAGGCCCTTGTGCGCTTCATCATCTGCAAAGTAGATGGGAATATCATCGCAGATGGCATCCAGCTGCTGACGGGTGGGCATGTCTTTCTCGAACACATGGTAATTCCAGCCAAAGCCGAAGATCGTCGTCGCCCCGTTTTCCCTTGCCTTCTTCACCGCGGCAGGGAGGATTTCCGTCAGGAACTGGTTCGGCTCGGCCGTCATATCAACGATCGTACCGATGGCATGAATGGCAAAACCTGACGAGTAATGCGCGTGACCGTTGCCGCAGGAAGGCATCACGAGGCCTTTCCCGGTGTAATCCAGAACCTCGGTTCTGCCTGCTTCGACATATGCCTCGGCGCCTTTCCTGTCTCCGACATAGACGTACCTGCCGTCCTTTACGGCAAACGCCTCGACGACCTGATTGTCTTCGGAAGTAAAGATCTTGCCATAGACCACGAGGTCGGCCCCGGACGCTTCCACCACGACATCGGCGCTGAAGGCGTTTTTGCGCACGGATTCAATGCCGTTGAGGCAGGAGGCTTTCGCTTTGTAGCCCTGGCTGGCCAGAATGATCTCTCCGTTCCGGGCTTTGAGACGGAAACGGAATTTGTCGGCCTTGTCCTTGTACACCTCAAACTTGGGGCACGATTCGGTTTTCACATTTTTAACGGTCTGATCCTCTACGGGCGCGAATGTCGCATTGTCCTGGACACTCTTGACGCCATTGAGGCAGGTTGCCTTTGTGGCGTATACCTGGGATGTGGCGATGTTCTGCCTGTTGCCTGCGACCAGGTTGAATGAGAACCCGGCGGAGGTCTGCTTTACCGAGAACTTGCTCATTTGTGTATCCTCCTGAGATGGATTCAGTTTCTGCGGCTGATGAGAAATAGTCCATTTGACATATTACCTTTTTTTCCCCGGGAGGACAAGTGAGTTTCCAAAGTGTCAATTTCTGCAGGAAATGAAAAGGAGGAGGACGGCAAGCAGCGCAGGGGCCTGAGACCCGGTTCTCCCGGGAGAGACATGCGAGGCAGGTGCCAGGTCTCCTTTGGCAGCTGGAGCGGCAGAACATGTGCACAGCGGCCGGGAAGTGCCGGAGGGACGGGCATTCAGGGGTTCAGCTGCCGCATGCAAAGAAGTGTGAATGAACGCGGGGCCTCCCGCCTTCCTGCAAACAGCAAAAAAAAGCCGTGAAGAGGAAATAACATGCCGAGGGTGGATAAAAAGAGGGTGATTTCACGTTGTATAGACAAACCCCGAAAGGAGATAAACAAGATGAAAAACAGTCGCAAAGGAAGCGCTGCAGTTTTGCTGCTGATCATGATGGTGGTGCTGGCAGGAGCGGCAGCCGCCAAGACGCTGGAGCCGCTTCCGCCGGAGAAGACCGTTTCAGATCTGAAGCTGTGCAAACGGCTGGTCGATGTAAAGGAGTACAGGGAGGACACAAATGTCCTGGTGCTGGACGTCTATGAGCCTGAGCGCTATTCGGGTGCGGAGGTGGAAACGCTGGCAGCCGGAGATGTGGTCAAGTCTGGGGGAGAGGAATACAAGCTGATCAAACCGCAGTTCGACCGTGAATTCGGGATCCTGGAGGATTCGGAGCTGGGGATTTCGCTGTTCTGGGACAAGGCAAGCAATACCTTCCTGTTCTACACATGGGACAAGCAGGGACTGATCAAGGTGGGAACCCTGGAGGTGCCGGTCCGGGACTCCCTGCTGGTGATGGATAGCGTGGACGGATCGACCGGAGAGTCCCTGACGGACAGCAAGGTCTATACGCCTTCCCAGTTTCTGGAAGTGATGAAAAACGAGGCCGCCAAGGGCGGAATCGGATTTGCTTCGGAGAATGTGGATGCGCTCTTTGGCGCGGACGGGGAGCTTGCCCTCCTGTCACGCTACTATACGCCCTGGCAGTAACCGGGTGAGGAAGGAAACCGGATCCTTCCCGGCAAAGCGCCGGACAAGGCTGCCGGAGGGGATCACGGTTTCAGACGGGCAATCCCCAAACGGACGTGCGAAAACCGCACGTCTTTTTTGCTGGGCAAAGATCAAGACCGGGCGGACAGCGCCCGGGTGAAACCGGATATGGCAGCCGGCGGGGAAAAGAGACAACATCAGGGAGCCATAATGCGCGCAGGCAGGGACGGCGCAAGCGTCCGAAGAAACCTGCGAAACAAAAACGTCCGGCCCCATACCGAGGGTATGGGGCCGGACGTTTTGCCTTTGAGGATGTGACCGGGTCATGGAGAAAACTATTCCCGCCGCAGCGCTTCGGGATGCGGATGAAAAGGCGCTTCAACCGCAGGCGGGAGTGCCGGGGGTCAGTCCTGCATATCCAGATAATGACATGCGGCCAGTGCTGCGACGGCACCGTCGGCACAGGCGGTGGTGATCTGGCGAACGGTTTTCCTGCGGCAGTCGCCGGCGACGAAGATCCCGGGCGTACCGGTCAGGCAGTCTTCTCCGGAGTCGAAATAGCCCCGTTCCGTCAGCCTGGCCACATTGGCAAAGGGATCGTTTTCGGGAATCAGACCGATGGCGACAAACAGGCCTTCGCAGTCGATATGGGAACGGTCCCCGGTCAGGGTGTTTTCCACCTCCAGCCCGGAAAGCCCGTGCTCTCCGGTACACAGGGAGAGAATGCGGATACTGGTGCGGATACGCACGTTGGGCTTTCTGCGCAGCAGCTCCAGCAGCTTCTGTTCACCGGTGCAGTGGGGAAGGTCCTGAAGGATGATGACGTTTTTGCAGGAGTCAGCAAGCAGGAGCGCCTCCTGCAGGGCGGAATTGCCTCCCCCGGCCACGCAGACGACCTGGTCGAAATAGAAATCTCCGTCACATACCGCACAGTAGGAAATCCCTTCTCCCACCAGGTCCTCTTCTCCCTCGAGACCAAGCATGCGGTGGCGCACACCGGTGGCAAGGATGACGGTGCGGCCCTCAAAACATCTGCCGGAATCGGTGCGGACGGTCTTGAATTCGGGACCGTCCTCCACGGAGATCACCTGCTCAAGCTCAATATCCGCTCCCTGGCTGATAATCTGGTCAAGCATTTTCTCGGCCAGCTCGTTGCCGCTGATCTGAAGGAAGGGAGGGTAGTTTTCAATTTTGGGAGAATGGGTCATCTGGCCGCCAAAGGTGGTTTTCTCCAGCAGCAGAACCGTTTTCCCGTTGCGCAGCGTATACAGGGTGGCGGACATGCCGGCGGGGCCTCCCCCCACCACGATGACATCATACATGAATGAACCTCCAGATCATGTTCTCTGGCTCATCAGCCAGCCCTTGATTTCGGAAACACCGCGGAACTTTTCATATCCGTTCTCCTGCATCAGCACCAGGGTGGGCGCCTGGCGCACCTCGTATCTGCTGACCAGGTCCTTTTCCTCATTGGCGTTGACAGGAACATAGCTGATTCCTGCGCGGTCCAGCAGTGCTGAGGCGGCCTTGCAGTTGGGACAGGTGGGCGTCTTGAACAGGATTGCGGTGATCTTTTCGGGCATGGGTTCTTCTGCTTCCGCAGCGGAAGGGGAAACGTCCTCA
>CACYCQ010000039.1:0-3654 GCA_902772995.1 uncultured Eubacteriales bacterium
GGAAGGCGTGAGGGAGCAGCTGAAGAAGCTGCGCATTCCATTTTAGGCGGAGGGAACGGAAGCGTGATCAGCTTAAGTGATTTAATCTATTTCCTGATCTTCGGCGCGGCGCTGCTGCTGTGCATGATGGGGCTGTGGTTCACCGCCATCATGCCCGGCCTCGACCGCTGGGGCAAGCGCTTCTTCCTGAGGTACTTTTCCGTTCTCATGCTGGGCAACTTCGCAGGCTTCGCCGGCATGTTCATGGCCTGCCTGTCCGTTTCGGGCACGGAGCTCATGCCCCTGCTGATACTGGAATGTCTGGGCATTACGCTGCCGACGCCCATGCTGACGACATACCTGCTGCACACATGCGGCGAGCCCGTGCGCGAAAGCAGGCTCTTTGGCGTCGTGGCGGGCCTGTGGGCCATCTGCGCCGTCCTGCTCCTGAGCAACCTGTTCACCTATGCTTTCATGTCGGTCGAGCCGGACGGGGAATATTCCCGGGGACCCTGGTATCCGCTCATACTGCTGCCCCTGGCTGCGGCGGTGCTGCTGAATCTTGCGGGTCTCCTGCGGCGCCGAAAGCAGCTTTCCCGGAACGCCTTCCGCAATTTTCTCATTGCCCTGCTGCCGATGGCGCTCACTCTGCTGGTGCAGATGTTCGTTGATATTACGCCGCTGCTCTTCATCAGCAGCGTCGTCTCCGGCGAGTGCATGTACAGCCTGATGCTGTCCGACCAGATCGAACAGGATTTGCGCCGCCAGCGTGAGATCGCCGAGCAGCAGCGCAGAATCGCCGGGCAGGAGCGTCAGATCGCCGAGCAGCACGCCAGCATCATGGTGCTGCAAATGCGGCCGCACTTCATCTACAACACCCTGACGAGCATCTACTGCCTTTGCAGTCAGGATCCCCCGCTGGCCCAGCGGATCATCCTGGATTTCACCACCTATCTGCGCAAAAACTTCACCGCCATTGCCAGTGACAAGCCCATCCCCTTTACTTCGGAACTGGAGCATACGCAGGCCTATCTCGCCGTGGAGCAGGCCCGTTTTTCCAGCACCCTGCGCGTGGAATACGACACGCCGCACATCCTGTTCCGCGTGCCGCCGCTGACCCTCCAGCCCATCGTGGAAAACGCCGTCAAGCACGGCAGGAACCCGGTCGTCGGCACGTTTCATATTGCCATACGCACGCGAAAGACGGATTCCGGCAGTGAGATCGTCGTTGCCGACAACGGCCCGGGGGTTGATCCCGCAGATGACAACGAGCCTCACATCGCCCTCAAAAACATCCGGCAGAGACTGGCGCTCATGTGCGGCGGAAGCCTGACTATCGGCCCCAATGACGGCGGCGGGACCGTGGTGACCCTCACGATTCCGGATGGCCCCAGGGCACAGTAAAGCGGGCAAAGCTGCTGCGGTATGAAAGAAGATGGATTTCAGCAGTCAGATGCAGAACCGGGAGGAGGGCACTGGCGGCCCAAAGCCAAGGACAAAGGCGAATCCCCAATCAGTTTTCCCTGGCGCAGGGAAGATATCCGCATGCGATGCCAGACCGAACGGACACTTTTGATTCGTTCCTGGGATAAATGAAAGGAGAATGAAACCATGTCACCTTTGAATGATCCGGTCAAGAAAAAGATAGAAACGGAGAAAATGCGCGCCCTGTACGGAGAGAACAGACAGATCACCGACGGGAATTATGACAGGTCGCTGGCGGTCAAGTGCATCAACGGCACCTTCGTGGGCAAACTGAAGGACGATGTCATCGCCTTCAAGGGCATCCCCTTTGTGGGCAAACAGCCCGTGGGAGAGCTGCGGTGGAAGGCGCCGGTGGACTGCGTTCCGGATGATGGCGTCTACGAGGCGTATTACTTTGGAAAAGCCCCCCGTCAGGTCCCAAGCCTGGGCCAGGTGGGTTCCCTGTACCCGCAGGGCGAGGACTGCCTGTATCTGAACGTTTGGAAGTCAGCAAAGGCGTGCGAGGAGAAGAAGCCGGTCATGGTGTGGATCCACGGCGGTGCTTTTGAATTGGGCTCGGCGGCTGAACCCCGTGAGGAGGGCACCAATTTCGTTCATGAGAATCCGGACGTCATCCTGGTGTCCATCGAGTACCGGCTGGCCGCTCTGGGCTTCTTCCACCTGTCCCATCTGCCGGATGGCGCGGATTATCCGGACGCCCAGAATCTGGGACTGCTGGATCAGGTGAAGGCGCTGAAGTGGGTCCATGAGAACATCGCCTTCTTCGGCGGAGATCCCGAGCAGGTGACGATCTTCGGAGAATCCGCCGGCGGCGGAAGCGTGTGCCTGCTCCCGCTGATCGAGGGCGCTCAGAAGTATTTCAAGCGGGTCATCGCCGAAAGCGGCTCTCCCGTATTCTCGCGTTCTGCGGAGGAGTCCATTGCCTGCACGAATGAAGTGATGGAAATGCTCGGCTGCAAGACCGTGGCCGACCTTCAGAAGGTCGGTGTGGACAAGATCGTGATGGCGGCCTCCGCCCTGCTCGGACTGCGCACATGGGCGGAGCGCGACGGCAGGATTCTGCCGCTGGATCCGTATGCGGCCTATGCGGAGGGCGCGGCGAAGAATGTGGACTTCATGCAGGGCTGCAACAAGGACGAAGTGGGCTATTTCGTGTGGGGCTTCGGGCTGGAAGGCTACAACGCCTTTGCCGAGGCCCGCAAGGCGGGGAAGATGGCCCAGCTGACGGATGAAGAGAAGGCCCTGGTGGAGAGCTTCTGCAGGGATGTCAGGGACGTGACCTCCGAATACACTGCGGACACCCGTCTGTTTGACCAGATCGTGTTTATCGCGCCGCTGTTCAGGATGTCAGAGAATCAGACCATCGGCGGCGGCAAAAACTACACCTATTTCTTCACGCCGGAATCCTCTGTGCCGCTGATCAGAAGCGGACACGCCATCGAGCTTTCCACGGTGTTCAATCACCCGGAGGAGACGCTGGTGACAGGCAGGCGACTGGACGAAACCTTCTCCAGAATCCTGCGCGCAATGTGGGTCCAGTTTGCCAAGACCGGCGATCCGTCCCTGAGCGCGGACATTTCCCCGGACGGCAAGGCCAGACCGTGGCCGGTTTACGATCTGAAGGACAAGCATGTGATGATCTTCGATGAATTCAATGTCCATGTGGAAAAGGAATCTGAGAGGAAGATACTGGATTGGGACCGGACCTATTTCCTGACGAAATACTACTGCATCTGACGGACGCGATCCACAGGTCAGCGCAGGGAGGATGATCGTGAAGGCGGATTGGATGATTCCTGGCGCACCGGCAGTGATGCCGGACGGGGACAATCCTCATGCCGCCGCCCGCGGTCAGGTCCAGGGATAGAATCACAATGGGACTGTTTGATGAAAACGGTCCCATTCTTTTTCCTTTTTTGAAAGCATTTGCGGGATCCCCGGCGGCGAAGATGCAGCCCGTCTGCAGGGATGGGGGCCATTGATCAGGAACCTGCACGGGAACAAGGAATGCGTTTCTTCCGGATACATGGACTGACGACGTCGTTGTCTTCACAGTGCCTGTGCTTCTGGTGCCGGACAGGACCGTCACGGCAATGGGCGATATGGGCAGATGGCAAAGCGCAGCGATACGGATTCCCGAGGCGACGGCTGTGAGTGCCTGCTGTCGAAGCTGTCCGCCGCGGGTGTGAA
>CACYCQ010000040.1:0-6489 GCA_902772995.1 uncultured Eubacteriales bacterium
GCCATATACAGCGGGACCCCTCCGCCAGCTCTGCCGGCGGAGGGGTCCCGTGCTGTCGGTCTGCGGTTCGAGGGAAAACGGATTCACAGGGCCGCGGGGATGGGAGGAAAAGCGGCGGCTCACATGGAGGAGGGGATCAGGGGAGAGCTTTCCCCGTAGGTGAAAAAGCGATACAGGGCCAGGGCCAGATCGTGGACCCTTTCGGTCATCCCCGCCGCGGAGCGGGTCATGAGCTCCTCCCGCGCCCCGGCGGAGGACTCTGCCCGGAGGTCCTTTGACAGCTGTGCAAACTCAAGCTCAAACCCGGACTGGAGCTGGAGCATGAGGCTTTGGGTCAGGACAGAAGCGTCCGGGTCGGGGGTGCCGAAGCTGAAGATGTTTGAAAGCGCCTTGAGGGTCCCGAAGAAGGAACGGGACCAGTTCTCCGGGAAGGGATAGACATCCCCGTCTTCCACAAAGTAGTCCTTTGTCCCCTCAGGAACGTCCCGGGTCACGGCGGGCAGGGAAAGCGGGACCCTGCATCCCTCCCAGGTGTCCGTCAGCAGCATCGGGTAGCTGGGAACGTAGGCGCTGAACCGGCAGTCGCCCATGGTGCTCCATTCCACGGTGCCAAAGATCTGCTCCTCATCAGGGTAAAAGCGGAACAGATGGGCCTCCACGTTGGCGGAGCGTCCGATGGGCTCGACCCGGTACAGGGCGAAGACCTCGTCGATGCCGATTTTGTCCTTCAGCACCAGGCTGTTGTGCAGGGAGGTGATCTTTCCGTCCCCGCTGACGTTGGTCAGCGTGAACAGGTTGTCCTCAAGGAAACTGAAGGAAGGGGCATCGTCTTTTCCGGTCAGGAAATTCTGCCCGCTGACAAGCCGCCGGGAGACGCTGTCCGCCCAGTTCACCTCGGTGCCTGCGCGATAGTTGTAGGAGGCGCGGCAGTCGATGATGTTCTCGGCGGCGTCGCCCGCAAAGGTGCCTGCCTTCAGGGCTGTGGAAATGAAATCTTCGGAGGCGATGACGTGCCCGCGGTCGTCAAGGTCGATTCTGCCAAGCACCGAAAGGTTTGGCTGCAGGAAGGCCACGTCCCGCGGAAGCAGGAGGGCGATATAGGAATGCCCGGACAGGCATTCCACATACCACTGCTCATTCTGATCGGCGATCATCGTTCCGGATGCCTCCTTGGCACCGGCGTTGTCGAAGATCCCAAGGAGCAGCGAAAGCCCCTCCCGGGCGGTAGAAGCCTCCGAGAGCAGGACGGTCGTGATCTCCGCCTCGCCGATCCCGTCCGGAACAAAGGGATCCGCCGCCTCGATGGCCTCATATGGAAAGAGGGATTCCGTTGCGGAGACCGTCACTCCGTGATCGTTTGTTCCGGCTTCCTCAAAGGGGGTATGGGGGTGGGTGCCTCCGCAGTTCGGACAGACCCCGCTCAGGTTGTCATCCCGCAGGGCCGTATACCGGTAGCTGTCGTGGGTAAAAGTCCAGGTAAAGCCGAAGCATCCCTGGTACGCTTCGCCCTTTGCATGGTTGCCCGCCGGGGACACATAGCTGACCTTGTTGAAGGCGTAGGGGGAGAGGTCCTCCACCCGGATAAACAGGTTCGCCCCGTCGTCCGTCAGATCTCCTCCTGCGTAGAACAGCGTGCAGGCGGATGCGTGGGCGACGAGGGAGAGCATGAGAAGAACGGATGCGCCGAGACTGAAGATCCTGCGGCGGATTTTCGTGCGGGAGAATGGTTTCATATGACTGCTCCTTTCGGTCATCGACTTGGATGTGCAGGGAAGAGCCTGATGCCGGAGAAAACGGGAAAGCGGCCGCGGAGGGCGCTCTTTCCGGAGAAAAGTATATCAGGAATGAGGAATATATGGAAAGGGGAATCCGCATCCGCGCAGGCATACGGGCGGAGCCGGTCAGGGAAGGCGGAGGAAACACCGCCGGGGCTGGAGGTTCCCGGCAGACCGGGACCCGCGGGGCGGGTGACGGGTTCTTGCCTCCAATCCCCGGGATTTGGTACAATGGCACAGCCTTTCCCCGGAAAAAGCAGTCCGGCGGCACATTATTCATGGAAGAACACCGACGAAATGAGGAGATAAAGATGAGAAAAATTCTGGTTGTCATTGACATGCAGAACGATTTTATTGACGGAGCCCTTGGAACCCGGGAAGCGGTGGCGATTGTGGACGCGGTCAGGGAGAAGATTCTCAGCTACCCGGCCGAAAACGTTTTCGCCACCATGGATACCCATGAAGAGAACTACATGCAGACGCAGGAGGGGAAATATCTGCCCGTTCCCCACTGCATCAGGGGGACCCAGGGCTGGCAGATCCGCCCGGAGATTGCGGAACTGCTGGCGGAGGAGAGAACCTATACAAAGCCCTGCTTCGGGAGCACGCGCCTTGCGGAGGACCTGAAGGCGCTGTCAGAAGAGGAAGAGATAGAACTGGAGCTGGTCGGTCTTTGCACGGACATTTGCGTGGTCAGCAACGCGCTGCTGTTCAAGGCGGCAATGCCGGAGGTCAAAGTCAGCGTGGATGCTGCCTGCTGTGCCGGCGTGACTCCGGAAAAGCATCTGGCGGCGCTGGAGACGATGCGCTCCTGCCAGGTCCAGGTCGAACACGCCTGAAGCCGGACATGAGAAGTCTGCCGGGGGTCTGAGGCGCAGGCTCCGAGGCCATGTGCGGGAGGCAGTGCCTGCGAGAGCTGAAGGCCAGATCCCGGCCGGCATGAAGGCCGCGCGATGATGAACCCGGGCCTGACCCCGGAGCGCCTGACGAATGATCCTGCAGGGAAAAGTGGAATCGGGCCGCATCATCCATTTCGGATTTGCGGCCCGTTTCCTGACATATCCTCTCCCATGACATTCTCCCCATCAACAAAGAAACGCCCTCCACCCCGCCTCCCCGGCAGATGTCCCGGGATGGGGAATGGAGGGCGCCGGTATTCTGCCTGTTATCTCACAAACCTGACCCTGTCCGTCTTGGCATGGAAGGCGATGCCGCAAATCAGCTGTTCCTCATAGCCTTCCGGAATGACCTTATCGTAGCCTTTTTCAAAGATCTGACGGATTGCTTCATCACAGTCTGCATCAAGGTCTTCTTTCCTGGCAGACCGCTTGAATTCCATCAGCAGGAAAGCACGTCTCCCACGATCTTTGACTCTGAGATCCGGCCCGCCAGGGCCCGCTTCATCATTTGAATCAGGTGCGAATCCGCGGGAAGTAAAGATTCCATTCAGCATTCCATGATAGTATTCTTCACCGTAATCATCATAGCTGATGGAATTCCACTATATTTTTGTGAGCATTTCCGATGCCGCCCGTTCATCCCTGTTCCACATGGCAGTGATAAAAGCGTCCACACTGCTGGCATCAAGCGTTCTCTCAAACCTGTCTACAACTGCTTCCTTAAAGAGATCTTTTTTGTCAGCATGGTGGAAACTCACAGACAATTGTGTTACACTTATAAGGTCATAGGATATTTGATGTGAGAATTATGGATATACTTGAGAACAACATGGACACGCACCTGAAAATGAGAATGATGGAAGCGGTTTGACACAGAGGGAAACAGACGGGAAGGGGTGTCACGCTTTCATCATGTGAGCCGGACCATCAGGGGACGGGAACAGACCGTGAACAAGGCGCCCGACCGGATGGAGGAGGGACCTGGCCGCGGCATCAGGAGTGTCCGTGAAAAACGGGATGAGACCTGAGACAGGATCCGGGAGAAAGGGAGACTTTATGGGTACCGATGAAAAGGACAGGCGGATCATAGAAGAGCAGGCCGCAACGATCCGTCTTCTGACCGATCTGACAAAGGCGGGAAGCTGGGACATCAACTATGCGCCGGATGGTTCTGTGGTCTCTGTGCAGTGGGGGGACGGATTCCGCAGGCTGATGGGGTATACCGACCAGAATGATTTCCCGAACACGTTGGAATCATTTGTGCGGGGGATTCACCCGGAAGACAGGGACCAGCTCTTTTCTGATCTGAATGCCGGCGCCTATGATGAACAGATCATGAGTACAACGGGCCATGAGTTCCGCTTTTTCAGAAAGGACGGTTCCCTCCGGTGGTACCGCAGCATGGGGAGACTGTCCCGGGACCCTGAAGGCAGGCCGGTGCGGTACAGGGGCGTGACGATCGATATCACACAGGCAAAGGAACATGATGTCCTGTATGCTGAGCTGCAGAATGAGGCTGCGTCCCTTGACACCATCCATGAAATGCTCGGGTCCGGAAAATGGACCATGAGTTTTGATGAATCAGGCAGGATGAAAAGCGTCAGCTGGAGTGACGAGTTCCGGAGAATGCTCGGGTATCATGACACGGATGATTTTCCGGATGCCCTGGAATCCTGGTCCGATCTGCTGCATCCTGAGGACAGGGAGCGCATACTGAAGGAGTATAATGAAACCATCTCCGATTATACGGGGAGGAAGATCTATGATGTGGAGTACCGTCTCCTGACGAAAACCAGAGGGTACCGCTGGTACCGGGCCGTGGGCAAACCCACGCGCCGTCCGGACGGGACGCCGATCGCGTATATCGGCGTGTTTATCGACATCACGGAACGGAAAGAAATGCTTCAGGAACTGGCAAGGCAGCAGGAATCCCTGAGTCTTGCACTCGAAGAGGCGAATCAGGCCAACAAGGCAAAGACGGCTTTTCTGTCCAATATGAGCCATGAAATCCGCACGCCGATGAACGCGATCATCGGGCTGGACCGGATTGTGCTGAGTGATCCCGGCATATCCCAGACGACGCGGGAGCATGTGGAGAAGATCGGGCTGTCCGCCCAGCACCTGCTCAGCATCATCAACGATATTCTTGACATGAGCCGCATCGAATCCGGGCGTATGACCGTGAAAATTGAAGAGTTCTCATTCGCCAGGATGCTGGCCCAGGTCAATACGATCATCAGCGGCCAGTGCAGGGACAAGGGCATTGAGTATGAATGCCATGTCAGGGGCGCGGTCGACGATTACTATATCGGCGATGACATCAAGCTGCGGCAGGTGATGATCAACATCCTTGGAAACGCGGTCAAGTTTACACCCTCAGGCGGTTCCGTCAAGTTTGTTGTGGAAAACATCGCAAAGTTCGACGGAAGGTCCACGCTGCGCTTTGTCATCAGCGATACAGGCATCGGGATGAGTCAGGAGTATCTTCCCAGGCTGTTCGATGCATTCAGCCAGGAGGATTCATCCAGCACAAACCGCTTTGGAAGCACAGGCCTGGGCATGGCTATCACCAAGAACTATGTAGACCTGATGAACGGAACGATTTCGGTAGAGAGCGAAAAGCAGAAAGGAACGACATTTACGGTGACGGTCACACTGATCGACTGCGACCGTGAAAGCGCCGGGGAAGATGCCGATATGCTGCATCCCCATGAAATGTTCGTCCTGGTGATTGACGACGACCCGATCGCGTGTGAACATGCCCAGCTGGTACTTGGCCAGGTGGGTGTGAATTGTGAATGCGCCCTGTCCGGCGCGGAAGGGCTGCAGATGGTGAAAGTCCGCCATGCCAGACGAGAGCCCTACAATCTGATCCTGGTGGACTGGCGCATGCCGGAGATGGACGGCATCGAAACGACCCGGCAGATCCGGGCCGCGGTGGGCAACGACACGCCGGTGGTCATTCTGACCTCATACAACTGGGATGAGATTATGGATGAAGCGAAGACGGCGGGAGTGGACACCTTTGCCGCAAAACCGCTTTTCGCCGGGACCGTCATGGATGAGTTCAGGGAGGCCCTGAAAAAGAAGAAGGTGGCACCTGTACGGAAAAAGGCGGATCTCAAAGGCCGCAGGGTGCTGCTGGCGGAAGATGTCCCGGTCAACGCCGAGATTATGATGATGGTGCTTGCCATGCGTGAAATACAGGTGGAGCATGCGGAAAACGGCCGTATTGCCGTGGAAATGTTTGAAGAACACGAAGAAGGCTACTATGACGCGGTTCTCATGGATATGCGGATGCCTGAAATGGACGGGCTGGAAGCCACCCGCAGAATCAGGGCGATCGACAGATCTGATGCAGGGAATATTCCGATTATCGCGCTGACGGCAAATGCCTTTGATGAGGATGTGCAGCAAAGCATGCAGGCGGGCATGAATGCGCACCTGAGCAAACCGGTGGATCCGGATGTTTTGTTTGAAACCCTCGAAGAGCTGCTGAGTCAGTAGTCCCGCCTGTTCCAGTTTTCCAGACGCGTTTCTGCCCGGATTTCCCTACGGCTGCTCCGGCCCGGGGAAGCTGCCCGCGGGCACGAGGTTTGGGACGAAAGGCTGTGTAACGGCACGCTGGCGATCGCCCCCGGCGACGACGGCGGAACCGTTGTGACGGTGACGATTCCCTGACACCGCCCCTGTACGGGAACCGCTGCGCTGCCCGCCGTGGCCCCGTGTGCAGCGCCTTTCCGCTCCGGAAAGAGCCGCGGGGAGGGAGGCGCCGCGCCCGGCGGGAGGAGGCGCTGTCGGCTGCGGCCGGGGAA
>CACYCQ010000041.1:0-13652 GCA_902772995.1 uncultured Eubacteriales bacterium
AGATGGTCACCCGGAACATTGAGCTGGAGGGCAAAGGACAGATTGAGGACTATACCCGTGTTTCCACAGGTGCCCGGATGAGAGTGCAGGCGGAAGAGGATATGAGGGTGTCCCTGCCGATCCTGGCATTCCCGTATTACCGGCTGACACTGGACGGGCAGAGCATTCCCTATGAAAGAGGAGAAAACAATCGGGTCACCTTCACCGTCCCGAAGGGAACAGAGGGACAGCTCCTGCTCCGGTTTGAGGAACCGCTTCTGTGGAGGGTTTGTGAAGGAATCAGCCTGGCGGGCGCCATCCTGCTTTGCGCTCTGCTGTACGGCATGCGAAAAAGAGGGGCGGGGAACCGTGCTGCAGGATAAATCCCTGAAGCAGATTCGTCGGATGGGAGGAGAAAAGTGAGAACATATGGCATGGACAGGGAAGAAAAGCGCCTTCCCAAGGTGGGACAGAGGATCATCAAAACTTCCCTTGCCGTCCTGATTTGCTTGCTGATCTATTATTTCCGGGGATACAGCGGGTCCGACATGTCGGCGGAGGCGATGATCACCGCCATCATCTGTGTCCAGCCCTATTCCACGGATTCAAAGGCATTTGCCCAGAGCCGCCTGACGGGGACGGTGATCGGCGCTGTCTGCGCCGTGATCTTTCTCATGGTGCTCACCATTTTCCCCGCGGCCCAGGAGCATCTTCCGCTGGTCTACATCCTGATGTCCCTGGGGGTCATGGCGACCCTGTATGCCTCCGTGGCGCTGGAAAAAGCGGAATCGGCGAGCCTGGCGGCGATCGTGTTCCTGTGCATCGTCATCAGCTTTCCGGAAATCGAGCAGCCTGTGCACCAGGTGTTCCACCGGATGATCGATACCTTTGTGGGAACGCTTGTCGCCATCGGGGTCAATCTGGTCCGGCTCCCCAGAGAAAAGACGCCCCATCTGGTGTTTTTCCTGCGGGCGTCGGACCTGGTTCCGGACAGGTACGCGCAGATCGGCGCCTCCACGCTGGTGCACCTCAATTACCTGATGGGGGATGGCGCGAGAATCTGCCTGATCACCGAGCATGCCCCGGCGTTTTTTACCCAGCAGATGAATGCGGTCCGTCCCACGGCGCCCATGATCGTCATGGACGGCGCCGCGGTCTATGATGTCACGCAGAACCAGTATCTGTGGATCCACAGAATGCAGCTCCCGGATGTGGCCTGTCTGGAGTCGCTCCTGAAGGAGGAGGGGACCGGATACAGCATCTACACCATCCACAGGAACAGCACCTATATCTTCCATCACGGACCCTTAAACAGCCATGAACGGAATGTCTACGAACTTCTGAGGACGTCCCCTTACCGCAACTATCTGGAAAGCGACTATTACAGGCCGGATGAGGTGGTGTATTTCAAGCTGGTGGATGGAGATGAGAAAATCGCCCAGATGAAAAAACGCCTGGAAGAGCAGATGCCCGGGAACCGGTTCAGAATGGTCATCCGGCCGCAGGTGGGTCTGGATGACATCAGCGGCCTGTATATCTATCCTCACGAGACCACCGTCGAGCGCGCCATGGACCAGGTGATGAAGATCTGCGACCCGGATGAATCCGGCATGAAAAAGTGCCCGGTATTTTCCCAGAACGGATACCGCTCGGAAAGGGACGCGCTGGAGATCCTTCGGCGGGTGGGGACGGTGTATGAACCGGTGACCATTCGCTGGCACGGGCGCAGGATCTACCGGCAACGACTGAAGGGTTAAGCAACGGAAAAATACGGCTCGGAGATATAATGATGGAATTGACGATATTGATGCCCTGCCTGAACGAAGCGGAGACGCTTGCGGTGTGTATCCGCAAGGCAAGGCGGTTTTTGACGGATCACGGGATTGATGGGGAGGTCCTGATTTCTGACAACGGCAGTACGGACGGAAGTCAGGAGATCGCCCGGGCGGAAGGCGCAAGGGTGGTCACCGCCTCCCGGAAGGGATATGGCAGCGCCCTGATCACCGGCTGCCAGGAGGCCAGGGGAACGTATGTCATCATGGGAGATGCGGACGACAGCTATGACTTTCTTCATCTCATGCCCTTTGTTGAAAAGCTCAGGGAGGGCTATGACCTGGTCATGGGGGACCGCTTTGCGGGAGGCATCGAGGACGGGGCAATGCCCTGGAGCCACAGGTATATCGGCAATCCGATTCTGTCCTTCGTCGGACGCATCTTCTTTCACAGCCGCATCCGGGACTTTCACTGCGGGCTGAGAGGATATCGCCGGGAAGCCATCCTGGGCCTCGATCTGCAGACAACCGGCATGGAATATGCCTCCGAAATGGTGGTCAAGGCGGAGCTGAACGGGCTTCGGATCGCGGAAGTGCCGACGACGCTCAAAAAGGACGGAAGGAGCAGGCCGCCGCACCTGAGAAGCTTCCGGGACGGCTGGAGACACCTGAAGTTCCTTCTGATGTATGCGCCCAACTGGCTGTTCCTGTATCCCGGGCTGTTTCTGCTCATTGCGGGCATTGCGGGAAGCCTGGTGCTCCTTGGCGGGCAGCTGCACCTGTTCAATGTGGTGTTCAGCATCAACACCCTGCTGTATTTTGCGTTTTTCATCATTCTGGGGTTCAATATCACGACCATGTTCCTTCTGGTGAAGCTGTATGCCTACAACCATCACCTGCTTCCGCGAAGGGAGACGGACTGGAACCGGAAGCTGAAGGAGGATACCTTCATCTTCTGCGGGGCGCTGGTCACGATCATCGGCATTGCCCTGAGCATCACGGCGGTGTCTTTCTGGAGGACCAGCGGGTACCGCGATCTGATCCCGGAGGAGATTATGAGGATCACCATTCCGGCAGTGACCCTCATCGCCATCGGCGTACAAAGCGTTTTTGCCGGGTTTGTGATGAGCATTGTGAAGGTCAGGGCAAAATAAGGGCATACCAAGGGACTTGCCGGGACAGACAACGGGTCCCGGACATGCAGGAAGAGGGATGAAGGATTATGAAGAAACTGGCACAGGGACTTGCAGTGCTGCTGACTTTGGTGCTGCTGTGTTCAGCGGGACTGGCGGATGTCTCCAGGATTCGTCTGGTGATCCGGGACGCTGAAAACCAGGAGACGGAGCTTCCGTTGGGAGAGAGCATGACCACCAGGGGCGCGAGGCTGTTCTGGCTGGATCTCAATCAGCTGCCTGAGGAAGCGCGCGCACTGATTGCCGCCGGCGGAGGCGTCGTACAGGTCTTCAATGAATATGGGGAGATGATGGGAGAGGCCCCTGTATCGGTGGTGGAGGATCAGCCGCTGACCCTCGCGGATCCGACCATGCCGGATTCCCTTCCTGTTTCCCTGATTGCCACCTACAACGGGATTCCGGACAGCGGTGAAAGTACGGATGTGTGGCTGGAGAGCCGGGGAATCCAGGTTGCGGAGCCTGCGCAGGAGCCGACTGAGGAACCCACGCCGGAACCGACACCTGAACCGACGGAGGAACCCACACCGGAGCCGACGCCGGAACCCACACCCGAACCCACACCGGAGCCGACGCCGGAACCCACGCCTGAGCCGACGCCGGAACCGACACCGGAGCCGACGCCGGAACCCACACCGGAGCCGACGCCCGAACCGACAGCGGAACCCACGCCGGAACCAACACCGGAGCCGACCTCCGAACCGACGGCGGAACCCACGCTGGAGCCAACCTCCGAGCCGACGCCGGAGCCGACAGCGGAACCTGCGCCTGAACCCAACACCGAAGCGACGCCCGAACCGGCCCAGCCCCCTGTGACGGAATCCACGCCCCTTCCTCAGATGGAGGTTCCCGGGTGGATGGTGACCCTTCAGGAGTCGACGCCTGTCCTGGACAGCCCGGACGGAATGCTGATCTTTGAGGCAGGACGGGAGGCTGTTCTGCAGGGCAGAAGCGGCGTCTGGGGGCAGGACGGGAATTTCTGGATTCTGGTGGATTCCATCTCCGGTCAGGGCTCCGGATTCGTCAGGATGGATCAGGTCCGGGAAGTCTCCGCTGAGGAAGCCGGACGGATCCTTCAGTCGGGGCAGCAGTCCCAGCAGGGGACACAGATCACCGGCACCTACGCGCTGACCGCAAACAGCACGGGGAAAAACAATCTTCGGGAGAAGATTCCCGACGGAAACATCGTGAAATCCTACCCGAACAAGGTGCTCTTCCAGGTGACCGAGCAGGTCACGGATGCATCGCACAATACCTGGTATAAAGTCACGAACGTGGAGGATGGGTCCTCCGGATACATGCGGGATTTCCTGCTGAAAACGCTTTCTCCCGAGGAGGCGGAGGAAGCCCTCAAATCCCTTGAACAGCCGGAGGCGACCCCGACGCCCTCGCCGGAACCCACCGCCACCCCGGAGACGACGGATGCGCCCACCGCCGAACCGACGCAGACCCCTGTGCCGGAGCCCACGGCCACTCCCGATCCGGGCAGGGAACAGGTCCTGTCTGACGGGGCGGTGTACCATTACGGATTCAATACAGGAAACCAGGTCAATGTCCGCCGGCAGCCGACCAAGAATGCGGGCGTGGTCAGAAGGCTTGGCAAAAACAGCATCATCTGGGTGATGGAGCAGGTCAGGGACGCGGGCGGGAATGCCTGGTGCCTGGTGCGCACGGACAACGGGGATGAAGGATACATGTCCGCCCAGTTCGTGAGGCTGATGGCCACCCTCGAAGAGGAAAGGTATATTGCGGAACTGGATGATCCTGAAACAGTGCCGGACCCGACCCCGACCCCCACAAGTGTGCCCTCCGTCACGCCGACTCCGACGGTGACCCCGACCGCAACCCCGACCGGAGCCCCGACAACGGGCCCGACCCCCAGCCCGACGCCGACGGCCAGACCGACACCGACGGCAGCGCCCGTGGACGTGGATGTGTATGCCAGAATCCTGTCAAACGGAACGCCTCTCAGGGGAAATCCGGATGCCAATGCCTACCTGCAGAACATTCTGGGGGCGGAGACCGTGGTGCGCGTATACCGGGTTCAGACCGGAAATGACGGAATGACCTGGTACATGGCCCAGTACAACGGCCAGTGGGGATTTGTCCGCGCGGATCTGGCGCGAGTCATGGGTGCACAGGAACAGGCGGACTATCTCAAACGGCTTGCCGCGGCCAATGCGACGCCCGTGCCGACGCCCGCCGCGACACTCCAGCCCTTCGGGACGGAGTCCATGAGCGCCTATGCGCGGCTGATCGTGGGCAGCGTCAATCTGAGATCCGCTCCCACCAAGTCCTCGACCTACCTGGCCAAAATCCCCATCAATACCCTGCTGCTGGTGACGGGAACGCAGAGCTACGGAAATGAAACCTGGTACCAGGTCAACTATAACGGGATTGACGGATATGTCCTGAGCGACTGCGCGCAGATGCTGACCATCGGGGAACTGCAGAGCGTCCTTGCCCAGCAGAAACTCACCACCAGCGTGGCCTCCGTATCAAACTCCGGCACCACATCCGGAACCGCCACAACCACTGCCAACAGCGGAAACAATGTCAGCTACACCATCAAGGGAACGCCGCTGCAGGACCTGCTGCCGGTGGATGACAGCTGGAACAGCAATACCGAGGGCGCGATCGTGGCGGGAATCACGGCCACTCCGAAGGCTGTTGCAACGCCCACGCCCTATGTCATCAGCAATCCGGCCAGGCTTCTGGCCAGCAGCGGCAACATCACGGCCAAAAACGTTCCGGCGGAGACCAAAACAGGGACCTTCACCGTCACGGGCTCCGTCAGCGCATTTTCCACCGTGACGGCAACGGCCATCTATGAGGCGCCTGTCGGCGCTCCCGCAGCCACATCCAGCCCGGGTGTCCTGGGACGGCTGACGCTGCTGGAGGTCGCCGTTGCAGAAGGCGAACGGAGGCTGTCCGCAGGCACTGCGGTGTCCGGCGCGGATGGCAGCTATACCCTGGAGGTCAAGCTTCCCGAACCGGGAGAATGCGTCCTTGAAATCGCCTCCGGAAGCAGTTATGCCAGGTATGCGGTGGTCTATGATGACGGGACGCTGCCTGCAGCGACCCCGGAAGCCACGATCGCGCCGCTGCCGACTCCGGAACCGGTTTCCGAGAAAAAGGGAATCTCCTTCAGCACCATCCTGATGGCCATTCTGGGACTTTGCGCCATCGCGGCAGCCTATGGATTCTTCATTTACAGGAAGAGGTCCGAAGACGTGTTTGAGGATGACGATGAGGAGGAGGATTCCGGGGAAGACGACATCGAGGTGGATGAGGACGAAAAGGAACGCATCCGCAGAAATCAGCTCAATGAGGTCCGGGGAAAGGCGCAAAGCGCAGCGGCAGCCTATCAGGAAAACCTGAATTATGCCGCCCGGCAGGCAGAACTGGAAGCGGACAGGGAACCCTTCGCACAGGAGAAGATGCCGGAGAACTGGACGGACGGAACGCCTGAGCGTTCACCGTTTGATTCGGAAGCCTCCGGCGGGGCGGAGGAATCCCCGATTCCCGTGTTTCAAAGAGACCTGCCGAAGATGCCCGCGGAACCGGAACTCCCCGCGGAACCGCAGATGCCCGAGGAACCTGTGATGCCCGAGGAACCGGTGAAGCCGGATGTTCCCCGGATGGATCCGATTCCCGTGCAGGACGCCACGTCCGCCGGAATGCCAGTGGAAGCCCCTGACGCATCCGGGTCTTCAGAAAATCCGGAGGCGCCGCCTGCCTCCGGGAGCACGGCCCCCAGAAGAAGACGCAGAAGAAGCGAACCGTAATTCAACCAGGGCTCACCCTTTCCGGGTGAGCTTTTTTTAAGGCCCTGGCAAAAAAACCGGGGCTTCATCGTCCGCTTTACAGAATCGGATTTATGAGGTAGTATAACTTAAAAGTCATGAGATTTGAGAAAAGGCGGTTTCCCAAGGAGACGTCAGGAAAGCCGCGGATGCGGAGGTTCTTTTCAGGTCTCATGTTCCGGGCGTGCAGGGTCAAGGTATTGATCAGCCCAGACCCGGGGACGGCGGGCGCGGATCCGGGGCAGACCGGAAAACGGATTCCATGCCTGAACTGTGTGAGATGGAAAGCGAGAACATGACAAACCACAGACAAAAACCCGGCCTGCTGAAGACATGGCTCCCTGTTGCAGGTGCACTGCTGATCGCGGTCATCCTCTTCTTTTCCGGGGCGCTTGATAAACAGAAGGTCTGGGAGAACATGACGGACCCGGATGACAGGGAGCAGGTCTATCTGGACGCGGGCATGGCGCTGGATGCGGACAGCGGAAAAAACTATGGCGCGATCTCCAGAGGACCGTATCTGGACCTGCCCGCCGGCAGCTACCGCCTGAGCTGGTACATATGGGGGGACGGGGAAAACAGGATCCACCTCGTTTCGTCAAACGGGGCCCGGATCGACAGGGAGATGATCCCCGTTCCCGCAGGAGGCGGAAAAGGCGAGGCCTCGTTTACGCTGCTGGATGAAGCGGACCGGTTTGAGATCCAGGTCGAATTTGTGCAGGGCAGCCGGATCAAGGTGGAGGATATCCGCCTCTACAGCCCGAAATACAAGGACCCTGCCTTCTTCCTGCTTCTGATGGTGATCGCCCTGTCCGCCGCCTGGATCGCCTTTTGCAGGGGCGTGCGCCTGTCCAACCGGACAGGATGTATGCTGATCGCGTTTGCCCTGCTGTTCTCCTGTGCGCCGTTCCTGAAGGACGATCTGATCATCCTTCACGACATCAAGTTCCATATTCCGAGAATCTGCAACCTGGCGGACGGACTCCGGTCGGGGCAGTTCCCGGTTCGGGCGGGCGGGTACACCTACAACGGATACGGGGCCATCACGTCGGCCTTTTACCCGGATTTTTTCCTCATCCCGTTTGCCCTGATGCTCCTGGGGGGCGCGTCCTGCCAGTTTGTCTTCAGCCTGCTGCTGATCGGGATGAACATCGCTTCCGCATTCAGCATGTATATGAGCGCAAAGCGGATTCTGAAGGATGCTCAGGTGGCCACCCTGGCGGCTGCCCTGTATGTGCTCTCCCCGTACCGCAATACGGACGTCTATGTCCGGGGCGCCGTGGGCGAGGGCCTGGCGATGATCTTTGTCCCGCTGTTCATCATGGGGCTGCTTGAGGTGATCCGGGGGGATGAGCGGAAATGGCCGTGGCTGACCCTGTCGGCAGCCTCCGTGTTTTTAAGCCACATGCTCTCCTGCCTGATGTGCGCCATCCTGGCATTTGCGCTGTGCCTGCTGTACATCCGGGATATTATGAAGCCCGGCAGGCTTTTGTCTCTTTGCCGGGCGCTTTTGTGGACGGTGGTCCTCTGCCTGTTTCAGATCGTGCCGATGGTGGGCTATCTCAGGCAGCAGATCGGCGCGGATATGCTGCTGGTGACGGACATCCGCAAGAACATGTCCTCTCTGGGCCAGCTGCTGATTCTGGGAGAGGGATCCATCGACCATGTCTATCTGGATCCCGGGCTGACGCCCGTCCCGGTGGAGACAGGCGTGATCCCCCTGCTGGGGCTGTTTGTGGTGGCGTACCTGTGGATGGAGCGAAGGCCCATCCGGGACAGGTCCCTGGTCCTGCGGATGAGTCTGCTGTCCGGGCTGTTTCTGGTCATGCAGACATCCCTGTTCCCCTGGGGACGGGCGGTGCAGCTTTCCGGCGGCATTTTGGGCTATCTGCAGTTTGCGTGGAGGTTCGCCACCATCAGCTCCCCTCTGCTGTGCTATGTGGCGGCATGCGGCTGGAAGGACATCTCCCGCGAGTATTACGGACGGATCATGCCCCTGCTGCTGGCGCTCTGCGTGGTGCAGATTCTGCCGAGCATCAGCATCCAGACCCGGAGAAATGAGATCCTCACATACGGCACGACGACCTCCTCCATTCCGGAGAATATCGAATACCTGATTCCCGGAACGGACATCACCCGGACCGTGGACAGGTCCCTGTTCCTGCAGGACGTCGATGTCACGAAATATGAGAAAGACGGCACCCGGATCACCTGCCAGGTGGAATCCCCGGGAGGCGGCAGCGTGGAATTCCCGCTGTTTGCCTATGACGGGTATGCCGCATGGCTGAACGGGCAGGAGCTCCCGGTGACCCGCGGCGACAACAACCGGATCCGCATTGAACTCCCGGCAGACACGAAAGGGTCCCTGTCGGTGGCCTTCAGGGGCAAGGGTTTCTGGAAGGCTTTTGACCTTTTGTCCCTGGCGGGACTGCTGCGGGTGCTGGCGCTGTGCACCGGAGTGTGCGGGCGGAGGAAAGGGAAGAACCCCGCCTGAATGCGAAAGGGGCCACGCGGGAAGAAAGAGATGATTGTTTCATCTTAATTGAACTGGTATAATACAGACATCCGCTCGGAAGACGGAACGGGGGAGGAGGGCTTCCCTGCTTCCGCAAACCAACGAGCACAGAAGGATAGACGATGAAAGAGGTTTTTGACGTTCTTCGACGTTTTTTTTCTCTGGACATGGTGATCTATGCAGCGATCCTCATGGTGACGCTGATCGGCATTTTTCGCTGTGTCCTTCCGCTGGGCGGCGTTGCCAGAAAGCTGAGAAGGGCCAGCCGCGTGATCGTGACGGAGCACAAGCAGAAAAAGGACAAGAAATCCTGGCACGATGTGAGCTTTCTGGGGGACCGGCTTCAGGCGATCTGGTCGGATTTTCTCCAGAATGCCGAAATGCGCTCGGCCCACGGGGAAAGCTGCGACGTCACCCAGTACATCAATGAGGACGCCATCGTGGAGGCGGTCAGCAGCACGGGCCTTGCGGAGATCACCCCGGGGCTGCTGACCTCCCTGGGCATCCTGGGCACGTTTCTGGGACTGGTGACCGGACTGTCCGGGCTGACCCTGTCCGCGGCCCATACGGAGCAGCTGCTGGCGGCCATGGAACAGCTGATCGGCGGCATGAGCACGGCCTTTTTAACATCCATCGCGGGCGTGTCGGCCTCGCTGCTGTTTACGCTGCTGAACAATTCAAAAACCACAGCCTGCGCGAAGGCGGTTGACCGTTTCTGCGAGGTGTTCAGCCTGTATGCCATGCCCAAGCCGGTGTCCGGGCAGACCGAAATGCTGACCCTTCAGCAGGAACAGACGGCGGTGCTTCGCCGGGTGTCCCAGGAAATCGGGGAGAGGCTGTCCGCGCAGATGGAGGATGCCATCCTCCGCGCCATGCTGCCGGTTCAGCGCTCCATGGACAACTTCATCCTGGCGGCGACCCATGCACAGGTGGAAGGCGTGGACCGGATCGTCGGGGTGTTTGTCAAGCGGATGAACGTTGCCCTGGGGCAGGAGTTTGATCACCTGAGGCAGGTCCTGCAGGCCACGGGCCAGGAGCAGGCGAATGTGCAGCGGGAAATGAGGGACGCGGCGTCGGCCATTGACAGCATGACCCGGGATGTCATCAACATGCAGCAGATGACCCAGGGGACACTGGAGCATTTCAAGGGTTATGTGACGGACATGACCCGCTCAAGATCGGAAGCGGACGAGCTGCAGGCGCGCACCTCGGCGATGCTTGGGGAGGTGACCCGCAACACCGCCATGCAGGGGAGGATGCTGACGGATCTCATGGACCGTCAGTCCAAACTGGACCAGAGCGAACAGGAATACCTGGCCAGGCTGGACCGGTATCTGGCCGCAAGCCAGCAGGAGATCGCCTCCAGCTCGGAAAGCCTGAACCAGGTCTGTGAGCGGCTGAGGGATGCGGCGGCGCAGCTCTCGCGCAGCGGCAGCCAGTTTACCCGGCAGACGGCGGAGGATCTGGAGCGGCAGATGCAAAGCATGAGCGACAGCCTGACCCGGAGCAGCCGGCAGCTGGCCCAGTCGCTTCAGGGCGTCCAGAAGGTGTCAGAGCAGCTGCCGGACCTGGTCAATGCGGGCCGGGAGCAGCTGGCCTCCGAGATCCGGAAGATGAATGCGGAACTGTCCCGCTTCACGGCGGCGCTCGCTGAGCGGAAGGCGGATGGGGGAAGTGACGTATGACGGGGTCCCGAAGCCGACGCAGACGGGGAAGCAATCCGTCTTTCTGGATTTCCTATTCGGATATGATGGCCGGGATGCTCTTTACCTTTGCGCTGATTCTGTTTGCGGCGGTCTACCAGCTGGTGGACCTGCAGCAGAAGAAGACCATCGAGCTGGAAACCAAGGAGGCGCAGCTGGCCACCCAGCAGAGCATTCTCCTGGATCAGCAGTCGCAGCTGGAGGACAAGGAGGAGCTGCTGGCGACCACGACCCTGATGCTTCAGGAGCAGCAGGCGGAGCTGGATGAAAACCGGACCCGTCTGACCGCCGCCCAGCAGAGCCTGTCCCTCCAGCAGAGCAAGATCGAGGAACAGGCGGCGCTGCTGGCGGCCCAGCAGGCGCGCATCGACAAGCTGGTGGGCCTGCGCTCGGAAATCATCGAGGCCCTGAGGGATGAACTCCGAGGGGCGGGACTGGATGCCGTGGTGGACAAGAACACCGGCGCCATCGGGTTTTCGGGTTCCGTGCTGTTTGACACGGGGCGCAATGAGCTCAAGGACAGCGGCAAGGAGCTGCTCAACCGGTTCATCCCCGTGTACCTGCGCACCCTCATGAGCGCGGACTATCAGGAATACATCGGAGAGATCATCATCGAGGGGCACACGGATACCTCCGGCAGCTATCTGTCCAACCTGAAGCTGTCCCAGGACCGGGCGCTGGCGGTGGCCACCTACTGTCTGGGCGGGGAAATGCCCGGCATCAGCGAGGCTGAAAAGAACCTGCTGCAGGGAATCCTGACCGCAAACGGCCGCTCCTATTCGGACCCGGTCTATTATCCCAATGGCGCAGTGAACATGGAGGCCAGCCGGAGGGTGGTTTTCAAGTTCCGGATGAAGGATGCCGAGATGATTGATCAGATGAGTGCCATTCTGGAGGATTAGCGTGAGGGTGTTTGTTCGTGTCCTGGCCGCGGTGTGCATCGCTGCGACGCTGGGAATGGCCGCGGTGGTGTGGTTCGGCTGGCAGCACCTGACGCCCGGGATCGTGTCGATGCAGGTGCAGGCGGTGAAGGCGGATGCAAATCCGGAGATGTTTGAGCAGATGACCGGGGGATGGCGGGAGGCCACCCTGGCGGTGGAATCCTTTGCCGAACCCCGGGCGCTGGAAAAGGAAGACTGCACGCTGGTGACCTGTACGGTGCGCCTTGACAACCGGGGCTTTTTCCCGTGCGAGTGGCCGAATCTGCGCCTCTCCCCGGGAGAGGGGGACCTGTTTGCGCTGCTGGATGAGCGCGCGGGCATGCTTGCCGCCGGAAGCCAGGGGGACCTGGTGCTGGTTTTCCTGCACGAGGGGCCGCTCCCCAAACGATGGAAGGTGATTGTCCAGGGATATGTCCTGGGTCAGAAATTTGAACGTGAGGCGGAAGGATCGCCGGAGGAGGTACTATGAAATGTATATATTGCGGATGCCCTGAGAACCGGGTGATCGATTCCCGTCCCACCGAGGACGGGTCCATCCGCCGCAGAAGGGAATGCGAGGAATGCAAGCGCAGGTTCACCACCTATGAAAAGATCGAGGTGCTTCCGGTGCTTGTGGTCAAGAAGGACAAGCGGAGGGAGACCTTCTCCGCCGCCAAGGTTCGCAGCGGCATCATGCGCGCCTGTGAGAAACGGCCGGTTTCCCTGGCCGACATTGAGAAACTGGTTTCCGAGATCGAGACCCGGGTTTTCCAGAAACCCGGACAGGAGACGACGACGGTCGAGATCGGCGAGATGGTCATGAACGGCCTGAGGAACATGGACGAGGTCGCCTATATCCGTTTTGCCTCGGTGTACCGCCAGTTCAAGGATGTGGAGTCCTTCATGGAGGAACTCCAGCAGATGCTGGATTCCAAGGAAAAGAAGGATGAAGGACATGAGACAGCAGAGGAAAAGGTGGAAGAGAATGAGTAAGAAAGCCATTCTGATCGTCCTGGACAGCGTCGGCATCGGGGCGCTGCCGGATGCGGAGCTGTATGATGACGCAGGGGCGGATACCCTTGGACATGTGATCAACACCTGTCACCCGGAACTCCCCAACATGTTCAGCCTTGGCCTTGGAAATATCGAGGGCGCCACCTTCCCGGGCGCCGTGGCGCATCCCAGGGGAAGTTTCTGCAGACTCCGGGAGGTCTCTCCGGGAAAGGACACCACCACGGGCCACTGGGAGATTGCCGGCGTGCAGCTGACACAGCCGTTCCCCACGTTTCCGGACGGGTTCCCCCAGGACTTCCTGGAGGAGTTTGAGCGCGCCGTGGGCCGTGAAACCCTCGGAAACATCCCGGCCAGCGGCACGGAGATTATCAAGGAGCTGGGAGAGGAACACCTGCGCACCGGCAAGCTGATCGTCTATACCTCCGCGGACAGCGTGTTTCAGATTGCGGCAGATGAAGCCCTGGTTCCCCTGGAGGAACTGTACAGGGACTGCGAGATCGCAAGGGAGATGCTGACGGGTCCCCTGGAGGTGGGCCGCGTCATTGCCAGACCCTTTGTGGGCAGCACCCGGGAGGACTTCAAAAGAACGGGGGCCAGGCGGGACTTCAGCGCCATGCCTCCGGATACCATGTGCGATCTGCTGAAGGCGGATGGCAAAACCGTGTATGCCATCGGCAAGATCGAGGATATCTTTGCCTTCAAGGGCATCACCCGGTCCAACCATGCCAGCGGGAACCCCGCCTGTATCGAGGC
>CACYCQ010000042.1:0-9002 GCA_902772995.1 uncultured Eubacteriales bacterium
CGTCCGGGATCTCGCGTCCGACTGCGTTTTTCATACCAAATCCCCCTCATACATGCCACAGGCCTTTGCCAGGCGCAGGGTCCTCTCCGCGCCGGGAATAAAGGCAATGTCCACCATCTTGCCGTTCACGGTGAAAACACCGATGCCGGCCGCAGCCGCCTCACGGAAAGCACGGACCATGGCTTCCGCCTGGACCACTTCCTTCTCGGTGGGCGCAAAGATTTCATGCACCAGACGGATCTGCTTGGGATTGATCAGGCTCTTGCCGTCAAAGCCCATGGCCTTGTTCTGGCGGACCTCAGTCTCAAACCCTTCCATATCGTCCAGGTCGGTAAAGACGGTATCAAAGCACTGAATACCGGCTGCGCGGGCGGCAATGAGCATCTGTCCGCGGGCCACCAGCATATCCACGCCGTCAGGCTGGAACTTGGTCTGCATACACTTGCGGAAGTCTCCGCCGGAGATGGCCACGCCGAACATCCTCTCGCTGGCCGCGCAGATCTCGTAGGCATTGAGGATTCCCTTGGGGCTCTCCAGGGCCGCCATCAGCAGGGTGCGCCCCTCCTCCACGCCGAACTCGCGCTCAGCGGCGAGGACATGTTTTTCAACGGTCAGCACATCCTGGGCGCTCTCGCACTTGGCAATGCGGATGCCGTCGGCACCGCCGGCGACGCAGACCCGGATATCCTCTTCCCAGTGCGGGGTGTCCAGACCGTTGATGCGCACGATGACCTCGGTGTCACCGTAGTCGATGGTCTTGAGGGCATGATACAGGGAGAAGCGGGCGCTGTCCTTCTGGTTTTCCGCCACCGCATCCTCCAGGTCCAGCATGATGGAGTCGACACCGTAAATATAGGCGTCCTTGATCAGACCGGGTTTCTGCGCGTTCATAAACATCATGGTCCGGCGCAGGCGGAACCTTTCAGGCTTCGGACGCGGAATCATCTGATGACACCTCCCCAGGGAACATTTTTGTCGCTCTCGCCGGTGCTGCGAAGCACCGCACATTCCACCCGCGCGCGGAGGGTGCAGTCCAGCGCACCCTTGTCCACCACGGTGACCTTTCCCTCTTCAACGCCCAGCCGGCTGAGGGTGTCCAGAACGGTTTCCTTGATCTGCCGTCCATACGTGTTCATGACACTGGAGGAGAGCTCGAGTTCGATGCCCTTCCCCGGTTCCACCGTCACCATGGCATCACTGGATTCCAGGGTTCCGGCAGTGGCGCTTTTTGTAATTTTCATGTTGCCTCATCCTTCCATCAAGTCTTGACGTTTGAAAAGAAAAACCGGCATTCCCGGCGTTTCGGGAATGCCGGCAGAGTCTGATTCGGCCTTATGCTTGTTTCTTCTTCTTGAAGAGAGGCATAATGATCGGGCTGAGCAGCAGTGCGAGGCAGATAATAATCAGCACGAATGCGATGGGATGCTGCACAGGGCTGAACATGGCGCCGACATTCGCCTTGGACATGGTGTAGGCGCGGGAGAAGTTGCTCTCGCACATGCCGCCAAGCACCAGACCCAGAACGATGGCCGCGGAGTTGAAGTGGCAAACCTTGACCAGCAGGCCGAGGACGCCTGCGATCACCATGATCTGCACATCGGCAATGGCCATCTGGTTGGCATAGGAGCCGATGATGGCAAGCATGACGATGATGGGTCCGAGATAGTAGTACGGAATCGCCAGGATCTGTGCAAACACCTTGGCAATCCACATGGCCACGATAACCATGAGGATGTTGGTGACGATCATGGACATGAAGGTGGCGGACAGATAGGTGGGCTGCTGGGTCAGCAGCAGGGGGCCAAGCTGCACGCCCTTGAGGGTCATGGCAGACATCATGACGGCTGCGGCGTTGCCTCCGGGGATACCCAGGGACAGCAGCGGCACCATGGCGCCGCCGGTGGCGGCGTTGTTGGAGGCTTCGGAAGCGGCGATGCCGTCAATGATGCCGGTGCCGAACTTCTCGGGATACTTGGACAGCTTGGTCTCCATGGTATAGCACATGAAGCTGGCGATGGTGGCGCCGGCACCCGGCAGGATGCCCACGACGGTGCCCACGAGGGAGCAGCGGATGAGGGTCCACTTGATGGAGAGGAATTCCTTGAGGGAGGGCATCTTGGTATTGACCTTGCCGCCGGTGACGCCGTCCTCGGCAGAGAGGCGTTTCTTCTTGGGATTGGTCTGGTTGAAGACCTCGGTGATGGCGAACAGACCGATGAGCACGGGGATCATTTCAACGCCCGCGAACAGCTGGCTGGAGCCGAAGGTCAGGCGCTGCACCGCGTACATCTTGTCCTGGCCGATGCAGGCAAGGAGCAGACCGATCAGGCCGGAGATGATGCAGGTCAGGATGTGGTCGCTGTCCAGACAGGTCAGGATGGACAGGCCCAGGAAGGTCACGGCGAACAGATCGCTGGGGCCGAACTTCAGGGCCGCCGCGGTCAGGGGCTGGCTGAGCAGGAACATGGCCAGGGCGGAGAAGACGCCGCCGATGGCGCTGGCCAGCAGGGCCACGCCCAGTGCCTTGCCGGCCTCACCGCGCTGGGCCATGGGATAGCCGTCAAACGTGGTGGGAGCCGACGATGGCACGCCTGGTATCTTGAACAGGATTGCGGTGATGGATCCTCCCGTGATGGAGGAGCAGTAGATGGCCGTCAGGAAAACGATGGCCGGAATGGGCTGCATGGTATAGGTAAAGGTGAGTCCGAGTGCCACGGCCATGGTGGCGGAGACGCCCGGCAACGCGCCGAAAACCGTACCGAGAATGATGGCAATACAAACCATGAAGAACATGGAGGGGTTAAACACGGCTGAGATGCCAGACATCAGCAATTGACCCATTGACATTGTTGTTATCCCTCCTTATCCCAGCATTACAGGCAGGCTGCGAAGCAGGGCCGTAGCCGCCTGAACGGTTTCTTCCGCGGGTTTGCTGCCGCCAAAGAGATTCTTGACGTTCTGCACAATTCCCTCAAGAGTCAGCGCAAAGCTGCGCAGGAAGCCGATGGTGCCGCGCGGCAGGTTCACGCTGAGCAGTCCGCTGAAGACAATATAGAGAATAAAGGTGATCAGCAGGGACATGAGCACCAGCTGGCCGTACTTGCGGGCACCCAGCAGCCAGCCGTAGGCGATGAGCACCAGGAAGCTGGTGACCATGAAGCCCAGGGGCTCAAGGATGAAGGAAGCCACCGCCAGGATCAGAATGCCCTGAAAGAGCTTGCTCTTGAAGAATTCGGGAATCGAGGCAATAAATGCGGAAATGGTGAAGTTTTCCTTGCCTTTGTTTTTCCGGATGATCTTGATGATGTTGATCAGCAGGCAGATCTCCAGCAGGATGATGATGGCCTTGGGCCACACATCCGGCTTGAGAGCATATGGATTCTTCAGAACCTTGGCAGGAACCGCCGCCTCAAGGACGTGAGTGAAGAACGCCCAGCCGAAGAACACAAAGAGCAGAACATTGAGAATAAGTTCAAACATCGTGTCTTCTCCTTAACAATGTACGGAAAGGGAGAGCCGAGTCTCCCTTTCCATATATCTACTTGTCGGTGATTCTTCCGCCTTGATTACTTCAGATCTTCGTAATCCTTGACCAGGGTGCCCTGCTCCTGCATGTAATCCCGCAGAGCCTTGTACTCGGCCTGAGCGAAAGCCGGGAGCTCTTCAACCGTGGGAACCGGACGCTCGTCATAGGCGCCGTCCTTCAGGAAGTTCTGCCAGGTCTCGTTGCTGCGGCAGGCCTCGATGGCGGCAACCAGGGTGTCGACGGCTTCCTGCGGGGTATCCTTCTTGGCGAACACGGCGCGCCAGGGAGCCATGAAGGAGTTGACGCCCACCTCAGCGGAGCACTCCAGGTCGGGGAGCACCTTCAGGCGGTTCTCGCACAGGGCCAGCATCGGGATGATGTCGCCGGACTCAACCAGACCGGCAATCTCGTCATAGCCGCAGACATAGAGGTCCACATGGCCGCCAACCAGAGCGGAGTTGGCATCGGAGCCGGAGTCATAGGGCAGCTCGAGCAGGTCGAGGCCTTCGGTGGCCTGGGCCAGGGAAGCGCCGTCAACACCGGTGGCAGTCAGCATGGCAACGCTGACCTCGAAGGGATGATCCGCAATGTACTTCTGCAGATCGGTCCAGGACTTCACGCCGTACTTCTCCATGTTGACCTTGGAGCCGACGATGAAGTTGATGGAGTGAACGAGCACATCGATGGGCTTCATTTCGGTCTTGAAATCCACGGAGATGTTGCCCATCATGTCCTGCAGATACAGGGACTGGGTGCCCAGCATGAAGGTGTATCCGTCAGCGGGCTGCTTGAGGGTGTACTCCACGCCGTTGACGCCGGAGCCGCCTTCCACGTTCTGTACTTCGACCGGCACTCCCAGGTACTCCTGGAGCAGGTTCGCCATGGGACGGATGGTGGAGTCAGCACCGCCGCCGACGCCCCAGGGGCAAACGATGGTGATCTTCCGTTCAAACTTGAACTCGGCAGAGGCCACGGCGCACAGACCCAGGACCAGAACCAGGGCCAGCACAATAGACAGGATCTTCTTCATTGAGAATCTTCCTCCTTTAAAATTTTCCCAAGCACCCGGGCTCTCCGGAATGCTCAAGTCCTTCGCCAACTGGGCTGCAGAAGAAATAGACGAAGCCCACAACCCAACAACCGCATTTTATGATGTGATGCACAAAAACGCAAGAACCATTTTTCATATGGCATCCATAAGCAAACGCTTATGTCTTCATTTTCCCTTTCATTTATAAGGATTTTCCGATCCAGTTCCCGGAATCCGTCAAAAAAATATTCTCTCAGTCCGGCGGAAAATATGTATTTTTACTTTCTTCTCCCCCGAATGTATAATGCTGCGCTTATCGAACAACGCGGAAAAACCCGTTTTCTCCCCTCTTCCCCCCTTTTTCCGGCATGCCGCATTTTGTAAGTTTTGCCCAATTTCCATGTTTTCATTTTTGTCCCCTCCTTGACAGTTTCCGCCGCGTGACTGTACCATTGAGAAAACCGGAGAACACGCCGCTCTTTCCCGCAGGAATGCAGGAGGACAGACCATGATCAATTCCAGACATATTCCGGCCATTCTGGCCATTCTCCAGGAGGGATCCATCACCGCGGCCAGCAAAAAGCTCCTCATTTCCCAGCCCGCCCTTTCCCAGACCATCCGATCGGTGGAACGCGACCTGGGCACGCCCCTGTTTGTCCGGGAAAACGGCGCCATCCAGCTCACCTCCGCCGGACGTCTCTATGTGGACGCGGCGCAGCAGATCCAGTCCATCGACCAGAACCTGCGCTCCGCTCTCAGGGCGTTTGAACACGACCTCTACGGCGAGTTCAGCCTGGGCATCTCGAACCAGCGCGGGCTGCAGCTGCTGCCCCTGGTCTTTCCCGTTTTCCACCGGCTTTATCCTCATATTCTCATCCGTCTCCACGAGGAAAGCAGCGGGCGGCTGGAACGGCTGATCTCCGAGGGCGGGTGCGACGTGGCCTTCATCACCACCAGCACCAACCGCAACCGCCTGCGCTACCTGCTCATAGAGAACGAGCAGGTGGTGCTCATTGCCGCAAAGGACACCGCCCTTGCCAAGCGGATCCCCGACGGCCAGTCCATCAGCATCTCCGAAGCCGCCGGGGAAAACTTCATATCCATGTGTGAGGGTCACAGCGTCCGGACCATTCAGGACCGGCTTTTTGTGGATTACGGCATTTCCCCCCGCATTATCCTGGAAACCCACAACCTTGAGGCGGCCAAGTACATCACCGCCGCATCCTCCTCCGTCTTTCTGGTTCCAAATGTTTACGTTCCGCGGGACACGGCCTCGCGCAGCCAGATCCACGTGTACCCCATCCTCAACCCCAACTATGAGCGCCATTTCTACTTCTGCTACCGGCAGGGCATGTCCCTGACAGTCTACCAGAAGGATCTGGTCCGCATCGTATGTGAAACCCTGGGCGTTCCCTTCAGGCTTCCTGAGGAGGAATCCCCGGGACAAGAAGCGACCCAAGAAAGGAGTCCTGCCCCATGATCCTTGATGACATCTCCCGCCTCGCCCTCTATCACGACCTGATTCCCGGTGCCGCCGCCATTCAGGGGGCCTACCTGGGGGACCACAGCGAGCACGCCGGCTGTGAGGTCCGCATGAAATCCTATGAGACCAAGGAGGATGCCCGGAGGCGTTTTGAAGTCCATGACGCCACGATTGACCTGATGATCTGCCGCTCCGGGGCCGAAGTGATCCACATCACGCCCGAAAAGGACCTCGTCCCCGCCGAGCCCCTCCCCGGCGGCGCTGACGGACGAAAGATGGACGGGGCTCCCTGCGGAAGCGCCGTGGTGCTGCGCGAAGGCCAGTTTATCGCCATCTTCCCCGGTGAGGCCCATATGGTAGGCGGCCGGGTGAACGGTGCACCCGGTCCTCTTTCCAAGTGGGTGGTCAAAGTCCCCGTCGCTCCCGTTCACTGAAACCAAGGAAGGAGATCCACATCCATGCTCGATATACCGTCCCTCATCAGCTCGATGACCCTTGAGGAAAAGGCCAGCCTGTGCTCCGGCTCCGATTTCTGGCACACCACCGCCATACAGCGGCTGGGAATCCCCTCCGTCATGGTCAGCGACGGCCCCCACGGTCTGCGCAAGCAGACGGAAGAAGCCGACAATCTGGGCGTCAATGACAGTATCCGTGCCGTCTGTTTCCCGGCAGCGTGCGCAACGGCATCCTCCTTTGACCGCAGCCTGCTTGAGAAAATGGGCGAAGCTCTGGGAGACTGCTGTCAGCACGAGGGTGTCAGCGTGCTGCTGGGGCCTGCCGTGAACATCAAGCGTTCTCCCCTGTGCGGCAGGAACTTTGAATACTTCTCCGAGGACCCGTACCTGGCCGGTCAGATGGCAACAGCCTTTATCCGGGGCGTACAGAGCCGCAACATCGGCACCAGCATCAAGCATTTTGCCGCCAATTCCCAGGAGCACCGGCGCATGTCCTCCTCCTCCAATGTTGACGAGAAGACCCTGCGGGAAATCTACCTTCCCGCTTTCGAAACCGCCGTGCGGGAAGCCCAGCCCTGGACCGTCATGTGTTCCTACAACCGTCTCAACGGCACCTTTGCCTCCGAGCATCCCTGGCTCCTCACCCGCGTACTGCGGGAAGAATGGGGCTTCAGGGGGCTGGTGGTCTCCGACTGGGGCGCCGTATCGGACCGCGTCGCCGGGCTTGCCGCCGGGATGGACCTGGAAATGCCCGGTCCCGATGATTACAATGATCAGCGTCTCGTGGATGCAGTCCGGGAGGGACGCCTTGACGAGGCGGTTCTTGACGAAGCCTGCCGCCGGATCCTGACGATGGTCGACCGCTATCTCAGCAGCTGCAGGCCCGATACCCCCTGGGACCTTGACGCGCAGCACCAGCTCGCCGCGGACATCGCTTCCCAGAGCATGGTCCTCCTCAAAAACGAGGGCGGCCTTCTCCCCCTTGACCCCGAAGCCTCCATAGCCTTCATCGGCGAGTTCGCCCAGAGGCCGCGCTTCCAGGGCGGCGGCAGTTCCCACATCAACAGTTTCAAGGTCACCAGCGCGCTGGACGCCGCACATTCCCGGGGCCTGAAGGTCCGCTATGCCCGCGGCTATGACAGCAGCAGCGGCACGAGCGACGAGTCGCTTGTCGCCGAGGCTGTACGTGCCGCCTCCGAGTCCGACGTGGCAGTGATCTTTGCCGGACTGCCGGATTCCTACGAATCCGAAGGCTACGACCGCACCCACATGCATCTGCCGGACAGTCACAACCGCCTCATCGAAGCGGTCAGGGAGGCCAACCCCCGTACCGTGGTCGTCCTGCACAACGGCTCTCCCGTGGAGCTCCCATGGGCAAACAGGATTCCCGCCATTCTGGAAGCCTATCTGGGCGGACAGGCCGTGGGTGAAGCAACCCTTCGCATCCTGTTGGGCGAGGTCAACCCCTCCGGCCATCTGGCCGAGTCTTTCCCCCTTCGTCTGTGCGACAATCCTTCCTATCTGTACTATGGGGGAAACGCTTCCGGGACGGATTACCGGGAAGGCATCTTTGTGGGCTACCGGTATTATGACAAGAAGGAAATGGACGTTCTGTTCCCCTTCGGCCACGGGCTTTCCTATACCACATTCAGCCTCTCAGATCTGCACGTGGACAGAGAGTGCCTGAATCCCGGAGACGTTGCCACCGCCAGTCTCACCGTGACCAACACCGGCAGCCGCGCCGGTGCTGCCGTGGTCCAGATCTATGTCTCAGAAACGGAAAACCCGCTGCGGCCGCTTCGGGAACTGAAGGGATTTGACAAATGCTTCCTGCAACCCGGAGAATCCCGCCAAATCCGTTTTGCCCTTGATTTCCGTTCCTTTGCCACCTGGGATTCCGATCTGAACACGTGGCAGTGCGCAAGCCGGAATTTTGTCCTCAGCGCCGGTTTCTCCTCCCGGGATCTCCATCTGTCCTGTCCTATCTCGGTCGAGCCTGTACCCTCCCCCCGTCCCCGCTGCACCCTTGACACCATCTTCCTGGACATCAAGCAGGATCCCCGGCTGAAGGAAATCTTCCTTTCCGCCATCAAGGAGCTTGTCTTCTTCAGGCAGGACAAGGAGGAATCCGCCGCCGCAAAGGAAGCCATCACCGATGAAATGAACGACGCCATGATGGATTACATGCCCCTGCGAGGCATCCTGAGCTTTGGCAGCAGCAAGGTCACCCAGAAGCAGATCGATGACCTGCTGAACAAACTCAACAGCTGATCTTTTCCAACCCGCCTCCGGATGAACGAAGGCGGGTTTTCTCTGTTTTTCCGGAGAAAAGAAAAAAATAGTTCTTGCTTTTCTCCTCCTCCCATGATATAATCCCCCTCGTTCGGTGAGAAGTTCGTTTTCTTTTCAAATACAAACGGGGCATTAGCACAGTTGGTAGCGCGCGACATTCGCATTGTCGAGGTCAGGGGTTCGACTCCCCTATGCTCCACCAGAAAACCTTGCAGA
>CACYCQ010000043.1:0-5778 GCA_902772995.1 uncultured Eubacteriales bacterium
AGAGGTGGAGACAGCAAATCTGTCTCCACCTCTTGGTTTATTACCTGTTAACCGAGATAGGCCTTTCGGACATCATCATCATGCATGAGATCCGAAGCATTGCCGGATTTGGAAATGGTGCCTGTTTCCAGAACATAGGCACGGTTGGCAATGGAAAGGGCCATCTGTGCATTCTGTTCCACCAGTAAAATGGTGGTCCCGCTGGCGTGAAGCTCACGGATAATATCAAAGATCTGATCCACCAGAATGGGAGCCAGTCCCATGGAAGGCTCATCGAGCATCAGGAGCCGGGGCTTGCTCATAAGAGCGCGTCCCATGGCCAGCATCTGCTGTTCACCACCGGAAAGGGTACCGGCGATTTGTTTCTGCCGCTCCTTGAGGCGCGGAAAGCGTTTGAAAACATCCTGAAGTGAGCTGTCCAGCTCGGAGTTCGGACGGGTGAAACCGCCCATCTGCAGATTGTCCAGCACCGTCAGCTGCTGAAAGATCCGGCGGCCCTCCGGACACAGGGCAAGTCCTCTGGAAACGGTATGGCTGGCCTTGAGGCCGGTGATGTTGTCGCCGGAGAAAGTAATGCTGCCGCCACGAGGCTTCATAAGTCCCGCAATGGTGTTCAGAGTTGTGGACTTGCCGGCGCCATTGGCCCCGATCAGTGTGACGATCTCATTTTCATTGACCTCAAAGGAGACTCCCTTGATGGCATGAATGGAACCGTAATAAACATTCAGGTTTTCTACTGAAAGAAGTGCCAAGATTACGCCTCCTTCCGCTTGCCCAGATAGGCCTCGATGACCGTGGGGTTGTTCTGGATATCTTCGGGAGTGCCCTTTGCAATGATTTTGCCGTAGTTGAGGACACAGATGCCTTCGCAGATGCCCATGACCAGTTTCATATCATGCTCGATGAGCAAAATGGCGATTTTGAAACTGTCCCGGATTTTGACGATATTCTCCATAAGCTCTTCTGTCTCATGGGGATTCATGCCGGCAGCAGGTTCATCCAGCAGCAGGAGGCAGGGATTGGTCGCCAGGGCGCGCACGATCTCCAGGCGGCGCTGCGCACCGTAGGGGAGGGAGCCGGCCTTGTGATCTGCCAGGTCCTGCATATCAAAGATGGACAGCAGTTCCATGGAGCGCTCGTGCATGCGTTGTTCACATTTCCAGTAGGCGGGAAGACGGAAAATGCCGGTGAACATGCCATAGCGGATCTGATTGTGCAGTCCGATGCGCACATTGTCTTCCACGCTCATATTGGAGAAGAGACGGATGTTCTGAAAAGTACGGGCGATGCCCATCTTGCTGGCCTGTGCGGTGGTCATGCCAACGGTATCCCGTCCATTGACCAGAATGGTCCCCATGGTGGGCTGATACACTTTGGTGAGAAGGTTGAAGACGGTGGTTTTTCCTGCGCCGTTGGGTCCGATGAGGCCGGCGATCTCCGTTTTGCCGATCACCAGATTAAAATCTTCCACAGCATGCAGTCCGCCGAATTCGATGCCCAGATTCCGGGCTTCAAGGACAGGGCGGGCATTGACGTCCCGTTCAGGCAGCAGTCCGTAACTGGGAGCGGGAACCAGGCGGGTTGCTTTTTTTTCGATGCTCATGTCAGTTCACCTCCCCATCTTGGGATTGATTTTTGCGCCGGGGAATGATGCGCAGGACCATGCTGCGCAGGGTCGGGTTGTTGCCGACCAGCATCACAAGGATCAGCAGGATGGCATAGAAGAGCATGCGGAAATCCGAGAAGGCCCGCAGCAGTTCCGGCAGAACCGTCAGCAGGGTGGCGGCAATGACACTGCCCCGGATGTTGCCGATCCCTCCCATGACGACAAAGACCAGCACAAGGATCGAGGTGTCGAACTTGAACTTGGCGGCAGTGACGGTGGAAAAGTTCAGACCATAGATGGCACCGGCCATGCCGGCCAGCACAGCGGAGGTGACAAAGGCCATCATTTTGTAACGGGTGACCTGAAGTCCTACGGATTCAGCCGCAATGCGGCTGTCCCGGATGGCCATGATGGCACGGCCGTTCCTGCTGTCGATGAGATTAAGCACCACAAGGAGGGTCAGCAGAACCAGTGCGAATGCCATGGGGAAGGTGGACATTTTGACGATGCCGGTGGTTCCTGCAGGACCGTTGAGGAGAAGTTTGCCAGGGAGGTTGGGATTGACGAAGCCGAAGTGCAGAGACTGTCCATCCAGAGAAATATAGATGCAGTTCATGACGTTGCGGATGATTTCGCCAAACGCCAGTGTAACGATGGCAAGGTAGTCACCCCGCAGGCGGAGCACAGGAATGCCGATCAGCACGCCGGCAATTCCGGCAAAGATGCCGCCGGCGACGATGGCAAAAATCAGGCAGAGGACCTGGTTTTCCACACCGATTCCTTTGTGCATCCACATGGCGGCGATGATCCCTGAGAAGGCGCCCACACTCATGAAACCCGCGTGGCCCAGAGACAGTTCGCCGGAGATGCCCACCGTCAGGTTCAGGGAGACGGCCATGACGATGTAGACACAAATGGGGATGAGCTGACCCCGGAGAGAGCGGGACATGTTTCCGGTGGAAATCATGATCTGACAGAAGATGAAGGCCACAATGACAATGCCGAAGGTGATCAGTTTGTCCGTCATGCGTTTGTTGCGCTTTTTCATTCTGATCCCTCCTTAAACTTTTTCAGGGACAACTTTGCCGAACAGTCCGGTGGGTTTGACCAGCAGGACAATGATCAGCACGGCGAACACGAAGGCGTCGCCCAGTTCCGTGGAAACATAGGCCTTCCCGAGGATTTCGATGATGCCCAGGAGAATGCCTCCAATCATGGCACCCGGGATGGACCCGATTCCGCCAAAGACCGCGGCGGTGAAAGCCTTGATGCCGGGCATGGAACCGGTGGTGGGCATCAGGGTGGGATAGGAAGAGCAAAGCAGCACACCGGCAATGGCAGCGAGGGCGGAGCCGATGGCGAAGGTGACGGAGATGGTGGTGTTCACGTTGATGCCCATGAGCTCAGCGGCGCCTTTGTCCTCAGAGACGGCGCGCATGGCCTTGCCCATCTTTGTACGGCTGGTGAACAGGGTGAGCGTCACCATGATGATAATGTTAGCCAGAATGGTGACGATCGTTTCTCCGCTGATGAGCAGGCTTCCGTTCAGAAGGCTGATGGACGGCACAGAGACCACTGAAGGGAAGGATTTGGGGTTGGCACCCCAGATGAGCAAAGCAGAATTCTGCAGGAAGTAGCTCACGCCGATGGCCGTGATGAGTACAGCCAGGGAGGGAGCCTGACGAAGAGGCCGGTAAGCCAGACCTTCGATGACGATACCCAGTGTGGTACATACCGCCATAGCCATGAGCACAGAGACCAGAGCGGGAAGTCCCAGATACTGGGCGGCGCAGAAGGAGATGTAGGCGCCGACCATGATGATGTCGCCGTGAGCGAAGTTGAGCATCTTGGCAATGCCGTAAACCATGGTGTAGCCAAGGGCTATAATGGCATACACACTGCCCAGATTGATGCCGTTGATCAGGTAGGAGAGAAAGAGAGTCATAGCGTACCACCTCTGGATTTTATTTCGGTCATCCGCTTGAGCTGCCCTTCAGGCAGCTCAAGCGGATGACCGGATAAGGACATGGCCCCGGCAATGCCGGGGCCAGTGTCCGAGAGTCCGGATTCGGTTTACTGAACGTCAGCACCCACATAGACGCCATTCTTGATGATGACGGCCGTGGGGGTCTTGGTGACAGCACCGGTGGCATCCCAGGTCATGCTGCCTGTCAGGCCATCCATCTGAAGGGTCTGCATGGCGGCGATCATCTTGTCACAGCAATCCTCTGCCTTGTCGTCGGAAGTGATGCCGGAGACCTTGGCGGCAGCATAAACTGCGCACACGGCGTCGAAAGCGTCAGCAGCAAACTGGCTGGGTATGGTGCCGTGAGATGCCTGATAGAGCTTAACGAAGTTCTGGGTGTTCTCGTCAGGAGCATCCGCGGAGAAGGGAGTCAGCAGCATGACGCCCTCAGCCAGAGAGGTGTCGAAGCCTTCGATGTTCAGGATGCCGTCCATGCCGTCCACGCCGAAGAAGATGGGAGCATATTCCATGCTCTTGGCCTGCTGGAGAATCATGGAAGCGGGGGTGTAATAGATGGGGAGGAACACCAGCTCAGCGCCGGCTTCCTTGGCTTCGGTAACCTGCACGGAGAAGTTGGTGGTCTCGTCGGTGAAGGTGGAGGTGGCAACCACGTCCAGACCCACCTTGGCAGCTTCGTCCACAAAGGTCTGATAGATGCCGGTGGAATAGGCGTCAGCATTGTTGTAGATCACGGCAACCTTGCTGGCCAGTTTGTGTCCGCTGATATACTGAGCGGAAGCGGCGCCCTGTGCGGGATCGGTGAAGCACACCTGATAGACATTGTCCTTGTTGGCGGTGACATCGGTGGAAGAAGCGGACGGGGTCAGCATGAAGACGCGGTCTTCAAAGGCCTGGGCACCCACAGCAATGCAGGGGCTGGTGGTCACGGTGCCGACGATCATCTGCACGCCCTTGTCCAGCATATCGTTGTAGACATTGATGGACTTCTCGGGATCATGCTCGTCATCGCCCACGATCAGTTCAATGACGTTTTCGCCAGCGGACTGATTGATGAAATCAGCGGCGATTTCAGCGCCATAGCGCACGGAAAGGCCATAATCAGCGGCGGGGCCGGTAAGAGGGCCGATAACGCCGATCTTGATGGCGTCAGCGCTGGCGAGGGAAACTGCCAGAATCAGAGCCAGAGTCAGGATGAGGGAGAGTGCTTTTTTCATGATTCGTTCCTCCTTATTTTCCTGGGCGGGGGCGGTTATTGGCGATTTTTCGTCTGCCCCGTGCCGATGAGAGGTATTATAGAACAGGAAAAAGGGAGTTGCAAGAGTGAAAACTCAATTCTATTCAAGTCAGAGATGAAAATAATTCAAGAGCATGGGCAAAAACTTGAAAAAGGAGAGCGATCTGCATAAGCGGAGGGGAGACGCTTGCAGAATGGAAATCGGGACAAGGAGAACCGCTCCCGGAGGTTGCTTTACAGAACAGACAAGATGAGGTAGTATTGCCCAAAAGCTGTCCGCTCCCTTGGAAAAAGGAAAAAGTCGTGCCTGCAGAGGAAGATTACGAATGTGACAGGGCGGAGGAACAGGAGCGCTTCAGGATGATTGAATGGAGAACGGAAGATGATTTTGATCCTGAACGGATTGCATGCAGTGGTCAGTGTTTCAGATGGAAAAAAGAAGGCAGCGGCTGGAGAATTCTTTCAGGAAATCACTGTGTTCACCTGACTGTTTATCCGGGAATACTTCTCCTGGAGGATGCTGCTCCTGATGATGAGGCGTACTGGTGGAACTACTTTGACCTGTCTACGGATTACCGGCAATTGCGGGAACTGCTCAGAGGCAGAAATCCTACGGTTGACCGGGCTATGGATAGCTGGAAGGGTCTCCGGATCCTGCGGCAGGAACCCTTTGAGATGCTGATCACCTTTATCATTTCCCAGAGAAAGAGTATCGGAGCCATCCGGACAGCAGTGGAAACCATGAGCACCTTCTGCGGAGAGCGTCTGCCCTGCGGAGAATACGGTTTTCCGGATGCCGCTGCGCTGATGAAGATGGATAACTGGCAGGACCTCCGTCTGGGTTACAGGGAACGGTATGTCCGGGATGCGGTCCTGCAGGCTGAAAGTGGCGCGCTGGATCCGGGCCGCCTTGCGGCACTGCCGGATGAAGAGCTGCGAAATGTGCTCAAG
>CACYCQ010000044.1:0-4078 GCA_902772995.1 uncultured Eubacteriales bacterium
GACTGCGGACGGGTGGTGGACCTGCTCAGCGGCGCCGCCTATGCGCTCCAGGGACGCATGATCAAGATCGCCCACCTGTCCTACCTGCTGGCTCCGTCGAGTGTCGAAATCATCGACAACAACGCTTATGCCGCAGGCAACAGGGCAAGATATCAGTAATGGAACGCACTGTGATCGAGAATGCGGCACGGGGCGCAGCCGCCAAACATCTCCTCCGGTTTACCCGGTTTCTGGATCCCGCCGAGATGGAGGATGCTCAGATCCTTGCCCGGCAATATGATCTGACTGTGACCGCATTCGGTGGATATCCGGATGCGGAGCGCCGCATTGCCTGCTTTGTACCGGAAGGTGAATGTCCTCCGGAGATTACGGAGTACCCCCTGGTCTGCCTGCACAGTGCCTATGACGCGCGCTATGCGAGCCTGTCCCACCGGGACGTGCTGGGGGCCTTTATGGCCCTGGGCTTGACAAGGGATTGCGTCGGCGATATGATCGTCAGGGATTCTCAAGTTTATCTTTTTGCAGTCGACACCTCACAGGAATACATCCGTGACAATCTGACCCAGGCAGGGAAAGCCGGCCTTCGGTTCAGGCAGATCCCCTTTCCGGCACAGTCCAGTCTGATCAGCGGAACCTACCGGAAAGCGACGGTTGCCTCCCTTCGGGCAGATGTCCTCGTGGCGGAAGCCTTTGATCTTTCGAGGGCTGCCGCAGCGGATGCGATCCACAGGGGGCTTGTTAAAGTCGACTGGCGCGCCTGTCAGCGGGTCGATGTTCCGCTGCAGGCTCCGGCCATGCTGTCGCTCAAAGGCAGGGGGCGCGTCCGCCTGTGTTCTGTGGACGGGATGACCAAAAAACAAAAATTCGGCATTACGTTATTTACATTCCATTAGGTGTAAAGGAGGCATCTTGACATGACGATTGAGGATATCGCCAATAAAGAGTTTAGTCTGACCCCTGAAATCAAAGGGATTCCTTCCGATGAGGTGGATGATTTTCTTGATTCCGTGATTGAACATCTTGAGAACAAGAAAAACAGCGACGCCATCATCAACGAGATCACGTCCAAGGAGTTTTCCTCCGTGAATTCCGTCCCGGGGTACAGCACGGATGAGGTTGATGACTATCTGAACGAGATTCTCGAGGAAATGGCCCGCAGGGAAGAGGAAACCGCAGCGCTCAGGAAAGAGATCGCGCAGCTAAAGAACAGCGCCCCTGCCGCAGCGCCGGTTCCCCGCACTTCTGAGAGCGCAGGGCTCCTGCTGACCAAGGCTCAGGAGATGTATGACGAGATCGTCGGTGAAGCAAAGAAAAAGGCAGACGAGATCCTGAACCAGGCCAATATGGATTCTGACAAAATCCGGGAGAATGCGCAGCAGCAGGTCAGCGATCTTACAGCGCGGTTTGACTCCATGCGTCGTCAGGTTTCCAGCTACTATGATTCCGCGGTCAAGGCCCTCTCCAAGCAGCAGGATGCGCTGAAGGAATTCAAGGACATGATGTAATATTCATCGGCAGGGGATTTTCTCCTGCCGATTTTTCTGGTTTCCGGAAGGAGGACAGGTGAAGACCCTTTTGAAACTGCTGCCCGCAGCGGGCATCCTGGTCCTGGACCAGCTGATCAAATCTGCAATTATCCGCATTCCCGTGGGGACGGAGGTTTTTTCTCTTTCCGGATTCGCAGGCATCGTTCACGTAAAGAATCCGGGGGTGGCCTTCAGTCTGCTCTCTGGCAGGGGAAACCTGATTCTAGTCCTGACCGCGCTGATGCTCGCCGGCCTGACCCTCTGGCTGCTGTTCTCTCGCACCCGAAGTACGCTTTGGTGGGTTCCGATGTCGATGGTCATCGGCGGCGGGCTTTCAAATCTCCTGGACCGCCTCCTTCTGGGGCAGGTGACCGATTATCTTCGTCTGGGACATTTTCCGGTGTTTAATGTGGCTGACATGGCCGTCACCCTTGGCGTTCTTGTGCTGTGCGCAGGAATTCTTTTCGGGGATAGCCATGTCCCGGAGGATAAAGAGCATGAACATCATTGAAAAAACCGTGCCTGAGGGACAGGCTGAGAAGCGTCTTGACTGTTTTTTGAGGGAATGTACCGAGTTTTCAAGATCAAGAATCTCCATCCTGATCAGCGAAGGACGCTGTGAGATCAACGGGAGACTTGAAATGAAGCCATCCCGGATCCTGGAGACGGGGGACAGAGTGACCCTCAGTGTTCCCATGGCGGAGGACCCCGGGATCGTTCCGGAGAACATTCCCCTTGAATTCCTCTATCAGGATGCTGACATTGTCGTGGTCAACAAACCTGCCGGCATGGTGGTGCATCCTGCGGCGGGGAATCCAGGCGGAACCCTGGTCAATGCACTGCTGTATGCAGTCCGGGACCTGTCGGGAATCGGCGGGGAAATCCGCCCGGGAATCGTGCACCGCCTGGACAAGGATACTTCCGGAGTGCTGGTGGTGGCGAAAAACGACCGGGCACATCAGGCGCTTGGCGAACAGTTCAGCCAGAGAAGCCTTGAAAAGCATTACCGGGCCGTGGTTCTTGGCAGCATGAAAGAGGAGTCCGGCCGTATTGAGGCTCCCATCGGCCGAAGCCAGAAGGACCGAAAAAAGATGGCAGTGGTGGAAGGCGGCCGGCCCTCTGTCACGGAATGGACCCGTTTGTCCTCCCTCAGGGGGGCCACCTTCCTGGATGTGCATCTTCTCACAGGCCGAACCCATCAGATCCGGGTTCATATGAAATCGATCGGTCATCCGGTTCTGGGGGACCAGATCTATGCGCCAAAGGCGGAGTGCGCGGTCAGGATTCCACGTCTCATGCTCCACGCCTATTCCATCGAAATCAACCATCCCGTCACCGGAGAACGCATGCAGTTTACAGCGCCGCTTCCCGCAGAATTTTCCACCTTTCTGGAGAAAATAAAGCTATAATATCGTTGCCTTTTCCAGACAGACTGTGTATAATCTTACTGTATGCAAACAAGGGAGGGAAACAGGTAATGTTCACTTCAGACAACAACACGCAGCACTTCAGGGTGATCAGCGACAACGCGCATGATGCGCAGTCCATTCTGATCAGCGTCTATCAGGCACTGTCCGACAAGGGGTATGACCTGATCACCCAGATCGTGGGGTATCTGATCAGCGGCGATCCAACTTATATCACCAGCTATCAGAATGCCCGGTCCCTGATTTGCCGAATCGACCGTGATGAACTGCTTGAAGAACTGGTCCAGTTCTATCTGGCCAAGAATATCTGATGATGGACAGAATTCTCGCCCTGGATTATGGGGATGCCCGCATCGGCGTGGCCGTGACAGATCCTCTGGGGATGACTGCACAGCCTGCCGGCATGATCCGGCATGTGGGATACGGCCCGGATATCCGCAATCTTGAAAAGATCGCGGACACATATCAGACCCGTCGTGTGGTCATGGGGCTGCCCTTCAACATGGACGGAACAGAAGGTTTTCAGGCACAGAAGGTCCGTGCTTTTGCTGAGCAGCTGGAGATGCATGGCTTTGAGGTGGATTTCCAGGATGAGCGGATGACCTCAAGACTGGTGGAATCCCTGATGATCGCAGACCATGTCCGCAGGAATGACCGGAAAAAGCATGTGGACACCCTGTCTGCCGTCACCATCCTTCAAAGCTATCTTGATTCCCGCCGTGGGCGTTTCGTCACATCCGGTGACAAACAGCCGTTGTTTCCCGATAGCTGATGTAAACCGACACCCTTTACAGCCGTATCCGGACCCTGGATACGGCTTTTCGTATCGGGTATCGGTTCCTGATCCCGGAAGGAAGCAAAACAGGGAGCTCGCCTGATTTCTTCTGTCGTAAAGGAAATTTCATCCGGACTTTTTTCATATTTCAAAAAGTCTGATATTCGCTCATTTTTTGCTCACAGTCCTAATGAGAAGCCTTCAAAATCATGCTTGACAACCAGTATGTTTCCTGATAGAATACCCGACGTTGACCAGATCAACACGGAGAGTTGGCTGAGTGGTCTAAGGCGCACGACTGGAAATCGTGTGTGGGCTGATACCCCACCTAGGGTTCAAATCCCTAACTC
>CACYCQ010000045.1:0-3582 GCA_902772995.1 uncultured Eubacteriales bacterium
GCCGGCGGGGCCTCCGTGCTCACCACCGCGCTGACCACCCTGATGGTCAATGCGCGCCACCTGTTTTACAGCCTCTCCATGGTGGAGTGTTACCGGGGTGCGGGAGTGTTCAAGCCCTATCTGGTCTTTGCACTGACGGATGAAACCTATTCGCTGCTGTGCGACGGGACGGAAGAGGAACGCAGGCATGTCTTCTGTTTCCTGGTCAGCCTGCTCAACCATCTGTACTGGGTGGCGGGCTCCGTGGCGGGGAGCCTTCTGGGACAGGTGCTGCCCTTTGGCACGGAGGGGATTGAATTTTCCATGACCGCGCTGTTTGTGGCTTCGCTGACCGAGCAGTGGATGACGCACAGGGACCACGTTCCCGCGCTGACGGGGCTGGGGGCGTCCGTAATGTGCCTTGTGCTCTTCGGGCCGGACCGTTTTCTGGTTCCCGCCATGGTGTCCATCACCCTGGTGCTGATGATTCTGCGGGGAAGGGGGCGGAGCAGTTGATGCATGCGGCGGTTCTGGTCGCGGTGATGTCCGGGGTGACGATTCTGCTGCGCGCGTTGCCCTTTTTCCTCTTTGGAGGGCGGAGGAAGCCGCCGGAGGCCGTGCTGGCGCTTGGGCGGGTGCTTCCGGGGGCGGTGATCGGCATGCTGGTGGTGTACTGCCTGCGCGATATGGCGGTTCTCCCTCTGACTGAGTGTATTCCGGAGGCGGCCGGCGTGGCGGCGGTGGTGCTGCTTCAGGCCTGGAGGAGAAACGCACTGCTCAGCATTCTGGGTGGGACCCTCCTGGTGATGGTCCTGCTCCGGATGGCGATCTGACACGGACGGATATCCCGGGACAGTCCGGTTACGGGGAAGAATGAAACGCAAACCGGAAATACGGACGGATAAACATCGGGGAACCGCAGCAGCGGCTCCCTTTTTTGTGGAGGCGGCCGCGGGAAACCCCGTAAAATGAGATTGCGCAACCGCAGAGGTTCTGGTACACTCCTCGGGATATGGGATCCCTGTGCAGCATTGCTGCCCGGGCGCAGGAGGTGAAAGAAGATGGTCCTGGTACTGGATGTCTGGACGATATACAGAAACGGAAGAAGAAAAAAGGAATGCGATTACAGGTTCAGCATCGATGCAGAGATGACGTTTGAACAGATGGAGATCCATCTGATGCTCGGGCTGGGGCTGGAAGAGGAGGACCTCCCGTTGTATTATGAGTTCCGGGAAACCGGAACAGGAAAGGTTTACGGACGCCGCCCTTCCTGGATCGAAGCTTCAGCAGAGGATCTGTTCAGGAATGCCGCCCTGACCCGTGTGAGGGAAGGCATGACGGCCGGAACCATCCTTGTTTTGAGCATGAATCCGCTGGAGAATCAGCAAAGGAAACTGGAAATCAGATGCCGCGAGGTGCTTCCTGAAAAAGAAAGCGAGTACTGCTTCATGGTGGACAGCTCCTGTACGGGCAGTCGCAGCAGGGCTGCTGAGAGGAGACTGAAAAAGCACCCGATGCTGCTTGAAATGGTGCCGCCGCTGGAGCAGGCCCCGGAGATCGAGGAAAATGTGGTGTTCCTTTCTCCGGCTGACAAGACGAGCAATACCCTGGCACACCTGGAAAATGTGGAACGGGCCTTTGAGGAAATGTCCATCAAAATCTACGACCTGATGAAACCGGCGGACAGGGAACAGGAGCAAATGGTGATGAGCGCTCTTCGGAGCATGTATGCCACCGTTTCGATGTCCTCGGATGAGGAAATCGTGTCCGCCAAGAGAACCCTCGGCAATCTGGTCGCCTTTCACAAGGAGGGCATGGAAAACCTGCTGAAAATTCAGAAGGCCTTCGTCGATTCCCGTGAGGAGAACCCGGTCAGAGAAGAAGGATACCATCCTCTGCTTTGGGATCCGGAGCAGCCCCACGATCCGGAAATGCTTCGCAGTCTGGAGGAAAATCCCCGCTATGTCAGCGGGGATGAAATGGAGCGCAAGGACAGCGGTATCCGGGCTATTTTTGAATACCTGAAACTGGTCGACCGGATTCAGGGACTGGATGGAATGTCCTTCAGGCTCAGACGGATTTCCCGCCCGGCATCTCATCTGCTGGAACGCCGCAGAATGCATCAGCTCAACCGTATGGAAGCCGCTGCGGGAATGCCGGTCAGCCCTGACCGGACCAGTGCGGCATCTGCGCTGATCCGGAAGATGAAACAGCAGCCGGAACTGATTGTCAGCCTGGTGGGCAGGGAAGGCATCTCCATGCTTCGGAAGCTGGTGGCAATGCCTGAAGGGGCGGATCCGACCTCCATGCTGGAGGAATATGGAATGTATGTCATTCAGGACTGCATGCAGGCAGGCCTGATCAACATCCGTATCCTGGAGGAGGAAGAGGAAGAAGAAGATCTTGAGGTGGGTGAGGCTTTTGTCACAGAGGAGGACATCATTAAAACGCAAGCCATCCTGAAAGCGCTTGAAGAACGGCGAAACAATCCGGACGGGGATGCTCCGGGCACGGATGAGGATGAGGAAGATCTGTACGGGGACGATCTGTACGGAGACGATGCGGACGAGGATGATCTGGATGAGGATGACCTGGACGAGATGAAGGGATTCCCGGACGTGAACCTGGAGATCGCGCTTCCCGAAGATTTGGAGGAAATCCTTGCCTGCGTGAATGAAATGTCCATCAAGCGCGCGGAGAAATCCTATGACGAAGTGTGCGCAAGGCTGCTGTCCCTGCTGGTGATCTATTCACCGGTGACCCCGCAGCAGCTGGTGGACCTGATCAACCAGCGGTTTAATCAGGGACTGACTCTGAATGAACTGGAGTTTATCCTGAACTGGACCCGCGCCGCTCTGGACGGAATCCGGGATGAGGGAGAGAACCTGTACTATGTGGCCTATCATGTGGAACGGCTTCGGGAAGTCCAGGAGCGCTTTGCCTCCGGCGTGGACCTGGCGCCTGTGGAGACCCGGAGAACGCCCATCTTCTCAGACTGGATGGTATCGGATGGAAATGAGGAGGACGATGCGCTGGTCCCGACCAACGGCTGGGAGCTGATCGGCCTCTATGCCAGCGAAAAGGAGGACGAGGAGGGGTACGAGGAATACCTGGACCAGCTGTTTACTTCCCTGCAGGGGGTGGCGGCCGAAGGCAAGAGCTATCAGGAGGTCCACTACCGGAATTCCCTGGTGCTCCAGGAAGACAGCCTGGAGGACATCGTGGATTGCTGGAGCATGATCCTGGCGCTGTGCATCTATGGAGAGTTCCCCGCATTTAAGGGCTACAGCCGGATGGAACTCAGCCGGCTGACCGGAAAACCCGTGGGAGAGATGGACCTCTTCAAGGGAGAAAGGGTCTCCATGGATGAGATCACCACAAACACGGATCCCTACAGCTTTCCGGATGAACTCACCATCAGGCTCGCTCTTGAGAAGAACCTGAAGGCCAGTGAAATTGAAGAGATTGCCAGGGCGCATGGACGAAATGTCTACCTGATGATCATGGCGATGGACCGCTATGCCGCGGGAGAGAATCCTCTCAGGGCGGAACTGCTGAGCAGGGAAATCGATGAGATCAGCCGAAACATGCTGCCGTTTTAAA
>CACYCQ010000046.1:0-4553 GCA_902772995.1 uncultured Eubacteriales bacterium
ACCGAGCGCATGTCCCAGTTCCCGGATGTGCCCGCGCTCTCCGAGAAGATGCCCAACAGCGAAAAGCTGCTGTCCATCCCCTACACTCCCCTTTCCCTGCTGGTGGCCGCGGACGTTCCCAAGGACATCCAGGACCAGCTGAGAGCTGCCGCCCTTGAAGCCGTGAAGGATCCGGACTTCAACGCCTTCATGGAATCCAACAGCATCGACAAGCTCTATGAAAAGTACACCACTCTGGACGAGATCAGGAACTTCTACGCCAACTGGGAGTCCGTGGTCAGCTGGCTGATCTATGACGCCGGCGCCGCCACCTTCTCCCCGGAGGAGTTCGGCATCCCCAGAGCGGACAACTGATCTGACACCCGATACCGTGGGGAGGCGCTGCCTCCCCTTTTTTCAACAGGAGGGATCGCTTTGCAACATCTTCGCCGAAGGTCCGTGCAGGACGGACTGTTTGTCCTGGCCGCCGGCATCGCGCTGCTGATCTACAGCCTTTATGAGATGACCCATGCCCGGGTCAAGGCCAGCTGGATCATGTCCCCCTATCTTTTCCCCTCCGTGCTGGGCGGACTCGGCACCCTGCTGGGGATGATTCTCCTGACCGGCGCCCTGCGCAAAGCCCGGGAGGATGCGCCCGCCCCCGTGCGCATGCGGGACCTGCTTGTGATTCTGGGGCTCTCCGTGCTCTACAACCTGGCCCTCGCCCCCCTGGGCTTCATTGCGGCCACGCTGCTTTACCTGCTCGTGGCCTGCGCCCTCTTCGGGGTGCGCAGGCCCCAGGTTCTGCTGCCCGTATCCATCCTGACTCCCCTGGCCCTGTACCTGATCTTCAAGATCGGTCTGGGCGTCAGGCTTCCCTGAGGAGGCGCCCATGCAGACCATTTCCGGAATTCTTCCCCTGATGCTTTCTCCCAGATTTATCCTCTTCGTGCTGCTGGGATCCGTGTCCGGCCTCTTTGTAGGTGCCATCCCCGGGCTGTCCGTATCCATGGCCACGGCTCTTCTGGTCTCCATCACCTATACCTGGAGCACCGGTGATGCCCTGGCCACCATCATGGGCGTCTATGTGGTGGGCGTCTTTTCCGGCGCCCTGTCCGCCATCCTCGTCAACATTCCGGGTGCTCCCTCCAGCGTGGTGACCACCCTGGACGGCTATCCCATGGCCAAGCGGGGGGATGCCTACAAGGCCCTGTCCTACGCCACCGTCTACTCCTTTGTGGGCAGCGTCTTTGGACTGGTGGTCATGGCGGTTCTGGCACGGCCCATCACGAACATCGCCATCCGCTTCCAGCCCATGGACTATTTCCTTCTGGCCCTTTTTGGCCTGTCCACCGTGGGCGGCCTTACCTCCAGCAACTATGCCAAGGGGCTTTTTGCCGCCCTCATCGGCATCTTCTTCTCCCTCATCGGTCTGGACCCCATTATGGGCAACCCCCGTCTCACCTTCGGCATTCAGGAGCTCAAGGCCGGCATCTCCACCGTGCCCGCCCTGGTGGGACTTTTCGGTTTTTCAGAGGTGCTCTCCACCGTCGCCTCAGGGCTCCGGGACGGAGAGGTCTCCGGCATCTCCCAGCAGCACATCCCCCTCCGTACGCTGCTCAGGGAGCTGCCCCGGTCCCTGTGGTACTGCACCATCGGCACCTTCGTGGGTGCGCTTCCCGGAGCCGGCGGCCCTGTGGCGTCCTTCCTCGCCTACGGTCAGGCCAAGCGCCTTGTGCGCAATCCCTCCCGTCCCTTCGGCGAGGGAGCCTATGAGGGCATCGTCGCCTCGGAAAGCGCCAACAACGCCTGTATCGGCGGCGCACTGATTCCCATGCTGACCATGGCCATCCCCGGGGATGCCGTCACGGCCATCATCCTTTCCGTCTTCTATGTCCACGGCCTCAAGCCCGGTCCCACCTTCATGAAGATGGACATCGTGCATTTCTACGAGATTCTGGCCGCCGGACTGTGGGGCTGCATTTTCCTGCTCCTTCTGGGACTGCTGATCGCCCCCCGGATCTCCAGAGTCATCAATATTCCCAAACGAATCCTGATGCCCGTGGTGGTGGTCCTGTGCGTGATCGGCGCCTATGCCTGCAACCGGCGGCCCTTCGACGTGGTCCTCATGTTCTTCTTCGGAATTCTGGGCTATCTCATGCGCCGGCGGGGCTTTCCCACCGCACCGGTCACCCTGGGACTGGTTCTGGGCAGCATGATGGACTCCAATTTCAGGCGGTCCATTTCTCTGGCCTCCACCTCTCCCACACCGCTGGTCACCCTCTTTGGCAGGCCCGCCACCATCATCCTGCTGGTGCTGACCCTGATGACCCTTCTGTCAAACATTCCCGCTGTCCAGCGCCTCCTCCGCAGGCGTGGAAACTGACCGTTTTTCCCGGTGAAGGAATAAAACGCCTGCCCGTTCCGTCTTATCTGGCGGGACACAATTTCAAAGGAGGATACCACCATGAAAAAAATGCTGAGCCTGCTGCTTTGCGCAGTCCTTGCCCTTGCCGGCACTTTCGCGCTGGCTGAACAGACAGGATTCGACTTTTCAACCCTTGAAGGCATCGAGTTTGACTTTTCCAGCGGCGTGGGCGCCTGGTACACCTTCATCACCTTCTCCAAGGACGGTTCCTTTACCGGATCCTTCTATGATTCCGATATGGGCACCACGGGAGAGGGCTTCCCCAACGGCACCCAGTACGGCTGCTCCTTCCACGGAAAAATGGAGGATGCCGGCGCCATTGACGAGTTCTCCCGCCGCCTGAAGGTCACCGAACTGGAGAAGGATGAAGGACAGGTTCCCGAGGCCATTGAGGACGGCGTGCGCTACGTCACCACTGAGCCCTACGGCCTGAGCGCCGGCCAGGAAGTGGTTCTGTACCTTCCCGGCATGCCCGTGGCAAAGCTGCCTGAAGGCTTTGTCATCTGGTCCCATATCCACGAAATCGATCCCGAGGCCGCTTCACTGCCTTATTACGGAATCTACAATGAAACCGCGGATTCCGGATTTGTCGGCATTCCCGAAACTGCCAGCACCCCCGTGGGAATGGCCAATCCCTGGAAGGACGTCACCGCCGCGGAGCTCAAGGATCAGTACGGCTACTCCTTCGGCATTCCCGCGGGCGCGGAGGACATTCTCTACCGGGTTCTGGTGATGGGAGACTCCATGGCTGAAATGCAGTTCCATCTGAAGGATCAGCCCGGCATGGACTTTGTGGCGCGTACGGTCGCTTCCGAGACCTTTGAAGATATCTCCGGCATGTATTATGCGTGGACCGACACCCGCGACATTCCCGTGGATGCCCAGGCCCGCCCCACCTGGGGAAAGGCGCTGATCCAGACCGCCAAAGACGGAGACAACACCGTGTCGGTTTGTCTCTGGCACGAGGAAACCCCCGGCTTCATGTGGTCTCTCAGCGTACAGGCCGCCGATCTTCAGGGATTTGATCTGCTGTCCGTGGCTGAGGATGTCTATATCCCCATGCAGGAGAAGGATAACGGCAATTCCGTCGACTGATCCCCGTTCCGGATTATCCAGCGGGCTGCTGCAAAGAGATCTTTGCAGCAGCCCGTTTTGCAGTCAGGGAGCCGTAAAGCGCTCTGCATGCCGGCAAAGTCTGCCATGCGGCTGCGAAGAAACCTGTCAGCAGTCCCCCAGGGCGTCCATCATACGTGGCCGGCCCGACCAGGTTTGACGCAGTGCAGCGTTCAAGTCACGCCAGGGAACGGTGTACAAGGTTCCCATTTCCTCTGCTCATATTCTGAATTCATCCGGATGGGAGGGGTGCAGGCAGAAGCCCAATGCACCTTCTCCTCCGGTTCCCCGCTCCCTGATATTCTGATTGACATTTCATTTGTTATTCTCCTACAATAGGTTATCCCCTGTGCCACAGGGGCACAGGAAACCTTTCTGTCCGTATCCGGACAGTGAACGGTATAGCATAGCAAGGAGGAATCTCCCATGGCCAACAAAACCAATCCGTATGCCGGCACCCAGACCGAGAAGAATCTTGAAGCCGCTTTCGCCGGCGAATCCCAGGCCCGTAACAAATACACCTACTTTGCCTCCAAGGCGAAAAAGGAAGGCTTTGAGCAGATCGCTGCTCTGTTCCTGAAGACTGCCGACAACGAGAAAGAACATGCCAAGATGTGGTTCAAGGAGCTCAACGGCATTGGCAGCACCGCTGAAAATCTGGCAGCTGCAGCGGCGGGCGAAAACTATGAATGGACCGACATGTACGAGGGCTTTGCCAAGACCGCCGAGGAGGAGGGCTTTGCGGACCTGGCCAAAAAGTTCCGCATGGTGGCCGCCATTGAGAAGCATCACGAAGAGCGTTATCGTGCACTCCTGAAGAATGTGGAAATGCAGGAGGTCTTCCGCAAGAGCGAAGTCAAGGTCTGGGAGTGCCGCAACTGCGGACACATCGTCGTGGGAACCGAGGCTCCGGAAATCTGCCCCGTGTGCGCCCATCCCCAGAGTTATTTTGAAGTCAACGCGGAAAACTACTGATTTTCTTCCGCCTCAATCCCCGGGACGCCCTCCGCTATCGGAGGGCGTCCTTTTTTCC
>CACYCQ010000047.1:0-2987 GCA_902772995.1 uncultured Eubacteriales bacterium
CCCCCGTGTCCCGTCCGGGCAAGGCGTCTTTGAAAAGGCCTCGGGAGACCTTCCTCCCGTGACGGGCACCCCCGGGTTCTTTTCCAGGGCCGCACGCGGGGAGACGCAGCCTCTTGCCTCCCCGCCGCGCGCGAGGCCACAGGGCCTCAAAAGGTTTCCTCTTTTTCAGTAGCGGTATTTCCTGCGGAGAGCGGCCATGATGATTCCTCCGGTGAGGGCGGCCATCAACTCCGCAAACACCACGGAACACCAGATGCCGTCCACGCCAAGGAGCATGGGCAGCAGGAGCACCGCCCCCAGTTCAAAGACGAACGTCCTCAAAAAGGAGATCAGCGCCGAGATCTGTCCGTTGTTCAGCGCCGTAAAGAAGGCGGAGCCGAAAATCGCCATTCCCGTGAACAGATAGGCCACGGAGTAAATCCGGAACCCGTGCACGGCATCCGGCAAAAGGTTCTGCGCGCCATGCAGAAACAGGGCGGAAAACGGACGTGCCAGCATTTCTGACAGAAGAAACATCGCCACGGACGTGCAGGCGATGAGCACAAGGCTCCTTTTCCGCAGGTTTCTGAGCTCGTCATGATCCTGCGCGCCGAAATGATAGCTGATCACCGGCCCGATGCCGTTGGAATACCCCACAAAGATGGCGGTGAAAATCAGGCTGACATAGGTGAGCAGCCCGTAGATGACCACGCCGTCCTCCCCCGCATACTTGAGCAGCTGGATATTGTAGACCAGCCCCACAATGGACACGGCGGCTTCCGCCATGAATTCCGAGGTGCCGTTCGTGCAGCACTGCACCACCGCCCGGCCATCCCATACGGGACGGACCAGCCTCAGGAGACTGTCGTTCTCTCGGCCGAAGTACACCAGCGGGAACACTCCCCCCACAACCTGGGTGAGCGCCGAAGCCGCCGCCGCACCTGCAATTCCCCAGTGAAAGACGATGATGAAGAGCGCATCCAGGGCAATGTTGCACAGTCCCGCGCAGACGGTGACGGCAAGCCCCAGTCCCGGTTTTTCAGCCGTGACAAAGAACAGCTGGAACTCATACACCCATATCCATGCGGGCATGGCCAGAACGAAGATCCGTCCGTACAGCACGCTGTCTTCAAGGAGCTTCCCCTGCGCTCCCAGTGCGGAGGCGACGCGGGGCATCAGGGCAAACCCCGCCGCCATCATCAGAACGCCCAATACGGAAGACACCGCCACAATCAGGGAAAACAGGCGGTTCGCCCGCTCATGGTCCCCTTCCCCCAGCGTCTTTGCAATCAGCGCGCTGCCGCCCACACCGAACATATAGCCGATGGTTCCAAGAATCTGCAGGATGGGCATAATCAGGGTGACGGCGGCGAATTCCGTCTTCCCCGCGAAATTGGCAATAAAGAACCCGTCCGCGATGATGTACAGGGAAGCAAAGACATTCATCGCAATGGACGGCAGTGTAAAACGCAGCATTCTCCGGTAGGTGAAATGCTCTGACAGATGAATCCGTGATCTCATGCTTTGTATCCTGTCCTGTTCGTCAGGGTCAGCGGTGCAGGCCGGAGCAGTCAGGGGCCGCAACCGCATTTGTATGCGGACGTGTCCGATGCCGCTTCCTTCAGGATCCCCGCGGGCCGGTTTCCCGGGGAGCCCGCACGGGGTGCCTCCCCCGCAAGTGACGCGTCTGTTTCCGCCCATCATATGGGTTTCCCCCTCCGGCGTCAAGAACGGTTCCGGAATGTCAATTGAGCGCCGTTCCTGCACAGCCCTCGCCCTCCCTCCCGCGGGGTGAGCGGATACAGAGCTTGGAAAACAAGGGGCGCCTGTTCCCGGCCCCGCCGCTTTCAGGCCTTTCTTCCTTCCTCCGGCGCGTGTGCGCGTTCCCGGGACCGCATGCGTTCCCGCTGCCCTCCCGCTTTTTCCTCCTCTTTTCTGGTCCTTTCGCCCATCCCCACTTCATGGAATGGTGAAAAAGGATAAAAATACGAACGTTCTTTCGTGAAATCTGGAGTTTATTCGTTTTTTCAGATGGCATCCACCGCTTTTGTCTTTACTTTACAGCTCAAATGACGTATTATCCTGCTGCCTGCTATGAGAATCTCGAACTTTAAGGAGGATCGAAGCATATGAAAAAGCTTCTTGCCCTGTGTCTTGCCCTCGTTCTCTGTCTTGGCGCCTGTGCCGCTCTGGCCGCTGATGTGAAAATCGGCGTCATCCTGGTCGGCGATGAGACTGAAACCTATTCCCTCGCCCACATGGAAGGCATCAAGGCTGCCCTGGCAGCCAACGGCATTCCCGACTCCAGCATTATCTGGAAGTACAAGATCGCGGAAAACGATGACGCCTACACCAACGCCGTTGACCTGGTGGGTCAGGGCTGCAACCTGATCATCTCCAACTCCTATGGTCACCAGACCTACATGGCCCTGGCCGCCGAGGAGTATCCCGATGTGACCTTCGTGGCCATGACCGGCGACCAGGCGGCCGTCAGCGGCATTGCGAACCTCAAGAACGCCTTCACCAGGGTCTTCGAGTCCCGCTATGTGTCCGGCATGGTTGCCGGCATGAAGCTTGCGGAGCTGCTCTCCTCCGGCGAGCTTTCCGCCCAGAAGCAGCCCAACTCCTTCACCGCGGACGGAAATGTCAAAATCGGCTATGTGGGCGCCTTCCCCTATGCCGAGGTGGTTTCCGGCTACACCGCCTTCTTCCTTGGACTGCGCTCCGTGGTGTCCAACGTGACCATGGAGGTCATGTACACCAATTCCTGGGGCGACCTTGACAAGGAAAGCGCCGCCGCTGACGCTCTGATTGCCAACGGCTGCGTCATCATCGGCCAGCATGCGGACTCCACCGGCGCCCCTGCCGCCGTCCAGAAGCATCTGGATGAAGGCACGGTCTGCTACAGCGTGGGATACAATGTCAGCATGCTGCCCACCGCCCCCACTGCTGCCCTGACCTCCGCCACCAGCGACTGGTCCGTCTACTATTCCGAACTGTTTGCCAAA
>CACYCQ010000048.1:0-6589 GCA_902772995.1 uncultured Eubacteriales bacterium
CTATTTTCTGTGTTCCGGCTTTATTGATCATTCTGCCTCCCCCGTCCATTATCTCCGGAAGAAAGCCTGCAGCGCGAAATCCATCATTGCAGGAGACCATCGAAGACTCTGGATTCTTCACCCAGCCCTCTTATCCGTTTTCACCACCGTGTGCCAGCATCATGACAAAGGGGAACCCGTACAGGGCATGCCCGCCAGGCTGAGGGTCCGTATCAAAGCACCGTCGACAACGTGACGCAGGCATTGCGAAAGGCATGAGGAAGCCGGCCGGGACACCGGCGTCAAGGCCCCGCCCGCCTGACAGCCATCGGCACAAATGCCCTGGCGGACCTGATGCCGGACATCAATGCGGCACGCTCCGGGGGGCAGCGACATGCAGAACGCTGCCGGGGCCTGACCGGAGAAGCGAAGGAAAACCCTTCGGCCTTCATCTCCTCGGGCAACTGCAGGACCTGCAGCCATCCTTCTTCTGTCAATCTGTCCGGAGGCGGCTTCCATGCCCCGGATGAGCGGGGTATCCGCTCCCCTGCCCTTGAGACCGCCGCCTTGACCCGCAGGCAGCAGAGAGACCGGAAGCTCCGGATGGCACAGCACGAAAAATATACGCGTTTTTTTAAGTTGGTTTTAGGTTTCTGTGCTACAATGCATCGCGATATCGTGCAGCGAAAGCGTAAGACCGGATATCAGAATGCTGAAGAGGAGGATCCCCATTATGAAAAAGATTCTATCGTTGGTTCTTGCACTTTCAATGCTCTGCACTTCTGCTGCGGCCTTTGGCGAGGGCCCTGGCGGCGGACGCGGCGGTCCCGGGGGTATGGCGGACAAGTCCGGCGATGCCGAACTGCAGGCCATGATCGCAGAGGTCGCGCCAAAGTTCCAGCTGATGACCTATGAGGATGCCGAAACGGGCACCAGCCTGCAGTACCAGCTGTACATTCCGGAAAACTATGACGCCGGTCAGTCCTATCCTCTGCTCCAGTTCATCCCGGATTCCAGTGTCGTGGGCAAAGGCACGGACGCCGTGCTCACCCAGGGCTGGGGAGGTCTTGTCTGGGCGACGGATGCGGAGCAGGCCAAACATCCCTGCTTCATCGTGGTTCCCGTTTTCACCGAAACCATCGTCGACGACAGTCACAACCATTCTGCGCAGATCGACGTGGCCATGCGAATGCTGACATCCCTGACAAAAACCTATGCCATCGACACAAATCGCATCTATACCACCGGCCAGTCCATGGGCGGCATGACCTCTTTCTATGAGAGCATCGCTTATCCCGATTTCTTCGCGGCTTATCTGTTTGTCGGCAGCCAATGGGATGTCAGCCAGCTGAGCGGTCTGGAGCAGAAGCCTTTCTTCTACATCGTCGCGGCCGGGGACCCCAAGGCGTCTGCCGGACAGGCAGAGCTGCTGGCTGCGTTTGATGCCGACGGCGCGGCGTACAGCCATGCCGGGTGGAGCGCCCAGGACGACGCGGCCGCCCAGAACGCGGCGGTCGCAAGCCTGCTGGCCGAGGGATGCAATGCCAATTTTGTGACCTTTACACAAGGCAGCACGACGGCAAACGGACAGTCCGGCGGCCCGGCCGGGGAGCATATGACTTCATTTGACTACGCGTATAAGCTGGAAGCCGTCCGTGACTGGCTGTTCCGGCAGGCGAAATAAGGAGGCGTCATTCCATGAGGAAGTTTCTTGTCTGCATGATGGCACTTGTACTGATGCTCTCCTGTGTTTCCTGCTTTGCGGAAGGTGAGAGCCTGCCCGCAAGGATCGACATGACGAAATGGCGGTATGAAGCCCCGGACGATGTCTACTGGCAGGTGGGCCTGTCCTATGCCGCCGCCCCGGCTGACAGCAGCTATGAAACCATGGGCATTTTCGTGCCCGGCGCCTACTTTACGGGCACGGACAACGGCGACGGGACCTATACCTGCACCGTCAATGCGTCCGGCGCTGCCGGCCAGTATACGGCAGCATCGGCTCCGCTGATCATCCCGGTGAACACGCCCGGCTACTCCGCCATGGCTGCACCCGCCGGCTATTCCAGCTCCATGGGGTACGGCAGCATCCCGGATTACACCAGCGAAGGCATGATCGTGCTTTTCGCCGGAGCCCGGGGCCGTGACGCCGGTGCGCCCGCAGGTGTGACGGATTTCAAGGCGGCGATCCGGTATGCCCGCTACAACAAAAATCTGCTGCCCGGCGATATGGACAGCATCTTCTCCCTGGGCATGAGCGGCGGCGGCGCGCAGAGCGCGCTGCTCGGCGCCAGCGGCAACAGCGAGCTGTACACGCCCTATCTGGCGGCCATCGGCGCGGTGATGACGGAAAGCGACGCGGTGAAGGGCAGCATGTGCTGGTGCCCCATCACCAACCTGGATATCGCGGATGAAGCCTATGAATGGAACATGGGCAACACCCGCTCCGGTCTCAGCGGAGAAGAACAGGCTTACTCTGACGCTATGGCCCTGGCTTTCGCAAAGACCATCAACGGTCTGGGACTGACGGATGAAAACGGCACCGCGCTGGTTCTGGCTGAAAGCAGGGATGGCATTTATCAGAGCGGGAGCTACTATGATTATGTGAAGGGTGTCATCGAGACTTCCCTGGAGCATTTCCTGAGCGATACGGAATTCCCGTACACCGCTTCTTCCTCCCGCGGATTTGGCGGGCGGGGCGGTACGGGCGGCATGCGCGGCGGCAATTTCGCCGGCCCGGAGGGCGGCTTTCCGGGGCCCGGCAACGGCGAAAGGCCTGACTTTGCAACTGGCGGGATGCCTGGCCCGGGCGGTGAAGCACCGCAGCAGGAAACCGCCTATGAGGAAATGGACGGCATCACCCGCACGGACAGCACCTCCTCCGCGCTGTCTCTCAGCGGCACCTATGAGACGAAGCAGGCCTATATCGATGCCCTGAATGCAAACGGTGAATGGGTCGCATGGGATGAAGAGACCAACACCGTGACCATCACCAGCGTGGCGGCCTTCACCCTGGCGCTCAAGAACGCCTCAAAGGGAATCGCCGCCTTTGACCAGCTGAATCCCACCCAAGGAGAAAACATCCTTTTCAGCTACGGCGATGGCAGCGGGGCCCACTTTGACGCGATCCTGGCCGGGCTTGTTCAGGGCAGCGAATATGAAGCGGCCTTTGCGGAGGATCTTGCGAAGCAGGACGCGCTGGGCAATACCGTGGATGTGCGTCTGAACATGTATAATCCGATGTACTATCTTTCTCCCGCGTATGCCGGATACCGGACTTCCGAGCCCGCTGCCTGCTGGCGAATCCGTACCGGCATCAATCAGGGAGATACCGCCCTGTGCACGGAGATCAATCTGGCGCTGGCGGCGGAAGCCTATGCTGAAGGAACTCAGGTCGACTTTGAAACCGTATGGGGCCAGGGCCACACCGAAGCGGAGCGTACCGGTTCTTCAACGGCCAACTTCATCGCATGGGTCCGGGAATGCATGAAATAAAACAATTGCAAATCAGATGAGGAGCGCTGCCGTCACGGGCAGCGCTTTTCCCGCATCTGTGGAAAGCCAGCAGAAGGCCTGATTTCACCTGACTTCAGATACAGGCGGCGCATGGCATACTTCCGCCCCGTCGGAAAAAGAAACGCCATCTTCAAAGATGAATTCCGGCAAAGACATGCTCCCCTGGCCTGATGATGTTTACTGCAGCCCCGTTCATCCGAACGGGGCTGTTTATGCTGGCGCCAAGAAGCTGATGCCCCACGATCCGCATCTGTCCTGTCGACTGCTCCGACTTTTCCGCAAGTGGAGACGGCAGCCGGGGTGAGGGTACAGCGCCGGATGGGAAACACGGATATGTCCACAACCTGTACGGCGTTGCAGCGGGTGCGGCACGGCATGAGACCGTCCTCAGCCAAGTGGATAAAGGGGCCTGTTCCCTGTTCAGGGGTTGCCGCAGCTGCCGCGGCAGACCAGGTGGACGGGCAGAACCACTTTCTCCGGAGCACCGGTATCCCCATGAATCCGTTTGCGCAGCAGTCGGATGCTGTTGGCGGCGATGTCCTTAAAGGAATACCCGACGCTGCACAGCTGAACGGGGAAGGAGAGGGCGCTTTCCAGATTATCGATACTCACAATGCCGAAGTCATTGTGGGAAAGCTCATCCGACTGATCCAGCGCCTGCATGATGTGCCAGGCCTCCACATCACAGAAGACAAACAGACCGTTGAAGCCTTTCTGCCTGAGTTCCGTCAGGCTGTTGAGAAGCGGTTTCATCCACTTCTGTTCGTTGTCTCCGGAGCCGGAGGTGCCTGTGGACTGCAGGAAACAGCGGTCGCTTTCCGGAATGCCGGCTTCGTCGCAGGCTTTACGGAAACCTTCCATGCGGTGCTCGGTGGAGTAGATGATATTATAGTCGGATACATAGACGAGCTTGCGCCGGCCGGATTCGATCAGGTGACGGGTGGCCAGATAGGCGCCTTCCGTCTCGTCCCAGACAACGCCGTCGGCGATGCCTTCGCCTGGAAGACGGGCGACAAGAACAAAAGGCATCCGGGCCTCCCTGAAACGCTGGATCGTTTTTTCGCAGCCGGTGCTCGGGAAGAGAATCACGCCGTCCGAACAACGGGCAATGGCTTCCTCGGCCATCTGCAGTTCAAGATCCGGGTTTTCCCGTGAGCACATGATCATGACCGTGTAGCCCTTGTACTGGGCGGCATCCTGAATGGCATCAGCCATAATTCCATAGAACGGATTGGAAAGTCCGCCGAGGATGACTGCGATGATGTGTGTACGGCCTGAGCGAAGAGAACGGGCAATCTGATTTCCGGTATAGCCCATTTCCCGGGCGGTTTCCTGGATTCTGCGGCAGGTTTCCGCCGAAATGTCGCTTTTATTGCGGAGAGCATGAGAAACGGTATTAACAGAGACACCGGTGCGTTCGGCGATGTCCTGAAGGGTCACTCTTTTTTTCATGTTTGTTTGCATAACAATCAACCACCTATTTCCGGAAAGGCAGACATGGATGTGTCCGTCCAGCCTGCGCAGCGTGTCCCCATTATGAAAAAAAATGTCAAATATGTCAAATTAGGGCTTGACAGCCGTCATAATCCTACATTAAACCGTGCTCACATTAACGATAATGTTACAGATGCTTCCAACTGAATCGTCAAAAACACACAAAATTAAGGGTCTGCAAAGGCGTCTTCCGTGATCGGAACGGCCTGAGGACCCGGATGGGAAGCATCCCTTCCTCACTGCCGGGAAACGCGGCACCGTCACCTGCCGCCCTGCATCGGGCAGCCGGAAGGATCTTTTCTGCAGCGGGCTTCTCCGTCGCAGCTGTCTTTTTCGCGCTTACATTAACGATAATGTTCCGGACCTTCCCCGATGCTTCGTCGCATACGGGCAGAGGTCTTCCGTGATCTGGCCGGCCTGAGGAACCGCGCGGGGAAGCATGGTTCCTCTTGAGATCCTGATGCTGCCCATGTATACCCAGGTGAATGCCATGGGTCTGCGCAACAGCTATGCGGGTGTCATGGTTCCGTTCCTGGTCAGCATGAGTGCGGTCTTCTTTTTCCGTCAGTTCCTGACAAATGTTCCCTATGAAATGCTCGACGCGGCCCGTGTGGACGGCTGTACCGAGTATGGGATTTTCTTCCGCATTATCATGCCGGTCATGAAGCCGGCCTATGCTTCCATGGCGGTTCTGACCGGCATGGGTGCGTGGAATGCGCTGCTTTGGCCGATGCTGGTCATTTCAGACATGAAAAAATATACCATTCCGATCGGTCTCAATACCCTCTGGTCACCATACGGCAATAACTATGACCTGATGATTACCGGTTCCTGCTTTGCCATTGTTCCGCTCCTTCTGATCTATCTGTTTGCGCAGAAGTTCATCGTGGAGGGCATGACGGCAGGCGCTGTCAAGGGATGACAATTGCGCCGCTTTATTCAGCTTCTGCTGCCCCCGCCAATCCCTGCCGGAAATCCACTGGCAGCAGGGGGACGCTTCCTGAATGGAAGTCTTCATGATGCGGCGGTTCTCAGGGCAGATGGAAAGTACTGTTTTACAAAGGCCGCCTGCAGGCGGCAAAAAGAGGAGGACCCCATTCCCTGAAAAAGTTCTCAAGGCCGGATGGATGTGCTCTTCCGCCGAAAAGCGCAAAAGGTCTCCTTTGATGCTTCCGGGAAACACCTGACGATGGCATACGGCCCGTATTCCGGAGGTATCTTCCTTATATAAAACGGGACCCGAAACCCGGTCTGATTCCTGCTTGCCGGGAACCGTACGGCGCCCGCCTCCATCTGGTGATTTCTCCGGCCGGATATCCGCCGGTGCCGGAAAACCCGTGGAGCTGAGCGGCCGGTTCAGGTATCCCGGTCACGGATCTATTATCCACCGGCGCGGACACGGCCATGAAGGGATTCTGTTTTCCGGAGATGAAGCGGCCTCCGGGGCGCTGACAGATGAGCCGCCGGTCAGTGATTCACCTGACCCCCGGCGCCAAAACCTATACGATACAATCCTTGTGGGATATAATGATGTCCAGGATACACACATTCCGTGCTCTGCGTCGTTTTCAGCGTGCGCCAGGGCACCGCAGGGGATGTGTGC
>CACYCQ010000049.1:0-2489 GCA_902772995.1 uncultured Eubacteriales bacterium
CAGCCATGCAGACAAGCAGCAGAGCTGCAAGCATCATCGTAAATCTCTTCATTCTGGGCTCAACCTCCTCTATTCTGATTAACAGCCACCCTTCGGGGCACCGCAGTCCCGGAGGATTCTGTCCAGGACAGATTATATCTCAAAATTCACTTAGGTGTCAAAACTTTTGTAAGATGTGAAAAACATCAGGTACCGAAAGCACATCTCTGCACAGCCTCCGGGAATCTTCCACGGGGTTTTGTCCCTACTCATCCAGGGAATCCCCATTGATGCGGATATGGGCAGCCACCATCTTGCTCAGGAAATACAGGATGGCGCATTCATCCTGCTGCCAGATTCTCCTGCTCCGGGACTGAGCACAGATCAGGTAGCCATAGGCTTCATTGGCATCAATGCGGACCTCGGTCATCATGACGGTTTCCGTCTCCATTTTCACCAGTGTCTGATAAGACACCGGGCAAACGGTCTTCATCTGCTCCAGGTCATTTGTGGTATACAGCACATCGCTTGAAAAAGCCTCTGCGATGTCCGGTACCGGCTCGGCTAGCGTCTGGTCTCTGACTGAACGGAGAATCCGGTTTTTTCCTGCATAATACAAGTCAAAAATCTGCAGCTCCTCCATCAGAAGCGGGGTCACGGATTGCAGCCGGTTTCTCAGTCCGGGAACCATCTCAAACTGACGAATCATGCTGTGCATAATGGAAAACATGCCCTTCCTTGCAAGTTTCCGTATCTCGATGTTTTTGTGCTTGGCCTCCACATAAATGATGTAACAGTTGCGACCCTTGGTCTTTCCGCGGTAAAGCGTCTTGTCAATCAAGGAGAACAGCTCTTCAAAGCTGTCCGCATCCTCCGGAAAGGTGGCACAGCCCACCGTTCCGGTGATGAACGGGCTGTATTCCTCCAGCTTCACATTTTTCCGCAGGGTTTCGGAATTCAGATACAGGTCGATCAGGAAGGATTTTTTCTCCTCATACTTCAGGTCCCTGAAATTGATAAACAGGAACTCATCGCCGCCAAAGCGGCCGGCCACACCGAAACCTTCCAGATATGAGGACAGATGGACCGCCACATCCGCCAGCACCCCGTCTCCGGCGGGATGCCCGTAGGTGTCATTGATAAACTTGAAATTGTCCAGATCCAAAATGCCAAAGGTAAACGGCGTATTCTCCTGAATCAGTTCCCTGGCAAAGTCCAGGATATACGCTCGCGAAACCAGTCCCGTCAGGGGGTCCAGCATGTGCTGAATTCCGGTCTTCTTCAGCTTATCTGCAAAGAACGGATAACGGGAAAGCTGTTCTATGGTATACATCGCCTTGACACTCCTTCAGCTCACAGATCTACGGGCAACTCTCCCTGTCACCCCCGGTTTATGTATGCCGACAACCGCCTATACTCCTGACCATTCTTATCTTACCACACCTGCCTGAGCTTTGCCATGATAGAAAGGCCGTTTCCCCCATTCCGGGCGGTCTCCGTTCGCCTGCTTCTGCGCATCTTCATCGCACAGCCGGATCCGGAAGCTCCAGGATCATCTCCGGGTCCCACCTGAGATAGTCGCCTGAAACCAGCCGGTACCGGATTCCCCGGTACATCCCCAGGATACTGTCTGCATAGCGGCTTTCTCCGTGGGAGTGCGCGTAGATCACCTGTTCCGCCCCGTATTCCATGGCCATTCGGGTAAAGACGCTATCTTCCTCAAGAATGCTCGTGGGAGGATAGTGCAGGAAGAGGATAAATCGGGAAAAACCGTCCCTGCGGGCACTCTCAAAGGATTCCCTCAGCCGCGCAGCTTCCCGCTGCACCAGCTTTTCTGCACGGAGCTCCTCCTCCCTGTCCCAGCCCATCACCCGGCCCCTGCGGTCCAGGAAAAAAGGTCCTTCAAAGGTAAATCCCTTGGTGCCCACCAGCGCCACAGGTCCAAAGGAGGCATGGTTGTTCTGGAGAAAAAACAGCTGCCCCTCATACGCGCGGTTAAGCGCCGGCGTCCGGCCCGCATCCCAGAACATATCATGATTGCCCCGCAGCAGAACCTTTGTCCCCGGCAGCCGCCGGATGAAATCCAGGTCCTCCCGGCACTGCTCCAGCTTCTTTCCCCAGCTGTGATCTCCCACCAGCACCAGCGTATCCTCGGGACGGATTTTCGCAGCCAGGTGCTCAAACCGCTTCTCATGGTCCTTCCAGAGCGGGTCATTGCGCTGTGCCCTGACCGGATTCTCGCAGCCGAAGTGGAGATGCAGGTCTCCGATGGCATACAGCCTCATCCTCATTCCTCCAAACCGGCCCGTGCCCCATCAGGATTTGCGGTTGATGGTCACATAGTACATGCCGCCGCTGGCCTCCGTGTCGATCTCAAAGTTCTGGTTGAAGCCATACCCCTTGGGGACCTTCAGAATATGCAGATGATACGCCTGCTGGTTGCTGTTCATGCGGATCTGCCCCTGCTTGTCCGAACGTTTGGGGATATAATCGTTGTCCGTGACCAGGGA
>CACYCQ010000050.1:0-22302 GCA_902772995.1 uncultured Eubacteriales bacterium
ATGGAGCTCAAATGGTCGGCGCTGTTCATGGGTGCGGGTGTGGTGCTGGCGGCCTTCTCCCTGGTGGATACCCTGCGCAGCAGCAAAAACGCCGCGCTGGCGGAGGTGAAAGCATGATGGATAACAAAACAAGAAAAGAACTGCCGGACGTGTTCCGTACGGCCATGTTCAGCGAGCTGGGAATGACCGGGAGAACGGTTTTGCTGGCGGTGCTGGCGGGACTGTATGTCGCGGTGGCTGCCAGCCTGAAATACCAGGCCGGCGGGGCCATGGTGTGCGCTCTGGTCAGCGGCGCGTGCGTGCTTTTGCTGTGCGTGACGGCCTGGAGGGTGATGCCCTGCAAAAAGACGGTGCTGCTGCTGATGCTGGCGCTTGCCTGCGGCGCGGCGGGACTGGCCCATGTGGGCATGATGGATGTAGCACCGGGACGCATGAGCAAGGTCATCACCCCGATGCTGGAAGGCATGTGGCCCTATGATCTGCTGACGGCCATGGCCTGGCAAGAGGGCAACTGGTCCGGCGGCTACCTGCTGGTCATGGCACTGGTTTCCCGTATCGAGAATTTCTCGCAGATGTACGCTCTCAAGCTCATCGACTTTGCCTGCCAGTGCGCGGTGGCCATGGCGGTGCTGCGCCTTGCGCTGCGGGGCGGCGCGGGAAAGGTGGCATCCATCTGCGGCATGCTGCTGTGCACCCTGATGCCCACAGCTCTCCTCAACGGCGGATGCTGGATGGAGTTTGACGCCCTGTTCTGCGCGCTGGCCCTGTGGGGGCTTGTGGGTATGCTGGAGGGAAAATTCTGGGGATGCCTGCTGGTGGGTATGGCCGGCGCTTTCCGGCTGCAGGCCCTGATGCTGGCACCGCTCATGATTCCGCTGTACATGAAGAAGCGCATCGCCCTGTGGCACCCCCTGTGCGGCCTGGCGGGATATGTGATCCCCCAGATCCCCTTCCTGCTGGACGGGCAGGGATGGGAAGCGGTGTTTGGACGCTATGCCGTCCAGATCCAGGACTTTACTTATGAAGGCGCGGGTCTGACGGACCATGCGGCAGGCGTTTTCGGCCTCATGAACATCGCCTCCTATCGGGAATTCAGCGGCATGGGCATGTACTTTGCCTTTGCCTGCGCACTGATTGTGGCGGCGCTGCTGATCACCTCCCGCGTGGAAGGGGAGCGGGTCTGGCTGCTGTCCGCCATGCTGCTGTGCTGCGGGCTGCCCCTGGTACTGCCCCAGCAGACGGCAAGGAGCCTGTTCATGGCAGGGATGCTCTCCCTGACGCTGGTGGACACCCGCGAAGGCGTCCTGACGGCCCTGGCCCTGGAGGTGGTCTCTTTGTGCTGCTATCTGGCAGCGATCTTCAACCTGGAGGTGCTCCCCCTGAGCGTGCTGAGTCTGCTGGCCATCGGGGCGGCCACCTTTACGGCCGTACGGCTGGTGGATGCGCTGAAGGAAGGGGCTCGTCATGAAATCAGCGGATGAGTGGCTGAGGAAGTTCCTGGGCAAACCTGCACGTGGAATCCTGCCCAAATGCCTTGGCGGCGCCGTTGTCCTGCTGTTTGTCCTGCTGGCCTCCCGCAAGCACCTCGCGCAGGCGGGGGAGGGCGGCGTACGGCTGCTGACGCTGCTGATGCTGGCGCTGCCCATGGCGCTGGGATGCCTGTTTGTCCTCAGGGAAATGGAGCGCAGGCAGGAATCCCTTTTCCACGTGTGCCTGGGGCTGACGCTGGTGCTGTGCGGCATGTTTGCCCGGCTGCTCTTTCTGGACCGGGCCAATGGCGATTTTGAGTTCTACCTGTCGGACTGGATCCGGATCTTCAGGGAAAACACCTTTTCCGGGGCCATGCGCAGGAATGTGGGGGAGTACCAGGTGCTTTACCAGTACATCCTCTTCCTGATCAGCCGCCTGCCGGTCTCCCCTCTGTATGCCGTCAAGACGGTGAGCTTTGTGGGGGATGTGCTGCTGGCCTGGGGCGTGGTGCGCCTCTCGCAGCCCGGGAGGGCGGAAATGGCCTTTGGCGCTGCGCTGCTTGTTCCTACCTTTGTACTCAATGGCAGCATGTTTGCCCAGTGTGACAGTCTGTTCTGCGCCTGCGCGCTGCTGGCTCTTTCCGCTTGCATGCAGGATCGTCCGCTTGCCGCCTCGGCGCTGTTTGCTCTGTCCCTGTCCTTCAAGCTTCAGGCGGTCTTCCTCTTCCCGGTGATCCCGGCGCTGTGGTTCCACCGGAAACTGGACCTGCGGGGGATCGGGGTTTTCGTGCTTACGCTGCTTGTCTGTGCGGTTCCGGCGCTTGCGGGCGGGAAAAGCATAGGCGGTATCCTGTCGATTTATACCACCCAGACCGGGATTTACACGGGGCTCAACTACGGATCCCCCGGGTTCTTTGCGCTGCTGAACAGCCAGGGGCTGGACAGTTACGCCTACGGTACTCTGGGCATCCTGCTGGCCATGGGTTCCGCGATCCTCTGGCAGTGCCGGTTTGCCTCGGAGGAGGCGGACCGGGACAATACTCTGTTTTATGCATGTGTGACAGTCCTTTGTGTGGTATACTTCCTGCCAAGGATGCACGAAAGGTATTTTTATCTTGGCGAAGCCCTGTGTCTGGCTCTGACTGCCCGGGACCGCAGGACGCTGCCTGCGGCGCTGCTGGTGATCCTCTCCAGCTTCAGCGCATATCTGCAGACCGCGGTTCCCCTGGGGGGTGCCTCCCTGATGATTCCTGCGGCGGTATGCCTGCTTGCAGCGGGAAAGCGCACACATTCTGCAGGGAGTTCATGTCTGCCATGAGGAGGAAAGAATGAAGAAAGACGCAATGCTGGAATTTCTCAAGGGAGAAGCAAGGGGAATTGCCGACATGTTCGGTCCGAACTGTGAAACCATCGTGCATGACATGACCCGGCCGGACCATCCCATTGTGGCTATCTTCAACGGCAGCGTGACCAACCGGGACGTGGGGTCCACGGTGGACATCTTTGGCGATATCGGGGATTACGATCCCAGCATCTACTCCAACAAGGACTACACGAACCAGCTGGTGATCTCCCGGGATGGCAGATTCCTCAAAAGCACCACCTTCAATGCCGTGGGTGAAGACTATCATTATGCCCTGGGCATCAACATTGACATCACTGACCTGGTGAGGGCCAAGAGGGCCCTGGATGAACTGACGGCCACCAGCGGCGAGCTGCAGCAGACCCTGATGAGGGATGCCAAAAGCCAGCTGGAGGAGGTCCTGAGGGAATGCATCAGCGCCGTGGGCAAGGACCCGAAGGAGATGCACAAGGAGGACAGGATGCGGGTGATCCGCATGCTCTACAAGCGCAGGGCGTTCACCTATCAGAAGTCGGTGGTGGTGGTGGCGCAGTGGCTGAACATTTCGCGCTATACCCTCTATAAATACATGCACGAGATCAATGCGGAGCAGGATGGCAGTCCCGTCGCGGAATGACCCGCTTCCCGGGAGAGGAGGTACAGGGCCGGGATGCCCTCCCCGGAAACGTTACCCGGGCCGTTGCGGCAGGTTCATTAGCCTGGCATCTTCCTGACACAGCGCGAATTCTGCGCCCTCCGTTCCCTCCCTCTGTTTTGAGAGGATGGGAACGGAGGGCGATTGACTGCATGCGGCCTGTGCAGGAAGGAATCCGATGACAGGGGCATTCACACTGCGCAAGCGTATGCGTTTGAATAATGGCCATCAAAAAAAGAGCGGACCGAGGCCTTCCTTTGGTTGGGAATATGAAAAGGAAACCTGTACATTGAGGAATACTTCAGGGAACAGGGGTATCTTTCGATCCTCCGAAGAGCCTAAGCGATGCAGGCGGGGCATCAGGGCTTTGGATGCGCATACAGAGAGGTTTTTCCGGATTTTGCGCCGGATGGCGTCCTGGGACTGGCAGGGCGGGGTTTATCCGGGGCGGCGCCGCGAGACATGAGAAACAGTTTTGCATGCGGGAAAAAGGAACCGGTCAGGTGCAAAGAATCTGGAAAATGGATCACAGATCATGCAGGAGCATTGCAGTCTGAAAAAGGGCGTAAAACAGGTGCTTTTTAACTATTATAAATGAAACAACATTGCAACCGGGCCCCCGGTTAGTATATGATACAAGGTGATGATGAGGGCCCTTTGGAAAGGAGCTTTAAATGGGGTCAGTTCTCAAAGCCGAAGAGACTGGAGATGGATGTGATCAGCAGCCCGGCGGCACATTCTGTGCAGGATATGCTGATGGGCCTGACAGGAAAAGAACGAACCCTCAAGGAAGCTTCAGACAGTCAGACAGCGGATGGCTGATGCGGCCGGGATTGGTCAGCACCGTGATTTGGACCAGGCGGCAGATGCGCGATCTGATGCCAGGTCTAGTGAGGGGTCAGGGACAGGAAAGCGGACAGCAGGACCTGATACTGAGAAATGCTCCGGTGCGGTATGAATGCAGGATGAAGGGCGTGACCGGAAACATCCCTTTGACGGAAGCGGATCCTGTTCATTGCAGGAGAATCATTTCCGGCCTCGCAGAAGAAGGCTGATGGCAGCAGCAGTTTACCGGGCCGGAAGGACGCTTTGCAGCATGCCTGAACCTGCGGGAGAGAACGGGGGGCTTCATCTCGAATCCCTGAAGATCATCATATGAATGAAGATGAAACACACAGAGAGACTAATCTCGCGGCAGATATGCGTACAAAGGGGCATAAACCCTCATGCGATATTGATCCCCGCGGCACCCGGTCAGAAAGACGGGACTCGCAGAAACTGTAGAATCAAAGAAAACTCAAAGGAGAAACACGCATTATGAAATTAGGAATCGTCGGGCTTCCCAATGTGGGGAAGTCCACCCTGTTCAATGCCATTACCAGAGCGGGCGCGGAAGCGGCCAATTATCCGTTCTGCACCATAGAACCCAATACCGGCGTGGTGGCTGTGCCGGACAGCCGGTTGGACCACCTGGCGGAAATGTACAATCCCAAAAAAAAGACTCCGGCGGTCATCGAGTTTGTGGATATTGCAGGCCTGGTGAAGGGCGCCAGCCATGGAGAGGGTCTGGGCAACAAGTTCCTTTCTCATATCCGGGAATGCGAGGCCATCGTTCATGTGGTGCGCTGCTATGAGGATGCGGATATCATCCGGCATGCGGACAGCAAGGATCCCAAGTCGGATATTGAGACCATCAACGTGGAACTGATTGCTGCTGACCGGGAGACGGTGGGCAAGCGTGCGGAAAAAGCCGCCAAGCTGGTCAAGAGCGGCGACAAGCGGGCCAGGGAAGAGGCGGAACTGGGAGAAAAGCTGATTGCGCATCTGGACGAACTGCAGCCGGTAAGAACCTGTGAGCTCAACGACCGGGAGCAGGAAATCGTCAGGGAGTGGTTCCTCCTGACCACCAAGCCGGTCATTTATGCCTGCAACATCAAGGAGGATGATCTGGGAAAGGACATGTCCGAACTGCCCCAGGTGCAGGAAGTGGCCCGAATTGCGGAAAATGAAAATGCCAAGGTCCTGGTGATTTCCGCCAAGGTGGAGGAAGACATCGCCCAGATGGAGGACGAGGAGAGGGAGATGTTCATCGAGGAGCTGGGCCTGGGAATGAGCGGCCTGGACCGGCTGATCACCGAGTGCTATGATCTTCTTGGGCTGATCTCCTTCCTGACCGCAGGCGCGGATGAGTGCCGGGCGTGGACCATTCGAAAGGGAACCCGGGCACCCCAGGCGGCGGGCAAGATTCATTCCGATTTTGAAAGGGGATTCATTCGTGCGGAGATCGTTCCCTATGAGGCTCTTGCCCGGGAAGGCAGCATGAATGCCTGCAGGGAGAAGGGCCTCATCCGCAGCGAGGGCAAGGATTATGTCATGCAGGACGGGGACGTGACGCTATTCCGCTTTAACGTATGATGAAGGGCGGTTTCTGAACGGAAACTGATCTGAATAGAAAGGGAGGATGACGGCATGGAAAATGATATCCGACACATTAACTGGAAACACAAGGTGCTGACACTGGCTGCAAAGTACAGCTACGAAGGAACCCTGGAGGACCGGGTGGACGCCATCCCTCTGGAGGTGATTCCCCATGGGAGTCAGCCGACGTACCGCTGCTGCGTGTACCGGGAGCGGGAGATTTTGCGCAACCGTCTGATCATGGCAATGGGCCGCCCCAACCACTACGACGAGAAGACCCAGAAGATGACCCATGAGATCATCGCCATCATGAACAGCGCCTGCGAGGGCTGTCCCCTGCAGCGCTATATGGTGACCAGCAACTGCCAGCACTGTATGGCGCAGCGCTGTCTGGAGGCCTGTCATTTCGGGGCGATTACCATGACTCATCAGGGGGCGGTCATCGATCCGGACAAGTGCCGTGAGTGCGGCATGTGCGCTCAGGCCTGCCCCTATAACGCCATATCTGACGCCCGCCGTCCCTGTGTGCGTTCCTGTCCGGTGGATGCCATTTCCGTGGACAAGGTCAACAAGCGGGCCAATATCGATTATCACAAGTGCATTTCCTGCGGCGCCTGCACGGCGGCCTGCCCCTTCAGCGCGATTTCGGACACTTCCATGATCACCGATGTCATCAGGGAGATCCGTGAAGGACGGGAGATTTATGCCTGCTTTGCACCTTCGGCCGAAGGCCAGTTCGGTGGCATGAACGTGGGCGAACTGATCACTGCCATCGGGAAGCTTGGCTTTACCGACGTGATGGAGGTGGCCATGGGCGCGGATGCCACAGCATACTATGAGGCTCAGGAGGTCAAGGAGGTGGCCCGGGAGGGCGGACACATGACCACCAGCTGCTGCCCCGCGTTTTTCAACATGGTTCAGAAACATTTCCCCACCCTCATGAGCAAGGTGTCCCACACCTTCTCGCCCATGGTGGCCACGGCACGCTGGATCAAGAAGCAGCATCCGGGTGCTTCGGTGGTGTTTATCGGCCCCTGCATGGCCAAGAAGAGCGAGGCCCGCAGGTACAGGGAAAACGGTGTGGAAGGCGTGGACTACGTGCTGACCTTTGAGGAAGTCAGCGCCATGTTTGATGCCAGGGGTATCGATCCGGAATCCATTGCGGCCGCGGATATCCAGCAGGGTTCCATCTATGGAAAGAATTTTGCCGTCTCGGGCGGCGTTGCCGCATCTGTCCAGCAGGTCCTGGTCGAGGACGGATTTGATCTGCCGGTGACGTGCCTGCGCTGCAATGGCGCGGCGGAGTGCAAGAAGGCCCTGACCATGCTGCGTGCCGGAAAGCTGCCGGAGACTCTGGTGGAAGGCATGGCATGTGAAGGCGGCTGCGTGAATGGTCCGGCCAAGATCACCGATCTGCGCAAGAGCCTGGGACTGCGCAAGCAGCTGCTCCGGAATGCAGATGAGCGCAGAGTGGGTGAAAACGTGGCCAACTATGGCTTTGATGAGATCGACACAAAGGACGGGAGACCATGAAAAAGCACCGCATAGCGGTTGGCATGTTGGGAGCAGCAGCATTTGCCGTGCTGCTTCTCCCTTTTTTTATCGGTGCGGCGGGGGCGCATCCGGCTACGGATGATTTCACTTTTGCCACCTACACGCATGCCACATTTCTGAAGACAGGAAGCATCCTGCATGTGCTTCGGGATGCGCTGAGCTATACGCTGCGCACGTGGCGGGACTGGCAGGGGACTGCGACCGGGGTCTTTCTGATGTCCATCAATCCGGCGGTGTTTTCCCTCAAGCTCTATGGAATCCATGCGGTGGTGCTGCTGGCGGCGAAACTGCTGGGCTGGTACATGTTTCTCAGGCGGGCAATGGTGGAACGGCTGAAGACAGACAGAACGTTTTTCCTGACGACCTACCTTGTCATGGCCCTCTCATCCCTGATCTTTCTTCCTGACATTGTGGAAGGAATATACTGGTTTAACGGTGCATGGTTCTATACCGGTGCCGAGGCGGTGGCACTCATGACCCTGACCGTGTCGGACCGCCAGATTCTGGACGGGGCCAGGCCGGGAATTCCCGGGAGAATCTGCGTGGCCGCACTGTTTTTCCTGCTGGGCATGGACAACTACATGACCGCCATGATGACCTTCTGTATTCTGGCAATGCAGGCACTTGAGGCATTCCTGCAGGGAAGACGAAGGACTCTTGCCATGGTGTATCTGGCCCTGCTTGCTGCAGGACTGCTGCTGTCGGTCCTTGCCCCGGGCAATCAGGTGAGAATGGAAACGGACGGAGCCCATGAAAGCGGGCCGGGGTGGCTGGCGCTGCAGACAGCGTCCACACTTGGGGCAGGGGGGCAGTATCTGCTGCGCTTTCTGTTTAAAACGCCGCTGGCGGCATTTCTCTGCCTGATGCTGCCGCATGTGGCGGGAAAAGTGCCGGAGCAGAAGGGGAGCTGGCTGCATCTGGCTGCGGTGGCGGCAACGGAGTATCTGGTGCTGTGCGCCATGATTTTCCCTCATATGTATTCAAGCGGATATGCGGGATCCGGAAGGGTCATCAACATGTATTCCGATTTCGTGCTGCTGAGCATGCCGGTGGCGGTCTGTGTGATGGCGGGGTTTCTTCCGCGGGAGACCCGCAGGATGCTGAACCGGCAGCCGGCCCGAAGGACGTCCATTGCCGCTGCGGCAGCGCTCCTGCTTTTGTGCCTGGTGCAGGGGCAGCAGAAGGGCTATGTCCAGCTGGCTTCGGATCAGTTGACCGGGCGTCAGGGCGCATATGTGGAGCAGGTCCAAAGGGAATACCGGATTCTGGAAGCTGCGCCGAAAGGATCCGATGTGGCGGTCCCTGAGTGGACGATCCGCTGCATGACAGGAAAACCCACCGTTTCGGAGAATCCGGAACACTGGACCAACATGAGCCTCGCGGAGTACTTTGGACTACATCGTGTGCGCCTTCTGGAAAATACGACAAATCATCACTGAATGTTGATGTGAATTGTTGCAAATCGGATGGCAAATGAACTCGTTCTGTACAAACTGCAAAAAAAACAGAGTACGATTTGGTTGACATTTAGCGTTAATGGGAATATAGTATATGTGACAACGCCCTGTGAACGCAGGGTAAGAGAATACGGAGGAGATTCCTATGAAAAAGATTCTCGCGATCGCCCTGGCGCTTGTGATGGTCGTGGCTGCTGTCTCCGCTCTGGCTGACATCACCATCGTTCAGAACAAGGTCGAAATCGATGCGGCTCTGCAGGAATTTGCAAAACTGTATGAGCAGAAGACCGGTGTGAAGGTCAAGGTCATCACCGGTGGCGGCTCCAGCGACTACAACACCGTTCTGAAGGCTGAATTTGCTTCTGGCTCCGAACCCGACATCTTCGTCATCGAAGGACCTTCCGGATATGATCTGTATGCCGAGAAGATCGCTCCCATGGATGGCGCAGAGTGGACCAAGTACACCGAGCAGGCCTACCTCAATCCCGAGGGAAAGATCGTTGGCTTCCCGGTGGCAGTCGAAGGATACGGCCTGGCCTACAACAAGGACATCCTTGACAAGGCCGGCATCGATCCCGCAACCCTCGTGAACGTCGACGCCTATAAGGCGGCTTTTGAGAAGCTCGATTCCATGAAGGGCGAGCTGGGCCTGGATGCCGTGGTTTCCATGGCTGGCGGCACCGCAGCCGGCATGACCTGGGTAACCGGTCTGCACAACTTCAATGTCTACCTCACCGTTGGCCTTGCCCGCAACGACACCTCCGTGATCGATGCCGTGCTCGAAGGCAAAGTGATCGACGACCGCTTCCACGAGTATTGCCAGTATGTGGCTCTCCTGCTCAAGTACTGCGACAAGGACATCTTTGTCAATGGTACCCAGGATATGCAGCTGGCCGCTTTCATGAATGGAAAGACCGCTTTCTATCATCAGGGCAACTGGATGGATCCCAACATCGCCGCGTTTGAGAAGGACAACAACGTTTCCTTCCCCATGGCTTTCGCGCCTCATGCCTTCCTGAAGGAAGACACCGATGGCATCCTGGTCAATCCTCCTTCCTGGTATGTTGTCAACGGCACCACCGGCAAGGCTGACGAGGCCATCGCGTTCCTCAACTTCATGGCCACTTCCGAGGAAGGCCATGACTACATGGTCAACAAGGCAGCCATGGTGCCTGCATTCACCAACGTGACCCTCGAGCCGGCAACGCCTCTCTCCAAGAGCGTCATGCAGTGGAACGCCGCCGGCAAGACCTACAGCTGGCAGCAGTACAAGCTGTGGGACGGCTTCGGAATGGGCACCCTCGGCGGATACTATGAGCTCCTGGCCACCGATGCCATCGATGTGGACACCTTCGAAGAGATGGTGAAGCAGGCGATCGCTGAAAGAGCCGCTCAGAAATAATCCGAGACTCAGTACCCACGCAGAGTAGAAGAAGCTGCGCCGGAAGGGGAGCTTCCCCTCCGGCGCAGTTTTAATAAGAAGGGGTGTGACGTAGCAGAATGAATGACAAGAGCGGACTGTCCAGCAAACAGCGCAGGAAACTGACCGAGTTCCTGTTCCTGGTACCCACGGTACTGGCATTCTTGATGGTCATCATCATTCCGTTTATCTACGGTATTTATTATTCGTTCACGGACTGGAATGGTGTCAGCTCCAATGCCAACGTGATCGGCCTGGCCAATTATGGCAACATATTCAAGGAGCCTGCATTCCTGCATTCCTTCCTGGTGACCGTGAAGTTTACGATCTTCAACGTCATTGCAGTGAACGTGGTTTCCTTCCTGCTGTCCCTGCTGGTGACCAGCCAGGTGAAAGGCAAGAATTTCTATCGTGCCGCCTACTTCATTCCCAACCTGATTGGCGGTATCGTTCTCGGTTCCATCTGGCAGTTTGTGTTCAACAACATCCTGCCGGACCTGGGCAAATCCCTTGGATGGGGCTTTATCAGTTCCTCCCTGATTACCAACAAGGATACCGTTATCGGGGCTCTGGTGACCGTGAATACCTGGCAGTATGCCGGCTATATCATGATGATCTACGTGGCGTCGATTCAGGGTATCTCCAAGTCGGTTCTGGAAGCGGCAGAGGTGGATGGTGCCACCTATCCCACGGTTGTGCACAAGATCCTGATGCCTCTGATGGCGAATGCGTTCACCATTTCCCTCTTCCTGACCCTGACCAATTCCTTCAAGATGTACGACGTGAACCTTGCGTTGACCAATGGCGGCCCCGCAGGTATGTTCATGAAGTCCCTGGTCAACATGTCTGAATTCCTCGCACTGAACATCTACAATACGGCATTCAAGTATTCGAAGATGGCAGAAGGCCAGGCCAAGGCCGTGATCTTCTTTGTCGTGCTGATGGTCATCTCTCTGATCCAGGTCAGCTATAACAAGAGCAAGGAGGTGGAGATGTAATGCAGACAGATGCTGTGAAAGGGAAAAATGCGATTCACCCCGGAAGAAAAATCGTCCTGGAAATCGTCGGCATCCTGCTTTCCATTCTCTTCCTGATGCCCTTCATCATCGTGGTTCTCAATTCCATGAGAACCAATGGTGAGATTATCAATCAGGCGGTTGGAATACCCAACGATCCGGGCAACTTCTTTGTCAACGTCAAAACCGTGTGGGAGAATCCCACGTTCAACTTCATTCAGGCCCTCCGGGACTCCGTCATCATCACGGTGCTCTCTCTGGCGATTATTTCCATTTTCTCCGCCATGACCGCATGGGTGCTGGTGCGCAACAAGACCAAATGGTCCAACTTCCTCTTCATGATGTTTGTGGCCGCCATGGTTATCCCGTTCCAGGTCGTGATGTTCCCCCTGATCACGTGGTTCCGTGATCTGGGCAACTTCCTCCATATCCCCATGCTGCGTTCTTATCAGGGCATCGTGTTTGCCTATCTTGGCTTTGGTGAATCCATGACGATCTTTATTTTCCATGGATTCATCAAGAGTGTGCCCCTCGAGCTGGAAGAAGCGGCGGACATCGACGGCTGCACCCGCGCCGGCACGTTCTTCAGAATCGTGTTCCCGCTGCTTCAGCCCGTGTTCGTCACCGTCCTGGTCCTCAATGGTCTGTGGATCTGGAACGACTACCTCCTCCCGCTCCTGCTGCTGGGCAGCAACAGCCCCATTCGGACTATTCCTTTGGCGGTTCAGGGCTTCATTGGTTCCTTCGTGAAGCAGTGGAACCTGATCATGGTCTCTACTCTGTTGGCAATGCTGCCGGTCATCATCCTCTATATTTTCGCACAGAAATATATTATTCAGGGCATGGTCGACGGCGCTATCAAGTAAAACCCATTCCGGGCCCGATGCATCGCATCGGGCCTTTTTAAAAACGGAGGAAAAAGATACATGCTGATTTCTGATACCTGGAGTGCGGAATCCATTGCAAAGATTGAGACGCTGTATCACAACGCCAATGGGTATATTGGCGTGCGCAACAGCCCGGAAGAAGGCAAGGCTCCGAAAATGACCATCCGGGGCACATATATCAACGGCGTATATGAGCTTCTGGACATCACCTACGGGGAGAAGCTGGCGGGATTCCCGGAGATCAAACAGACCATCTGCAATCTGCCGGATGCGCAGACGGTGCGGATTTCCCTGGGGGACGAAACCTATTCCATGTTTGGTGAGAATGTGACACAGCGCCGTCAGGAGCTGGATATCCATGCGGGCAGGACCCTGAGGAGCGCCCTGTGGAACGGGGAAAAGGGCGTTCGCGTGGAATTTGAGAGAATCGCCAGCTTTGATCAGCCCAATCTTTTCCTGCTCAGAACCAGACTCACCTCCCTGGGATGGGAGGGAAAGGTGACCCTGTGCAGTACGCTGAACCCAGATGTCACCAATTTTGCGGATGACAGTGATCCTCGTGTGGCGGCAGAACCCCTCAGGTGCCTGGAGGTCCTGAGCGCGGGAATCAAGGGGCAGGTGGGCTATGCGCTGTGCCAGACCCTGCGCAGCAAAATCCAGGTGGGATGTTTTGTGGCCCATGATCAGAAGGTTCGCTGGATGGCGGAGGGAAACCAGCTGGAGGCGGTTCTTGAAAAGGAACTCTCCGCGGGACAGAGCCTGACTCTGGACAAATATGTGGTCTATGTGGACAGCAAGCGGGAACAGGACGTGGCCTCTGCGGGAGAAGCCAAACTGTCGGCGGCCATGAAGATCGGAGCAGCTGAACTTTTCAGACGGCAGACGGCCTACATGGAAGATCTGATGGACAGGGCTTTTGTCAAACTGGATGCTTCAGAGGAGCTCATGAAGGCGCTGGACTATGACCTGTTCGAGCTGATCCAGTCTACCGGTCACGACGGGCTGTCCAATGTGGCGGCAAAGGGACTGAGCGGAGAAGGCTACGAGGGCCATACCTTCTGGGACAGCGAAGTGTATGTGTTCCCCTTCTTCCTGTGGACGCAGCCGGAAAAAGCGAGGGAGATGCTGAAATGGCGTCACTCGCTGCTGGAGCGGGCCCGTGCAAATGCCCGTTCACTGGGCTTTACAAGAGGAGCGCTGTATCCATGGCGGACCATCAACGGCGATGAATGCTCTGCGTTCTTCCCTGCCGGCACTGCACAGTACCATATCAACGGAGACATTTCCTATGCGGTACTGCAGTACTGGCATGTGACCGGAGATGTGGAATTCATGGAAAAATACGGTGCGGAGATCCTTCTGGAAACCGCACGGCTCTGGTTGGAACTGGGGCATATGACGGACAGGGGATTTTGCATCGACTGTGTGACGGGCCCTGATGAGTACACATGCCTGGTAAACAACAATTTCTATACAAATGCGGTGGCCCAGTACAATCTCTGCGGCGCCGCGGATGTGCTGGAGATGCTGCTTGGGAGCAACAGGATGAAGTCCCTCGCCGCTGCGGGTTTTGAAAAGGAAGAGATTTCAGCGTTCAGGACTGCGGGAGAGCGGATGTACCTGCCTTATGATGAAAAACTGAACATCAGCCCGCAGGATGATTCCTTCCTCCAGAAAAAGAGACTGGACTGGAAGTCCCTTCCCCGAACGGATTTCCCGCTTCTTCTGCATTACCATCCGCTGTTCCTGTATCGCCACCAGGTCTGCAAGCAGGCGGATACGGTACTGGCACATCTGCTCTTCCCGGAGACAGCGGACAGGGAAACGGTTGCCAGGAGCTTTGAATACTATGATGAGGTTACGACGCACGATTCCTCACTGTCGGTCTGTGTTTTTGCAACACTGGCAGCAAGACTGGGAAATATGAAGCGTGCCTTGGATGGATTTGAGGCCACGGCGACGCTGGACCTGTATGACCATCATGGAAATACAAAAGACGGACTTCATACGGCGAGTTTGGGCGGAGCGTATCTGGCCATGCTGATGGGATTTGCCGGAGTTCGCGCCACCAGGGAAGGAATGCTGATGCAGCCTATCCTGCCGGAGGCCTGGGGTTATTATGAGATGCCGCTCAGATACCAGGGCAAACTGTACCGGCTTCAGGTCAACCGGGACAGCTATCTCCTGTTGGATGAGGAAAACAGGGAGATTTTCCGGAAGCCCAACGGGGAGCAGAGTCTCGTGGAAAAGAAGTAAACGACAAAAAGGCCTGCCGGGATACCCGGCAGGCCTGATTTGGTGATAAGGGAAGAAAGACTGTCTCTGAAAATCCAGAGGAAATGAAAGACCTGGCGTTCAGGGGAAACACACTGCTTTGCAAAAGAGAAGCGGATGCATTCTTTTTGAGCCAGGAATGGAAGGCAAAAAACAACCCCCATCGGCGCTAAGCACGACAGGGGTTTATGGTGCGCCCAACAGGATTCGAACCTGTGGCCTTTTGATTCGTAGTCAAACACTCTATCCAGCTGAGCTATGGGCGCGAACCTCAGGAACAGTCGGGATTATAGACTCAAAAGATGGAAATGTCAAGGGCTTGGAGAAAAAAACCATTATTCCGAAGATGCGTAAAAATGCACACGATCGTGTTCCCCAAAAAACGAGGTCCTGACAGGGAATTTTGTACCGGGGTGCGCAAAGGGATGTCTTTGACAGAAAAATAGTGGCTGTGCTATATTTCCCCGTGCAAAAAAACGGAGGTACAGGACGGAAATGGATAAGATTGATATGAAGATTCTGGCGGCGCTTCAGGAAAACGCGCGTCTGCCGCTGCGTGCTGTCGGAGACAGGGTGTTTCTGACACCTCCCGCGGTAAGCAGCCGGATCGAGAAACTGGAAAAAGAAAAAATCATCACCGGATATCAGGCACAGATCCCGCCCTCTGCGCTGGGTTACCAGATCAAGGCATATATCAGCTGCGATGTGGATCCGTCTCAGAAGCCGGTTTTCTATCCATATGTCAAAAGCGTTCCCAATGTCATGGAATGCGACTGCGTGACCGGAGACTATGCCATGCTGCTCAAGGTGTGTTTCCACACCACCCAGGAACTGGACGGCTTTATCAATCAGCTTCAGCGCTTTGGAAAAACAAGAACCCAGATTGTTTTTTCCACCTCTGTTGAGCACCGGGGGGTTCCGGTGGAGGTGGAGGAGGATGCAGAGGCGCCTGAAATGCCGGGATCAGAGGAGGAAAACTGAAAAACCACAGTCGGTTACCCTGTCGTGAAGAGACAGGGTTTTTTCTTTGGGATGCAACCTGTGCTTTGACCTCAGGCCGGAGAGATTTGAATGCTTGATGTATTTCTCTGAAAAATATACATTGACACGCGAGGTATAGCGGGATATAATGTGCCTCGTAATGGAGGTGATGGAATGCTGAACTCGTCAGAAGTCTTGCGAGGATACATGGACACGATCATTCTTGCACAGCTGAAGGAAGGGGACAGTTACGGTTACAGCATCGGCAAGAACATCCATGATCTGACCGATGGAATGATAGAAATGAAGGAAGCAACTTTGTATACCACGTTCCGAAAACTGGAAAGCTCGGGGATGATCGAATCCTACTGGGGTGACGGAAACAGCGGCGCCCGAAGGAGATACTATCATCTCACGGAGGAAGGAAAGCAGCTCCTTGAGGAGAACCAGAAGGACTGGAAACGTTACAGCAAAATGATATGCAGTATGCTGGGGGTGTAAAATGATGAATAAAAGAATTCGCAGCCTGATTGATGAACTCTTTAAAGAGATGAAAATGACCGCAGAAAACCTTGCGCTCCGGGACGAGCTGATGGCCAATGCCCAGGCGCGTTATGAGGACAATCTCGCAGGAGGAATGACGGAGGAGGAGGCCTTTACGGATGTGGCGGCCTCTCTGGGGGATGTGAGCGAACTGCTGCAACATCCTGAAAACGAAGAAAAAACCGATGAGAAGGACCCCTTTGGCAAGGGAATCGAAATGGCCTTTGGCGCCATTGGAGAATTTGGTTCCCAGATCATGCCTCATATGGAACGCTTTGCACGCCAGGCGGACAAGGCGACAGGCGGTGTGTTCAGCGGGATTGGCAAGGCGGCGGTCAAGGGTGTCATGGATATGGGCCGCGCCGCTGGAGAAGCGTTTTCATGGATGACTCAGCAGGGAGAAAAGCAGAAGAAGGAGACCCCTGAGGAGATGCTCGTACGCGCTGCCGGAATCCGGGAGAAGGCGGAAGAAAAAGAGAGCGCAGGGGATCAGGAAGGCGCCAGGAAGCTCCGCAGAGCCGCCTATGAGCTGGAGCAGCAGGCACAGCAGCTCCGGGAAGAGGCTGAGTGCGGTGAAAAGGTCCGGAAGGAGACGCAAGGCAGCGACGAGACGAAGGAAACGCGGGACGGCGAGGAGGCCTGGGAAGAAGCGGCAAGAATAGCCCGTGAAATGACGGAAGAACTGGACGAGGACGATCAGGACCTGGAGGAGCCGGAGGAGGAAATGTCCCCGGAGGATATCGATGACCTGGTGGATGAGGCAGAGAAGCTTGCGGAAGACAGCCTGACGAAGCAGTTCGCCACGGAAGGCATTCAGGCGGTGGAGATTGACCTGGATGCGGATGACATCGACCTCATGCTCAGCGGAGGAAAAGAGATTGAAGTCATCTGGGAAAACGACAACCCGGAAAACGATGCCTTCCCGGATATCCGGACGGAGAACGGGGTGCTCCGCATCAGCCGGAAGAATCCGGATGTGTTTAAAACCTTCTTCTCTGTTTTTTCGAAGGATGGGGGAAGAATGAAGGTGCTTCTTCCCCTCCGGTTCAGGGCAAATGTCAAGGCAAGCACCACTTCCGGTGATATCTTTGTACGGGATATCGATGCAGAAACCCTGAAGATCAATTCGACCTCGGGAAGGGTGGACATCCATCTGAGACCGGATACCCTGGTTAGGGAACTGAATGCCAATACCGTTTCAGGCCATGCCCGGGTTGAAGCCAGTGCTGAGAAGATCAGCGTGGGCACCATCTCCGGAGATCCATGGGTCATTTCCCAGGCGGACACCGTGAAGATCAATACGGTGAGCGGCAAGGTCCATGTGGAGGGAAGGTTGGAGGAGTGCAGCATTGACTGTGTGTCGGGTGATGCGGAACTGGTGTGCCTCAAGGCGCCGGCCAGGGAGATCCGGATCAGCACGCTGTCAGGGTCAGCCTGTGTCCGACTCCCTTCGGATGTCAGGGGATTCACCGTGGAGGCAAAGGGGCTGGGAACCAAGATCGTCAATGAATTCGGTCCAAACCGCTATGGAACCTGTGAATTTCCCATCACCTTTGAGTCCATGAGTGGCAGGATGACTATTACAAGAAGGGAATGAAAAAGCATGGCTGCAAACCAGTTGAAGGATATGCTGAAAACGATTTTCTGCAGCGAACTGCAGATTGAGGGGACGGGCAGGACATTTGCCCATATTCCCCTCTGGGTGGCTGTGGCGGCAGGCGTGGCGAGCATCAAACTGGCAATCCTCACAGCGGTGATCGTTGTTGCCCTGGGGATGCAGGTGCGTGTGCAAAAGGCAGTGTAGGAGGGACTGGAATGCAGTATAATGAAATCATTGAAAACCTCCGGAACGCACTGGTGAAACTGCTCTCACTGAGGGTGATTGTTACTTCTCCCAGCAAGAAGGTGGCGGATCTGCCCCTTCTGTATCTCATCATTGCCGCGATGATGACGGTGAAAGTGGCCGTGGCCATCGTTCTGGTGGGATTCCTTGCAGGCTATCGCGCCAGACTGGAAAAAGCGTGAGGTGACGGCGGGGCCTTGAGAAAAATGGACAAGAGAGGATGCACACGTGAAAAACACGAACATTCGCCCCAAATGGGCCCGGCCGATCCTGAACTATGACAGTGCCGATCCGCTGGAAATGACGGAAAAAAAGGAAATCATCCGTCTGATTGACGTCTGGGGAGATCTGCTTCTCACACGCGGGTGCGCCCTGTTTCACATGACCGCCTCCTCGATCATCGTAACGCCGGACCGGCAGAAAACCCTGATGGCCTACCACAGGATCTACGACAGCTGGGCCTGGACCGGAGGACACTGCGACGGAGAAGGTGACTTTGAGGCCGTCGCCAGAAGGGAAGCGGAGGAGGAAACCGGAATTCATCACCTCAGAAGAATCGGAGAGGGCATAGCCGGCCTTGAAATCCTTCCGGTATGGACCCATGTTCGCCGGGGGGCGGTGGTTCCAAGTCATCTTCATCTGAACGTGTCCTTTCTGTTTGAGGCGGAGGAAACAGGAGAACTGGAGACCCGGCCGGAGGAGAACAGTGCCGTGGGATGGATCCCGGTGGCAAAACTGGGAGAAATGTGCTCGGAGCCGGAAATGATGCCGGTGTATGAGAAGCTTCTGCGAAGGGCGAACGATTGATATTCTTTTGCTGAAATGATCCGATTTGGACCCGCAAGACGTGCAGAAAGTGGTATAGTTCACATGCAGAAGGGGTTGCTCCCTGTGTGCACATCCGATTGCAAGGAGGCCTGAATTATGATCGCACGTGTAATTACCAAAGATGCTCATGTACCAACTGCGGTACTTGAGAAGATGGACAAACGGCTGCATCAGCGTCTGGATGCCTATTTCCGTGATGAAGCTGAGGATGAAACGGTGGTCACCATTCGCGTCACGGAACAAAAAAATACGTATAAAGTTGAAATGACCATGCCGTACCTGGGACACACCCTCCGTACCGAGAACGAGGAGAGGGAGATTTCCCTGCCGGCACTGGACAAAGGCATCGATGTCATCGAGCGTCAGATGAGAAAGCTGCGCACAAGACTTGGCAGAGACCTGAGGAAGAAGCCTGTTGCTCCGGAAGAACCCGTCCCTGAGGAGGAGAATTTCGAGGAAGAGGAGAAGGTTATCCGCATCAAGAGGTACGCGGCGAAGCCCATGAGCGTGGAGGATGCCATTCTGGCAATGAACCTGCTGGGCCATTCGTTCTATATGTTCAACAATGTGGAGACCGGAAAGGCGGCAACGGTATATCGCCGGAAAGACGGCGGATGCGGCCTGATCGAACTTGAGGATTTATAAAATCATCCGGCGGTGCGGCTGCACCGCCGTTTTTGTTTTCAAAAAAGTTTTTTTGCGGGCAGGGGCGCGGGCGAAGCGGATAATTCAGGAAAACAAGGGAAAATGGGGACGGGAAGAAGAAAAAAGAATCTTCGGAAGATGGTTGACAAGTGGGAGAAACTGGGTTAGAATACACACCGTCGTCACGAAAGACGATGCCGAGAAGGCGAAGGGGAGCATAGCTCAGCTGGGAGAGCATCTGCCTTACAAGCAGAGGGTCACAGGTTCGAGCCCTGTTGTTCCCACCATCATATGGCGCGGTAGTTCAGTTGGTTAGAATGCCAGCCTGTCACGCTGGAGGTCGAGGGTTCGAGCCCCTTCCGCGTCGCCATAAGCCCAGGTAGCTCAGTCGGTAGAGCAGGAGACTGAAAATCTCCGTGTCGGTGGTTCGATTCCGCCCCTGGGCACCATTATATGCGGTAGTAGCTCAGCTGGTAGAGTGCCACCTTGCCAAGGTGGATGTCGCGAGTCCGAATCTCGTCTACCGCTCCAATTTCGGCGCCATAGCCAAGTGGTAAGGCAGAGCTCTGCAAAAGCTCGATTCTCCAGTCCGAATCTGGATGGCGCCTCCACTTGATCACCTCATGGTGACGAACCACTCTGAAAAGGGTGGTTTTTTTTTGTCTGTTTGACAAAGATATATGCCGGGAGTATGATGGTTTCATACGGAGGTATGCCATGAAAAACATTGCTTACTATAACGGAAAAATCGGGAATGTGGAGGACATGATGATCCCCATGAACGAGCGCTCGAGCTGGTTCGGAGACGGGGTTTACGATGCCATGTTCACCATCAATCACATTCCGCTTGCGCTGGAGGATCACCTCCACAGGTTTTACCGGTCCGCACGGGCGATTGACATCGAGGTGCCCATGCCCTTTGAGGAGCTTCGGGAAATGGTGCTCCGCTTCTGCAGGGAGATTGACAGTCCGGATGCCATGGCGTATGTTCAGGCAACAAGGGGCGTGGGCATGAGAGGACATGCGTACCGCTTTGTGGAGGGAAAGCCCAGTCTGTGGGTCTTTGTTACCCCGGATGTGCTGGATCCCACGGACCGGGAATACAGCTGTATCACGATGGAAGATACCCGGTATTTCCACTGCAACATCAAAACCATCAACCTGCTGCCGGCGGTGATCTATACCCAGCGTGCAGAGGAAGCGGGGTGTGCGGAAACCATCCTGCACAGGGGGGACAGGGTGACGGAATGCGCCCATTCCAATGTGCATATCCTCAAGGACGGCGTGTTCAGAACAGCTCCCTGTGACAACCTCATTCTCCCGGGGATCACCCGCGCGCACAGAATCAGCCAGTGCCGTGAGATGGGCATCCCCGTGGTGGAGGAGGCCTTCACGGTGAAGGAAATGATGGACGCAGACGAGGTGTTTTTCACAAGTGCGAGTGCACTTTGCTGCAGGGTGACCTGCATTGACGGAAAGGCTGTGGGGGGCAGGGATCCCCAGCTGTTTGAGCGCATCCGGCAGGCGGCACTGGACGAGGCGATGCGGGAAGCTGGCCTGCGCTGAGTTGATATTAGGAAAGGAAGATCAGACCAGATGAAGTGTGTAGGATACTATGACGGACAAATGGGACCCCTTGAGGAAATCAGAATCCCCATGAATGACCGCGCATGCTATTTCGGAGACGGAGTCTACGATGCCACTTGCACCATCCACGGAATTCCCATGCACTTTGATGACCACATCAACCGCATCTACCGCAGTGCCGGACTGATCGGCATCGAGATTCCCATGAGCAAGGAGGAGATGAAGGATGTGCTCATGAACCTGGTCAGTCAGGCGGATGAGGACATCAACATGCTGTACTGGCAGGTGACCCGGGGAGAAGGACTGCGGCAGCATTCCTTCAGCGGAGCACAGACAAAGCCCAGGGTCTGGGCATTTGTCAAGCCTTCGACCCTGCGTGATCCGTTTGCGGTGTACAAGTGCATCACCGTCCCGGACAAGCGGTACTACTTCTGCAATATCAAGACCATCAATCTGCTGCCTGCCGTGCTGGCCAGCCAGCAGGCGGAAGAGGCCGGCTGCGATGAGGCCATCTTCCACCGGGGGGACCGGGTAACGGAGTGCGCGCATTCCAATGTGCACATCATCAGGGACGGCGTGTTCCAGACGGCTCCCTGCGACGATCTGATTCTGCCGGGAATCACCCGCGCCCACATTCTGGAGATCTGCCGGCGGCTTGGAATTCCGACTCTTGAAAAGCCCTTTACGCTCGAGGAAATGATGGCTGCGGATGAGATTTTCTTCTCAAGTTCCAGCGCGCTGACCTGCCGGATCGGAACCATTGACGGGCGCAGCGTGGGACTCAGGGATGAAAAGACCTTCGGGGCCATCCGCGACGCCTATCAGGCGGATATCAGGAAAGAAAGCGAAAAATAAACACCAGGATAAAACGGAGGCGGACATGTTTGCGCTGTATGTGCTTCTATTTGTCATTTTCTGCGGAAAACTGACCCTGGAAATTCTGATCTTTGGACTGCTGTTTGCCGCAGTCCTCTTTCTGTTTTCCTGCAGATTTCTGGGTTGGAGTCCGAAAAAGGAACTGGGGCTGTTCAGGTCCATTGGAAGGGCTGCCGCTTATGGGGCCCTGCTGGTCCGGGAGATAGTTCTGGCCAATCTGAAGGTGATGCGCATGATCCTGACGCGGGGATTTGAACCCCGGCCGCAGCTGGTGACCTTTGATTCAGGCCTTGAAGGCAGGGGGCACAGGGTGGCCCTGGCAGACTCCATTACCCTGACGCCGGGAACCATCACCTGCGAGGAAAAGGAAGGTGTTCTTCTGGTGCACTGCCTGGACAGCGAAACCATGGAGGGACTGGAGGACAGCTCCTTTGTCCGCAGTCTGAAAGCCATGGAAGAGGAGGATGCCCGCAGGCAGGAGGAAAGGGAGGAGCGCCGGCGTGCAGC
>CACYCQ010000051.1:0-2751 GCA_902772995.1 uncultured Eubacteriales bacterium
CCTTTCAGCAGTTCACCCCTGCTTCGGGATGATCCGGTACGGACGGATGAAAGGATGCCCTGTATGTATTCCCTCCTGCGGTTCATTTCTTATAGTCTCATGACAGCATATAAATACATCTTATCAAAAAAAGATACAAAAAAAGCCTGTGAATACAGGCTTTAACCAGAATCATATCAAGAACAGGCAATCCGCGGCTGCGCGGTAGCCAGGGAATGAGGGTTCATTAGCAGGCCGTCCTCACGCACTGGTCGGACGGCCCGCTCAGGAGCGGGAATGCGTCTCCCCGCACAGGAAACCGGCCTCCCGGGGGATCCCGCCGGGCACTGTCCTCCGGCGGTTCTACCTTCCCAGAACCTGTTTGAGGGTCTCCAGCATGATCTTCAGGTCCAGGGGCTTGGCGATATGCGCCTGCATTCCGGCATCCAGGGCCGCCTTCTGGTCCTCCTTGAACGCATCCGCGGTCATGGCAATGATCGGGATGCGCGACCTGGCCGGATCTTCAAGGGCGCGGATGGCCCGGGTTGCGTCATATCCGTTCATCACCGGCATCTGGATGTCCATGAGGATCGCGTCATAGGTTCCCGGCTCCGCCCGGACCACCGCCTCCACAGCCGCCTTTCCGTCCTGGGCGCAGTCGATCTGAAAGCCTTCATGGGTCAGGAGCATGGTTGCAATCTCCTGGTTGATGAAGTTGTCCTCCACCAGCAGAAGGCGGATTCCGGAAAAGTCCGTCTTCTCCTCTTTGTCCGCCAGGGTTTCAGGAAGCTCTTTGGGCGGCACAGGCTGGAAGCTCAGGCGCATAGTCAGGGTCGTTCCTTCTCCCTGCCGCGTATCCACCTCGATGGTCCCGCCCATCCTGTCCACAAAATTCTTGGTGATGGCCATGCCCAGCCCCGTCCCCTGGATCTTGCTGACCGTGCTGGTCCTCTCCCGCTCAAAGGGGGTAAACAGGCGCTTGGCAAATTCCGGGCTCATCCCGATTCCCGTATCCCGCACCATGAATTCGCAGGAGACCTTCTCCTCAGTTTTCTCCACCTGCCTCATGGCCAGGGTCACGCTGCCCCCCTCCGGCGTAAACTTGCCGGCATTGCTGAGCATATTCATCAGGGCGCGGCTGAGCTGGCTCCTGTCGCACAGCACCCAGGTCTCCCCCGTCTCCCATTCCCGGATGAACTGAAGGCGCTTGCTGTCCATCTGGGGGGTGACCAGGTCCACAACGTCGCACAGGAGGTTCTCCAGGCACACCTGCTCCTGTTCCAGGTCCACCCCGCCGTTTTCGATCCGGCTCATTTCAAGCACGTCATTGATCGTATCCAGCAGCTGCCGTCCGGCGTTTTCAATTTTCTTCAGATATTCCCTTGTTTCCTCCACGGTGATGCCGTCCCGGCCCGCCAGGAGCGTATATCCGGTAATGGCGTTGAGCGGGGTGCGCAGGTCATGGGACATGTTGGACAAAAACCGGCTCTTGGCCTCGCTGGATCTCTTGGCTGCCTCCATTTCCGCCCGGATGTGCTCATGCTCCTTGATCTTGTCCGTAATGCGCCGGACCAGCAGCAGCATGACATAGACAAATATGCTGCCCCCAAAGAGGATGGAGGCCACGACCATGTCCGGCTTCCCAAACAGTCCCACGGCCAGATAGCCGCACAGGAAGAGGATCAGGAGCAGGATCGGGAGCTGAAGGATTCTGCTCTCCCGCTTCCAGTCATCCCTGACCCTCACATCCCGGGCGAATCGGATATACCGGCTGATGTTCCACGCCATCAGTGCAGCGCCCATAAAAACCATCGCTACAGTCAAGCCGGTATCACCTCCTCACGCACTGGTTCAGTCATATTCGCAAAAGTCCGGGCTGCGGCATGCAGGAATGCGGGGCCGCCCCCTCCGGGGTGCAGCGGTTCCCGCGCCGACGGATGCCTTCCTCCCTGCAGTCCCGCGTGCCGGCAGGCTTTTCCCGCCGGCGGATGCCCGGAAAGGTTCCGTTCATTTTTCCCGGCCTGCCGGGAAGAGGATGCAAAGCTTCTCCTTCCGATGTCAGCGCGCATCCCCGAAACATTATAGCCGGGAGCGGGCCTGACTTCAACATCCTTCCTTGACCCGGGCATCCGGAGGAAGCCCGCAGCTCCGGCGCGGCCCGGCCGCCCGGGCACCTCCTTCCGGGATTTCGGCGGGGCTGATCCCCCGGAAGCGGAAAAAGCCCGAAATCCCCGCATGCTCAGGGATTTCGGGCATCCGTGCTTCAAACAGCGGTCCGCTTTCCGGCATTCCCGGGTGGGCCGGCTTTCAGAAGCCGCCTTCCAGGATGGGATCGATGATCCTCCTGCCCACCTCAAAAATGTTCTCCATGGCGGTAACAAAGATATCCGCGGATTCAGTGCTGTCCTCTGACGCGATCTGCAGGGGTTTGTGCTCCCCCCAGAGGGTTTCGGGGGTGACATTCTTCAGGAAAACATCCATGTTCACGCTGACCCGAAGGAGGATCAGCCGCTCCAGCATGCCCATCCTCTTCACCGCCCGCGCCACGGCCACATCCTCCATTTCCGTCATGGCAAAGGGATCCGGGCACCGGTAGGTGCTTGTCATCAGCAGCGCGTTTTCATGGCCATGGGCTCCCTTCCAGTAATTGTCACCGGTCACCACGGTGCCCAGCAGGACGTGCGGATCCCGGATGGCCCAGTCAGCGCCTTCAAAGGTGGCCGCCATGACGCTCCGGGTGACCTCCGTCGTCTTCACCGGCGTATCCTTCAC
>CACYCQ010000052.1:0-3260 GCA_902772995.1 uncultured Eubacteriales bacterium
CAGCCCATCGAGGTGAACGGGGCCTCCGTGACCATCGGGACCATCATGGGGGATATGCTGCCCAAGCGCACCAAGATGCGGCGGATGAAGATCAGCGAGGCCCGAAAGCTCCTTCTGTCGGAGGAAGAGGACAAGCTCATCGACATGGATGCCATCCGCGAGGAGGCGGTGCGCCGCGCGGAACAGGACGGCATTGTGTTCATCGATGAAATTGACAAGGTGGCCGGCCGCTCCACCAATGGCCCTGACGTGAGCCGGGAAGGCGTCCAGCGGGACATCCTGCCCATCGTGGAGGGCAGCACCGTGAACACCAAGTACGGCGTGGTCCATACGGACTACATTCTCTTCATCGCCGCCGGCGCCTTCCATGTGGCCAAGGTTTCGGACCTGATTCCGGAGCTGCAGGGACGCTTCCCGGTACATGTCACCCTGAAACCGCTGACCCGGGAGGACTTCAAGGCGATTCTCACCAAGACGGACAATGCCCTGACCCGGCAGTATGAAGCGCTGCTCGGCGTGGAACATGTGCATCTGCGCTTTGAGGAGTCCGCCATGGACGTGCTGGCGGAGGAAGCGGAGCGGGACAACCTGAACAGCGAGGACATCGGTGCCAGGCGCCTGCATACGCTCTTTGAACAGGTGCTGGAGGATATCTCCTTCAATGCCGCAGGCGAGATTCCGGATGACGTGGAAGTGGTGATCAACGGCGATTATGTCCGGGAACACCTGGTCAAGGCCCAGAGGCCGGACATGAAGCGGTACATTCTGTAAGAGACGGACAGCGGGCAGGGACTGCCCGCTGTTTTGAATGGAGGAACAAGGACAGGTGACGGCATCAGCGTGGTGCAGAAGACTGGTGATTCTGCTGATCGGCGTGCTGCTGGGCTGCGTGCTGGTGGTGGCCCTGGTGGATCCGTTTGAGATTTATCACAGGGCATGGGGGTATACGCCTCCCTACCGCAGTGAGACCCAGAGCTATTCCAATGCCGGCATTGCCAGACAGTATGCGTATGACAGCGTGATCATCGGCTCATCGGTCACGGAAAACTGCAGGCCTTCGGTATATGCGGAGGAACTGGGCGGACGCTTTGTCAAGCTGTGCATGAACGGCGGAATGTCCGCGGACCATGCCCGGATGCTGAAGCTGGCCTTTGAAACGCATTCCCTGCGCCGGGTGGTCTACGGGATCGACCTGTTCGCCTTCAATGTGTATTACACCAACCAGAAGATGAGGACCCCCGATTACCTGTACAGCCTGACCGTTCTGGATGATGCACCGTACTGGTTCAACCGGGATGTGTGGTTTACGGAGATCCCGGAGGCGCTGGGGCAGTGGGGGGAGACCCCGCAGGAGGAACTGGCCGAGAGGATGTACAGCTGGGATCCGCCCTGGCTTCCGGGTGCCCAGGGCCTGATCGGCCGGCTTCAGCTGGGGCCCTGGCCTCAGCAGCAGGAGTATGACCCTGAGCTGACCCGGGGATGCGTGGAGCACAACCTGCTGCCCTTCATCCGGGCGCATCCCGAGACCCGGTTTGACCTCTTTTTCCCGCCCTACTCCAGGCTGTACTGGGTCAATGAAGCCTCACAGGGACGGCTGGAGGAGGACCTGGGCGTGAAAATGGAAGTGGTCAGGATGCTGCTGGACTGCGGCAATGTCCGTCTTTTTGACTTCCAGATGGACCCGGGCACCCAGGATTACGACCGGTACTATGACCTGATTCATTATCTGTCCGGGGTGAATGACGATCTGGCCAGGAATATGGCCGGGGGCAGAGGGCAGATCACCAGTCTTGCGGAAGTGGAGCAGGGGTGCCGGCAGCTGGCCCGGGACGTCCGGGAGTGGTTTGATCCCTGAAAACGTGAAAGGGAGCCACGTTGGTTTGCCCTGCCTGATGTTCTGCGATGGCGGACGGCATGGCGGAGCAGACGCTTTTTCAAAAAAGAGCCGGACGGCATCAGATGCATATTTCTGATGCCGTCCGGCTTGCTGCTATGTGTCTGTCCCGCCGCAGCGCTCCCGGACCTCGATGTTCCGTGGACGGACTTCATGGGACAGGGGAAGGAGGTAATCCTCCGTCCGGAGAAGCTTGAATCCGGCCTTCTTTGCCACCCGGCCGGAAGCGGTATTGGAGGAAAACCAACAGTAATAGAGGCGCTCAAAGGGCAGGCGGGTCAGGCAGAGACGGCACACGGCCTCAAGGGCCTCCGTCATCAGTCCCCTGCTTCGTTCCTGCGGCAGCATCCAGCAGGCGATTTCCCCTTCGCGGAACCGGAGAGGAAGGGAAGCGGCGGTCCCCTGAAGAACCCGCAGGCTGCCGATGACCCTGCCGCAGGGAAGGCAGAGGGCAAAGGCCAGGGAATCCTGCTGCAGGGTGGCAAGATATCCAGGCAGATCCTGCGGGAGGGGAATCTGAGGATCCGCGGAAGCCGTCTGCAGGACGAGAAGGTCCGAGGACTGCCATCTTCGAAGAACCAGGTGCCGGGTTGTCAAAGCCATACGGGATTCCTTTCTTCCGGAAGTCAGGCTGCCGGAATCCGGGGATACAGGAAAAAGCGGCAGGGAAAATTGACTTTGCCGGAGACAAAATGCTATGCTGACGCCAGAAAACCACGGAGGATCCACGCCGCGGGGAGAAGGGATTCAGGCGTCAGTTCCCGGGATGGGCCGTCTTTGGGGGAGCGCTCCTGAAGAGCGGCAGGGATGCCGGAAGCAGGGGAAAGCGCATTTGTCCGGGAGAACCGGGGAAAAATCGCTGGAAGTGTGAGGAGCAGAATGAAACTGTTGATTGCATCGGACATTCATGGAAGTGCGCCCTGCATGCAGGCGCTGCTGGGGAGAATTGAGGCGGAAATGCCGGAGCGTGTCCTGCTGCTGGGGGACCTGCTGTATCACGGCCCCCGAAATGATCTGCCGGAGGGGTATGCGCCCAAAGCGGTGATCCCCATGCTGAACGGGATCCGGGAACGCGTGCTGGCGGTGAGGGGCAACTGCGATACGGAAGTGGACCAGATGGTGCTGGAATTCCCCATCGTGGAGTCAGCGCAGGTGCTGCTGGGCTCCAGGGTACTGGTCCTGACCCACGGACACCGCTTCCATCTCCAGAACCCGCCGCCGCTTTGTCCCGGAGATTTTCTGGTATACGGACACACCCATGTGCCGGCCTGGGACAGCTTTGGAACGGGGAACAGGGTGCTCAATCCCGGCTCCGTCTCCATCCCCAAGGAGGGCAGCCCGAGAGGCTATATTCTGCTGACGGAAC
>CACYCQ010000053.1:0-12924 GCA_902772995.1 uncultured Eubacteriales bacterium
CCCAGGGCCAGGCCGTAGGGATCCGCATTGATGTTGCGGTCGGGGATCCCCAGCAGGTGGAGATAGTCCACCGACCTTCCCACGCCCACGTAGGTCTGCAGCACATCGGCGGCGGAGGTGTTGACGGACTTCTTGATGGCGTTGCGGAAGGACTGGGGGCCGGTATAGCCGCCGCCCCCGTAGTTCTTGGGCCAGCTGGGTTTTCCGTTGTTGTCGTTCCAGCCGTCGATGGGCACGGGCATGTTGTAGGCGACGGAGGCAGGGGAGGCGCCCAGATCCAGGGCGGGGCCGTAGACGGCGATGGGTTTGATGGAGGAGCCTACCGGCATGATCATGTCCGTGGCCCGGTTCAGGGTTTTGCGGGCGGTGGGGGTGGTCCGCCCGCCCACGATGGCCTTGAGCTCGCCGGTGCGGTAGTCGAAAATGGCGGCTGCGGCCTGGGGCTGCTCGATCTCCGTGTAGGAGCCGTCGGCGTTCTTCTGTTGGTAGATGGCATCGGAAGGGTCCCGCAGGCGGGGATAGCTGGTCCATGACGCCAGGGTTTCCTCAAGAAGGGACTGCATCTGGGTGTCGATGCACAGGTACACCCGGTATCCGCCGGTGCGCAGCTCCTGCTCCATGCGGTAGCGGTTCTCCGAGGTGTCCGGCAGGCCGTTGATGGCCAGGAAGGTGTCGATGACATCCTGAATGGCATATTCCACATAATGGGGATAGCGGTAGATGTCCGTGGAGGCGGGACTCTTTTCGAGCACCTGGGCGGTGTCCGGATTGAGGGCGGTCTGGTATTCCCGCAGGGAGATCATGCCGTTTTCATACATCTTCCGCAGCACATAGTCCGTGCGGTTGTTGGTGATGGATGCGCTGGAGCCGTCGGCGCTGCGGCGGGTGTAGAAATTGGCGCGGGGATTGTAATAGTTGGGGCTTCGCGTCAGGCCGGCCAGCATGGCGCACTCCCGCAGGGTCAGCTGGCTGAGCTCCTTGCCGAAATAGCCGTTGGCGGCCACCTTGATCCCGTAATAGCTGCCGCCCAGAAAGATGGTGTTGAGATAGCTTTCCAGGATCTGCGCCTTGGTGTAGCGGGTTTCCAGCTGCATGGCCAGGTAGGCCTCCTGGAGCTTGCGCTTGTAGGACTGTTCGCTGGAGAGCAGGGTCTGCTTGATCAGCTGCTGGGTGATGGTGGACCCGCCCTGGGTGGAGCCGCCGGAGAAGTTGGACAAAAACGCGCCGATGATGCGCTTGATGTCGATGCCGTTGTGGTCAAAAAAGCGGGCATCCTCGCAGGCGATGAAGGCATTCTGCAGGGTTTCGGGGATCTCCGCGATGGAGACCATGATCCGGTCCTCGGTGCCCTTGTAGTCGGTGATCAGGTTGCCTTCAGCATCGTAGATGAAGGAGGTGCGGTCCTGGGCGTCCAGCGCGGCCAGGTCCAGCACGGGCGCGGTGTCCACATAGGTCTTGGCGATGCCGGCCACCAGGCCGCACAGGGCCAGCCCCGCGCACAGGATCAGGACGATGGCGATGCGAATGGCCTGGACCAGCACGGAGATGACAAAATTGGGAAAGCCGGTACGGGGCTTGAAGAAGGAATGACGGTGACCGGAGGATTTGGGGGAACTCCGGCGGGTAGACTCAGAAACGGCCATGCTGCCTCCACAGGTGTTCATACGGTGATAGAGGAAAAGCGATGCGGGTAGTTTACCACAGGGGTGGGGGTGGGGCAAGGCGTTCATTGCCGCATGGCCCTGCAGGGGCTGAAGGCTGATGGGGAACCGGATACGTACGGTTTCACCTGTGAAAGCCCGGCGCTGCCCCAGCCGCCCCGGAGCGTTTTCACAGAGGAGGAAACGGCCTGCCCGGGGACACCCCGGATCCGGCGGAGAAGGGGCCGGTTCTCCCCGGAGCGCAGGCGTTTTGGTTCTTGTCAGTCATTGACAGGGGCGGTAAAATATGCTGAGAATCGGGGAGGTGTCGGTGTGGACAGCCGGATGCTGCAGCAGGTGCTTTTTGATTCCTGCGGACTGGGGCCAGGCAGCCATATCCTGTGCGCGGTGAGCGGCGGGGCGGATTCCGTCGCGCTGCTGCTGCTGCTGCGGGAGCTCCGGGACCAGGGGGTGCTGCGCCTCTCGGCGGCCCATTTTGAGCACGGAATCCGCGGCGAGGAGTCCCTGGAGGATGCGCGGTTTGTGAAAGCGCTGTGCAAGGAGTGGCGGATCCCCCTGGAAACGGGTCAGGGCCAGGTCCTCCAGGTGGCCAGGCAGCGCCGGCAGGGTCTGGAGGAGACCGCGCGCATCATGCGGCATGCCTTTCTGGAAGAGGCCAGGCAGCGCTGCGGCGCACAGGTCATCGCGCTGGCGCACCATCGCCGGGACCAGGCGGAAACGGTGCTTCTGCATCTGGCCCGGGGATGCGATCTTGCCGGCGCCTGCGGCATGCGCTTTCGCAGCGGCAGACTGATCCGTCCGCTGCTTTACACCGCGCCGGAGGAACTGCGGGAGATGCTCCTGCGCAGGGGGCAGCCCTGGCGGGAGGACCCGACGAACCGGGAGGTGCAGTATGCGCGCAACCGGGTCCGGGAGCGCGTGCTTCCGGAACTGTCCCGGGTCAATCCCCGGCTGGAGGAGGCCCTGTGCCGCTTTGCCAGGGCCTGCCAGCGGGATGAGGACTGTTTTGACACATGGATGGAGGGCCTTTCGCAGGGCCTGGAGCTCCCCCGGGGACGGGCGTTCCCCCGCGCCGTGCTGACGGCGCAGCACCCGGCGCTTGTCTCCCGCCTTTTGTGCAGGGAGATGGCCGCCGCGCACCTGCCCGCCCAGCGGCGGGAGGTGGTGGAGGCGCTGACCCGTGCCATCGGGCAGGGGGAATGCGGCGCCTGGAACCTGGAAGGCCCGGGACGCGCGCAGCTGAGCCCGGGCGCGCTCATGATCCTCAGGGAGGAACCTTTGCCGGAACCGGTGAGGTGGGTCCCCGGACAGCAGATTCCGGGGCTTGGAGAACTGGACCTGCTCCCGCAGGGCGGAACCGGAGACGGGATCACCTGCCAGCGCGTGCCCGCCAGATGCCTTCATGGGGCCAGGGTCCGGCCGGCGGCTCCCGGCCTTCGCTGTGTCCCTTTCGGGTCTGAGCGGGAAGTGGATGGATGGAAGCTGCTGCAGTCCTGCGGTCTTCCGGCCCCCCTGCGGGAAGGAGTTCCCGTTCTGGAGGATGCCGGAGGGCAGGTGCTGTGGCTGTGCGGCGTCAGGGCCTGTGCCCCCTGCCGCGCGGAAGATGAGGAGAAAACCGTCATGCTGGGCTATCCGCAGGGAGGCCGGCTGACGGCGCTGACGGGGCGGCCCCAGGGAGGCCGCAGCATGAGGAAGGAGACAGAGCGGTGAGAAAACTTTACAAGGATATTGAACCGGAGATTCTGGTGACCCGGGAACAGCTGCAAAAACGCATCCGGGAGCTGGGGGAGCAGATCACCCGTGACTTTGAGGGAAAGGGGGAGATCCTGGCCGTCTGCATCCTCAAGGGCTCGGTGGTCTTCTTTACCGACCTGATCCGGGAAATCGACCTGCCCGTGGTGCTGGATTTCATGCAGCTGAGCAGCTATGGCAAAAGCACCACCACCAGCGGCATCATCCATGTGAACAAGGACCTTGAATACAGCCCGAAGGGAAAGCAGGTCCTGGTGGTGGAGGATATTGTGGACAGCGGGCTGACCATGCAGTTCCTCGATGAATACCTGAGGGAAAAAGGGGCCACGGATGTCTCCATCATCAGCCTCATGGACAAGCCCACCGCGCACAAAGTCCCGGTGAACGTGAAGTACGTGGGGTTTGAAATCCCCGATGCCTTCGTGGTGGGATACGGGCTGGACTATGCCCAGAAGTACCGGAACCTGCCAGAAATCGGCATTCTGCGTCCGGAAATTTATTCCAAGTAAACAAAGCGTGGAGGAAAAACCAATTTGAAGAATATGAACCGGGGAGTCCTGTTCCCCGTGATGCTGGTGCTGGGGGTGTTCATCCTGGCCCAGGGGCTGACGGCCACCCTCTTTGGCTCCCGGCGGGGAACCGAGGTGGACAGCCGGACCCTGTTTTCCTATCTGGACAAGGGCGTGGTGGACGCGGTGTCCCTGCAGGGCAACACCGCCTATGCGCATGCCAGGAACAGCACCCTGCCCCTGCGGGAGCTCTCCAGCAGCAGCTATGACTACCGGGCGACGGTTTCCCAGGATTTTGTCATCACCTGCCGCCAGCTTGAGGCCGCGCGCCGCAAGGTTCCCCTGGAGCAGGTGACGGAGCTGGATCTGCCCTTTGTCCTCAACTATCTGGCCCCGGGACAGGCATCCATTCTCCTGCAGATCCTGCCCTACCTGATCATGACCGGCGGCATGGTGCTGCTGTGGGCCGTCATGATGCGCCAGCAGGGGGGCGGCAGCCGCATGATGAACTTTGGCCACAGCCCCGCCCGGCTTTTTGAGCCGGAGGGCAATCCTGTGACCTTTGCGGATGTGGCCGGCGCCGAAGAGGAGAAGGAGGAAATGCAGGAGCTGGTGCAGTTCCTGCGGGACCCCCGGCGCTTTACGGAAGTGGGGGCGCGCATCCCCAAGGGCGTGCTGCTGGTGGGCCCTCCGGGCACCGGAAAGACGCTGCTGGCCCGCGCGGTGGCCGGCGAGGCGAAGGTCCCCTTCATGAGCATCTCCGGCTCCGATTTTGTGGAGATGTTTGTGGGCGTGGGCGCCAGCCGCGTCCGCGACCTGTTTGAACAGGCCAAGCGGCGCATGCCCTGCATCGTGTTTATCGACGAGATCGACGCCGTGGGCCGGCGCAGGGGCGCGGGCCTGGGCGGCGGCCATGACGAACGGGAGCAGACCCTCAACCAGCTGCTTGTGGAAATGGACGGCTTTGCCGCCAATGAGGGCGTCATCGTCCTTGCGGCCACCAACCGCAAGGATATCCTGGACCCGGCCCTGCTGCGGCCCGGGCGCTTTGACCGGCAGATCACTGTGGGCTATCCGGACGTCCGGGGACGGGAGGCCATCCTCCGGGTGCACGCCAGGGAGAAGCCGCTGGATGACGATGTGGACCTGAGCGTGGTGGCCAAAAGGACCCCCTATTCCTCCGGCGCGGACCTGGAAAACATCATGAACGAGGCGGCCATCCTGTGCGCCAGGGAAGGGTGCACCCGCATCCACAGCCGGCACATGAACGATGCCATCGAGCGCATCCAGATCGGCCCGGAGAAGAAGAGCCACCAGGTGACGGAGGAAGACCGCAGGCTGGTGGCCTGCCATGAGGCGGGACATGCCATCGTGGGCGAACTGCTGCCCGGGTGCGACAAGGTGCACCTGGTCACCATCATGCCCCGCGGGGGCAGCGGCGGGCATACCCTGATGCTGCCGGACCGGGAGAGCGACTTCACCACCCGGACGCAGCTGCTGGACTTTGTGGCCATGGCCCTGGGCGGCTATGCCGCGGAGAAGCTGGTGCGGGGCGAAGTCAGCACCGGTGCCGGGTCTGACCTGCAGAAGGCCACGGAGATCTGCCGGCGGATGGTTACCCAGTACGGCATGAGCGACGACATGGGGCCCATCTTCCTGGGCGGACAGCAGAGCGAAGTCTTTGTGGCCATGGAGTACGGGCAGCAGGGACGCAGCTACTCGGAGGAACTGGCCGCCCGCGTTGACCGGGAGGTCCAGGAGAAGATGAATGAGGCCATGCGCCGGGCCACGGAGCTGCTGGAGCGCAACAGGGAACGCCTTGACAGTCTTTCCGCACTGCTGATTGAAAAGGAAACCCTGAACCGCACCGAATTTGAAGCCTTCATGAACGGACAGCTGAACGGACAACCGAACGGACAGCTGCCGGAGGAGCCCCTTGGCTGAGGTTTGGGAGCTGCATGCGCACTCCTCCGCAAGCGACGGGGTCTTTACCCCGTCGGAGCTGGTGCACCTTGCCCGGGAGGCCGGAGTCACGACCCTGGCCCTGACGGACCACGACACGGCCGGGGGCGTGCCCGAAGCCCGGGATGCCGCCCGGCGCGCGGGGATCCGGCTGATTTCCGGCATGGAGCTCAGCTGCAGGATCCCCTCCACGGTGCATGTGCTGGGTCTGGGGATCGATGAGTCGTCGGAGGAGGTGGCCGCCTACACCCGAAGGCGGGCGCAGGAGCGCGTGCGGCGCGTGGAGGAAATGTGCACCCGCCTGCACAGCCTTGGGGTGCCGCTGGAGGCGGCGACCGTTCTGGAGAGCGCAGGAAGGATGCCAGGGCGCATGCATGTGGCACGCGCCCTGATGGCAGGCGGCTTTTGCCGCAGCCTCCGGGAGGCCTTTGACCGCTATCTGCGGGAGGGCCGTCCGGCCTTCGTGCCCTATGAGGAGTTTACGGTGACCGGGGCGGTGGAGCTGATCCGCCGCGCCGGCGGGGTCAGCATCCTGGCCCATCCCATGCGCATGGGCTTTTCGATGGGCCACCTGGAATCCCTGGTGGCCTTCTGGCATGAGGCAGGCCTGGAGGGCCTGGAAGTCTATCATCCCAGCACGGGCAATCAGCACGTGCCGGGGCTTTTGCGAATCGCGGCGGGTCACGCTCTGCTGGTCACAGGAGGAAGCGACTATCACGGCCAGGAAGGGTCCGGCGAGGTCCTGGGGAGCCAGTGGCAGCGCTGGAGCGGTCGGGAGGCGGATTCCCTCGCGCTGCAGGCGCGCCTGACACGCGCGACAGGAGAACGGAATGCCTGAAAGACAACGCGGCGGGCAGCGCCGCAGAAAGGGAGCCCGGAAACGGCGCAGGGCGGTGGGGGCGGTGGCGTTTGGCATCGCTTTTTTTCTGCTTGCGGTGGCCGTTTCGACGGGCCTGATCGTGATCAGCCACCAGGTCCGGAAAAACGCGGACCGCTTCGCCGAGGGCATCCGGATCGGCCAGACCCCTCTGGGAGGGCTGACCTATGCGGAGGCGGAAAACCTGCTGGAGCGGGCGGCGCTGCAGGCCATGGAGGAGTTTTCCGTGACCCTGGAGTGGCAGGGGACCCAGTATGTCCTCAATGCCGCTGACCTTCGGATGCAGGCGGAAACCTCGTCCATGCTGGCGCCCCTTTTTGCCATCGGCAAGAAGGGCAACTTTCTTGAATGCTATCTGGAACTGCGCAAAACCGCCCGCGAGGGCGTCAGCGCGGTGCCTGAAATCACGCTGGATGAGGCGCCGGTGGAGGACCTGCTGGCGATGATCCGGGCGGATATTGAACAGGAACCGGTGGATGCCACCGTGACATTCCTCCCCGGGGATGCGGAGCCCTTCCGCTATACGCAGGAGATCGAGGGACGGAGCGTGAGCCTTGACGGGGTGCGGGAGCAGATCCTGGACAGCGCCAGAAGGCTTGAAAGCGTGGTGATCCCCGTCAGGGACCGGACGGTATCTCCCGCCGTGACCCGGGCGGACCTGGAGGCCAACACCCTGCTTCGCGGAAGGCTGACCTTCCCCCTGGGGCAGGGGGCCGGGGCCGAGAATGCGGCCATGGCCATCCGGGCGCTGGACGGCAGAACCCTGGCAAGCGGGGAATCCCTGTCCTTTGTCCAGGCCTGCGGGCTGTCCTCGGGTCAGGTGCCCTATGTCGTGGCGGAGGAACCCGCCTACGGGGAGGGCGTTTCCGGAGTGGGCGGCGGCATCTGCCGCGCCGCATCCGCCGTGTACCGTCTGGCGCTTGAGAACGGGCTGACGGTTACCCAGCGGCATCCGGCGGCGCAGCCCCAGACGGGTATCCCCGCGGGAGAGGAGGCCGCGGTCTCCTCCCAGGGGCTGGATCTGGTGGTGGAAAACAGCACCGGATATCCTCTGTACCTGATGTGCCGCACCTATGAGGCCGCCGGGGAACTCCAGGCGGAACTGCTCCTGATCGGCGCGCCGCTTCATGCGGCATATTCCCTGGAGAGCACGTCCACGGTGCTTCCGGCGCCGGAGGAGCCGGTGTACATCCTGGACAGGGAGGGACGCTATGCCACCTATCAGGACGAGCACGTTCCCGTCTCTGAAGCCAGGGACGGTCTGGAGGCCGTGGTCCAGCTTGTGGAAACCGGAGAGGACGGACAGGAACGCTCGCGCACGGAAATCAGCAGGGACCGCTATGAACCCGCGCCGCAGCGGATCTATGTCGGAAGTCAGACGAGATCGACGTAAGGAGGAAAAATAAGATGAGCACCTTTTTGAAGACCAACCGCGGCCCCAGGGCCGTGGGCCCCTACAGCACCGTCGCGGTGCATGACGGCATTGCCTACCTGAGCGGCGTCATCGGCATTGTGCCGGAGAGCGGAAAGCTGGCGGAGGGCGGCACCCTGGCGCAGGCCAGGCAGGTGCTGGACAACCTCCGGGTGATCCTCGAGGAGCTGGGCCTGGGCATGTCGGATGTCCTCAAGACCACGGTCTTTTTGACGGACATCGGGGAATTCGGGGCGGTGAACGCGCTCTATGGAGAGGCCTTCACCGAACCGTATCCGGCCCGCAGCTGCGTGCAGGTGGCCATGCTTCCCCTGGGTGCCGGCATTGAAATCGAAGCGATTGCGGCATGCAGGGAGGCGGAATGATGGACAACCCTCAGGAACTGCGGTACCTGGAGCTGCTCAGGCGCCAGTATCCCACCATCCGGGAGGCCTCGGCCCATGTGGCCTACCTGAGGGCCGTGCTGCAGCTTCCCAAGGGTACCGAGCATTTTCTCTCGGACCTCCACGGGGAGCACGCGGCCTTTGTGCACATGCTCCACAATGCCAGCGGCGTGGTCAAGCGCAAGATCAACGACCTGTACAGCGATATCCTGACCAAGCATGAGCGGGACATGCTGGCCACCCTGATTTACTATCCCGAGGAAAAGCTGGCCCTGCTCAAGAAGCAGGGTATGGTGGACAGCGAGTGGTACCGCCTGACCATCTACCGGCTGCTGCAGGTGAGCCGTATGTGCTCGGTCAAATACACCCGCAAGCGGGTCCGTTCGTCCCTTCCCAAGGAACTGGGCAGCATCATTGAGGAGATGCTCATGGCCGACGGCACCCCGGACAAGGAAGGGTACTACCGGGAGGTCATGGCCTCCGTCCTGGAGACGGGACTTGCGGATGCCATGATCATCTCCCTGTCCCGGCTGGTGCAGACGCTGGCCATCGACCGGCTGCACATCATCGGGGACATCTTTGACAGGGGCCCCCGGGCCGACCTCATCATGGACGCCCTGGAGACCTATCACCAGGTGGATGTGCAGTGGGGCAACCATGACATCGTCTGGATGGGCGCGGCAGCCCTGTCCGAGGCCTGCATCGCCCAGGTGATCGTGACCTCGCTCAAGTATGCGAACCTGGAGACCCTTGAAATCGGCTACGGCATTTCCCTGCGGCCGCTCACCAACCTGGCGCTGGTCAGCTACGGCGACGATCCCTGTGAGGAATTCCTTCCCAAGTCCAACGGCGAGGAGCTGGATGAGGATGAGATGGAGATCGCCCGGATGCACAAGGCCATGGCGGTCATCCAGTTCAAACTGGAGGGCGAGCTGGTTCGCCGGCATCCCGAATACGGCATGGAAGGGCGGCGCCTGCTTCACCGCATCGACTACCAGAACGGCACCATCACGCTGGATTCCGGGACGTACCCGCTGCGCAGCTGCCATTTCCCCACCATCAATCCTGAGGATCCCTATGCCCTCAGCCCGGTGGAACGGGAGACCATGGACCGTCTGGTGCTGGAGTTTGCCCATTCCGAGAAGCTGCAGCGCCATGTGCAGTTCCTCTACAGCGCGGGCGGCATGTACCTGTGCTGCAACGGCAACCTGCTCTATCACGGCTGCATCCCCATGAATGAGGACGGGAGCTTTGCCTCCATCCCCGTGGACATCGAGGCGGCCCACTGCGGCAAAAAGGGCATCGACGACGCGGACCGCCTGGCCCGCAAGGGATACTTTTCCAAGGTGGGCAGCGAGGCCCGCTGCCAGGGGCAGGATTTCCTGTGGTACCTGGGCTGCGGCCCGGCGTCTCCCCTGTTCGGCAAGGACCGCATGGCGACCTTTGAGCGCTACTTTATCGCCGACAAGTCCACCCATACCGAGCACAAGAACGCCTATTACGACCACCAGGACGAGGAGGAGACCGCGCTGCGGATCCTGCGGGAGTTTGGACTCGGCGAGGAAGGCTGCATAGTCAACGGCCATGTGCCGGTGAAGGTGGGCAGGGGAGAGAGCCCCGTGAAGGCGGGAGGAAAGCTGCTGGTGATCGATGGCGGCATGTCCCGGGCCTACCAGCCGGTGACCGGCATTGCCGGCTACACCCTGATCTTCACCTCCAACGACATGTCCCTGGTGGCCCATCAGCCCTTTGTGTCCAAGGCGGCGGCCATTTCCGACGAACAGGATATCCATTCCCGGCAGATGGTCGTGCGCAAAATGCCCAAACGGCTGCTGATTGCGGATACCGATGACGGCGCGGTGATCTCCCGTCAGGTGGAGGACCTGATGGCCCTCATTGAAGCCTACCGTCACGGCGTCCTCAAGGAAGCCCGGACGTAACCGGGGACGACGATATGATGAAACAAATGGAAGCTACGGTCCTGGGGGCCGGGCTGGCGGGCTGCGAGGCGGCCTGGCAGCTGGCCTGCCGGGGCATTCATGTGACCCTGGTGGAAATGAAGCCGGAGCAGTATACCCCGGCGCATCACGCTCCGGGGTTTGCGGAACTGGTCTGTTCCAACTCCCTGCGGGGGGAAAGCCTGACCAATGCGGTGGGCCTTCTCAAGGAGGAGATGCGGCAGATGTCCTCCCTGATCATGAGGGCGGCGGATGAGACCCGGGTCCCCGCGGGCGGCGCCCTGGCGGTGGACCGGATCCGTTTTTCGGAGGCGGTGACCCGCTGCCTCAGCGCCCATCCCAGGATTACCCTGGAGCACAGGGAGGCGAGGGAGATCCCCCTGGAAAACGCCGTGATCGCCACGGGCCCCCTGACCTCGGATGCGCTGGCACAGCAGATTGCCGCCCTGCCGGGGCTGTCGACCCTGTCCTTTTATGACGCGGCGGCGCCCATCGTGTCCGGGGACTCCCTGGACATGAGCCGGGTGTTTGCGCAGGGCCGCTATGCCCAGGACAGCGACTATCTCAACTGCCCCATGAACGAGGCGCAGTACCACGCCTTTGTGCAGGCGCTTCGGGAAGCGGAAAAGGCCCCGGTTCACGGCTTTGACGGCACCCAGGTCTTTGAAGGCTGCATGCCGGTGGAGGTCATGGCCCAGCGGGGCGAGATGGTGCTGGCCTTTGGCCCCATGAAGCCCGTGGGACTGGTGGACCCGGAGACGGGGAAGCCTCCCTTTGCGGCAGTCCAGCTGCGCAGGGAGAACGCGGAAGGGACCCTGTTCAACCTGGTGGGTTTTCAGACAAGGCTGCGCTTTGGCGAACAGCGCCGGGTCTTTTCCATGATCCCGGGACTGGAACAGGCGGAGTTTGTCCGCTATGGCGTCATGCACCGCAACACCTTCCTGCATTCCCCGGGATTTTTGGACTGCAGATATCAGATGCTGGGCAGGGAGTCGGTGTATTTTGCCGGACAGATGACCGGCGTGGAAGGGTATGTGGAGAGCGCCGCCTCAGGCCTTGTGGCCGGTCTTTCCCTGGCCCGCCAGATGCAGGGCCTGCCCCCGGTGGACTTTACGGCGGAAACGGCGCTGGGCGCCCTGGGGCTGCATGTCTCCCGGGAACAGGCGGATTTCCAGCCCATGAACATCAACTTTGGCATTATGGCGCCTCTGCCCCGGAAGGTCCGGGGGAAAAAGGAGCGGGCGCTGGCGGTGGCCGCGCGGTCGCTTGACCGCATCGAGGCCCTGCGCAGCAATCCCCTTGCAGAGGACTTTTACGGGGAACATTCCCGGGAAAAATGGAGGACAGAATGGAACTGAGAGGAACGACGATCTGCGCGGTGGAGCGGGACGGACATATTGCCGTGGCCGGAGACGGCCAGGTGACCATGGGCGAATCCGTGGTCTTCAAATCCACGGCCCGGAAGGTGCGCAGGATTTATGGCGGAAAAGTGGTCACGGGCTTTGCCGGAAGCGTGGCGGATGCCTTTGCCCTGAGCGAGCGCTTCGAGGCCAAACTGGAGCAGTTTGCCGGAAACCTGGAGCGCTCCGCGGTGGAGCTGGCCCAGGAATGGCGGGCGGACAAGGCCATGCGCAAGCTGGAGGCCATGCTGATAGTGGCCTGTGACAAGGAAATGATGATCATCTCCGGAACCGGCGAGGTCATCACCCCTGACGGGGGCGTGTGCGCGGTGGGCTCCGGCGGGAACTACGCCCTGGCGGCTGCCCGTGCCCTGCGGGAGAACACGGACCTGAGCGCCAGGGAGATCGCGGAGAAGGCGCTGCACATTGCGGCGGACATCTGCGTGTTTACCAATCACAACATCATCATCGAGGAAGCCTGAGGGCGGAGGAAGCGATATGGAACTGACACCCAAACAGATTGTGCGGGAACTGGACCGCTACATCATCGGCCAGGATGAAGCCAAGAGGGCGGTGGCCATTGCCCTGCGCAACAGGTACCGCCGCTCACAGCTCCCTGAGGAGATCCGCAGGGAGATCATCCCCAAGAACATCCTCATGGTCGGCCCCACCGGCGTGGGCAAGACGGAGATCGCCCGCCGGCTGGCACGGCTGGTGGACGCCCCCTTTGTGAAGGTGGAGGCCACCAAGTTCACGGAAGTGGGCTATGTGGGCCGGGATGTGGAGAGCATCATCCGGGACCTGGTGGAGGCCAGCATGCGCCTTTGCAAGGACCAGGCCAGAAAGAATGTCCGCAGTTCCGCGGAATCCAGGGTGAATGAACGGATCCTGGACATCCTGGTGCATCCCAACCGCAAGAAGGCCAATCCCATTGACATTCTGCTGGGGCAGAAGCCGGCTCAGGAGGAGAAACCCCAGGAGCTCCCCGGC
>CACYCQ010000054.1:0-2731 GCA_902772995.1 uncultured Eubacteriales bacterium
ATACGCAGCAGGATATCCCCTTCAAAGGGCTGAAGTTCGGGGCATTTTTCAAGCAGACGATACATCAGAACACCTCCGTTCCGTTCGACATGGGATGCATCACAGCCCGCGTGCCGTGACAGTACTGATAGTATGGGATAAGGGGGGCTTTTGCAAGCGCAAAATGACCGCATGTCCCGAAAAAGGGCGGACTGACCGGCCGGTCCCGGACCGGTTCCCGGACGGAAAAACGGCTGCAGAACAGGGCGGCGTCTGCGGACGGTCCTGCGTGAATACGGGATCGCCCGGACAAATCAGCCGCGGTGAAGAAACCATGAGGACCCCGGGACATTCAGCCGGAAGCGGAATGAGATGAGGTTAAGACCGGAGCCGGTTTGCTGAGGTCCGCCATGTGGGGAGGCATCCCTGGCAGGGGAGGGTTTTCACCTGCCTTACAGAAAGGAGACAGGACAGACGGTGGCTTGCCTGAGCGGGCGGGGCATGCTATGATAGCCCCCGGAAACTGATCAGAGGAGGAAGAACCATGGAGACCTACAGCTACATCCCCCGCGGAGTCTGCGCCACGGGGATCCGCTTTTCCATTGAAGACGGCAGACTGCACGATGTACAGTTCACCAATGGCTGCAACGGCAATCTGAAAGCCATCGGGCGCCTTCTGGAAGGCGCGGATGCGGCGCACAGCGCGGAAATTCTCAGGGGCAACACCTGCGGAATGAAGAGAACCTCCTGTGCGGACCAGCTGGCCCAGGCGCTCGAAAAGGCGCTCTCCGGCGAGCTGCGCCCGGCCTGAGCAGGCCTGTGCAAAAATGACCTCCGGCCTTTGGCCGGAGGTTTTTTCTTTGGCGCAAAGGAAGCCGAAAGCAGGGTGAAGGGCCAGGGTTCACGCGACATTTGCCATGAAAATATGTAAACATAAATAGATTGACGGACTCTCCGGTTCGTGTTAACATATAATCAGTTGACCGCGCGATGAATGCGGTGGATGCCAGAGAGAGGAGGCGGCGAAGATGAAAATCGAAGTGAAAAGCGACGGCATATCTGCAGTGCTGAATACCGAACAGGGCGCGATTGAGAGCATTCTGGATGACCAGAGCAGGGAGCATTACTGGGAATATGACAGCGCTGTGTGGCCAAGGAGGACATCCGTCTGTTTTCCCATCTGCGGGACGCTGATTGACGGAAAATACCGGGTGGGGGAGAAGGAGTATGAACTTCCCAATCACGGGTTCCTCAGGGAAAAGGACCTGAAGGTGGAGTGCCAGACCCGGGACAGACTGGTCCTGTCGCTTGAACAGAGCGAGCAGACAAAGAAGGTCTATCCCTATGACTTCAGATTTGAGCTGGAGTACCGTGCGGAGGGCAACCGGCTGATTGTGACCTACCGGGTGACCAATCCTGCCCAAGAGGATCTGCTGTTCTCCGTGGGCGCACACTATACCTATGCGCTTCCGGCACCTCAGGCGGAATGTTTCTACATGTTCGACCGGCCCCAGACGCTGGGAGCCTTTGGAGCTGTGGAGGGCGGCGTCAGCATGGAGAAAAAGCCCCTGCTGGAGAATGAAGACCGGCTGTCCATGAATGAGCTGTTCGAAAACGGAGCAAAGATGCTGGATATGCGGGATGTGACCTCCACCACCATCGGAATCGGCACGGCGGGGAAGCTGTTCACCAGCGTGGAAAGCATCGGATTCCCCTATGTGATCCTCTGGGCGCCCGGAGGGAACCGGAGCCCCTTTGCCTGCATTGAACCGTGGGCTGGACTGGCGGATCTGAAGGGACACGATCAGGTATTTGCCCACAAGAAAGGCATCCAGGGTGCCAAACCCGGGCAGACGAGGGAGTTTATCCAGATCATCACGGTCCATTAAAAGAGGAAGGCAAGGTTGAGACACGCGTCGATGAACAGGCTCAGAAAGGCATTTGCGCTTTTGCTTCTGGTGACGGGGCTCGCGGCGGGCGCCGTACGGGCGGAGCAGGAGGGGCTTCCCTTCACCTTTGTTCCGGACGGGGACGGCGGGCTGATTGTGACCGGCTATGAAGGCCGGGATCACTGGGTGGAGCTGCCCGGGGATGTGGCTGGTGTGCCGGTGACCGGAGTCATCGTCGACAGCAGCTTTTCCGATGTGGCGGAGCTGACTCTTCCCGCCGGAGCCCGGATTCTTCGGGTGGCTCCAGGGAGCGAAAGCCAGACCTGCATGATGATCAAGCCGGTGGAGAATCACCCTTCCCTGATGAAGGAAAAGGGGCTTCTCTACAGCCTGGACGGAAAATCCCTGCTCTGGGCGGACAGGGATATCCAGGAGGCGGAGGTGAGAAAGGGCACCCTTCAGATCGCCCGAGGCGCCTTTGGCGGGTGTGCCTCCCTGACGCGGGTCGAATTGCCGGATGGGCTGCGTTTTATTCATGACCAGGCGTTTGCAGGCTGCACTTCGCTGGAGGAAATCATCCTTCCGGACAGCGTGGAATACTGCACGGGCGGAACGTTTTCCGGCTGCACCGCGCTCAGAAAGGTGCGTCTGTCAGCCGGCCTTGAAAAGCTGACTCCCGGGATGTTCGAAAGCTGCAGATCCCTACAGGAAGTGATCTGTCCGGGCGGGAAGACCGTCGCAGACAGCTACGCTTTCGCGGGGAACACGGGCTTTACCCTGGTCCTGCCGGAGAACAGCAGTGTGCGGAAGATGGCTGAGAAGGCAGGAATAGAAGTGCAGCTCCTGGTGCCGGAGGCGGCACC
>CACYCQ010000055.1:0-3257 GCA_902772995.1 uncultured Eubacteriales bacterium
AGAGAATATCGTTTTCCAAAGACATGGAATGTCTGTCGGTTTCAACTTTCTTATTTCAGCAGGAACAGTGTACCTCGAAAGCTTTTCGCCCATAATATTCCTCCTTGCCTGCAGTCTGTTCACCTAATATTATTATAGCGCATTAGGTGAACGTTTGCAAGGAAAAACGCCTTTATTTTATTGGATATTTTGGACGTTATCCCATTTCAATTGGGTGATATAACCTAATATTTACGGATTCTGTGGTTAAAGAAGCTGGATTTCAAACCTCCACCCGTTTCCCCCTTTCAGCGGCCCCTTCCTCACCGTTCAAAGGAGCATTTGCCGGGGAGAATCTGTTCAAACGCTTCCTGAAGCCCTCTGGCGCAGGCATCAAAAGTCACGTCGTGGGTTGAATCATTGAGGCAGAGCATCTCCTGCTCCTGTCCGCGGATCCGCCTAGTCAGCATCTCCATCTTCTCATCCCGGATATCCGAGGAAAAGCCGCTGAGTCTGCGGGGAACAAACCTTCCGCTGACAATCTGCCAGTATTTGGCCAGATACTGGTTCACTTCGTTTCCGCTGCGGAAATGCTGCAGGGTCGTTTCCTCAAGCAGCTGCGGTTCCTTTTCCCAGATCTCCTCAAACGTGGATCTCAGGTAGGGCACGGGAAGATGAAATTCCTTAAACCCCGCATAGTATGTCGGAAACATCAGCTTGAGCAGAATGTTTCTCAGGTTCTCCCGGAAGGAATACTGAAAGCTCAGGAACTTTCCCGGATAGCTGCTCAAACGGGTGTTCCGTTTGGGGAACCACTGGTTGATGACCCCCAGCCCCCTCAGACAGACGATGGCATGGGCGTCCAGCTTTCCCATGAGTCTTCGGGGCTGCTCGATAAACTGCAGCGCAGGCAGGCCGCTCTTCCCGTCAAAGAAGCGTCCCTCCTCCATGGGCCTGGTGATAAAGGTATCATCATTAAAGTAGATAAAATGCTCCGCAAGGTCCGGGATCCGGAAGATGTTCATTTCCAGAGCCATGGAATTAAAGCAGGGCAGGCTTTCCGGAGGCATGAAGTCCTGATGCCTGACGATATGCAGCTTTGGATGATCCGGATTCAGGAATTCCGGCAGATGTCCCCATGTCACAAAATGGAGCCTGCGGTACCAGGGAATGTAGGCTTCAATGGCCCTGAACCAGTACTTCATGAGTCCCCAGTCCCGAAACAGGTACGCCCCGCTGCCCCGCTGCTGCTCCTGTGAGCATCTGTTCCGCTCTTCCAGCCACTTAGGGTCATTTCCATCCACCCAGAGAACGACGAGATCCACTTCCATTTTCCTGTCTCCTTTCCATCCTTTTGACAAACCCCCTGATGCAACGCCGGTTCTTGACAGTCCCCGCACATGCGTGCCAGGGTCCGGCAGTCCCATCAGGGGGTGATTTGACGCTGTGATTGTCCCGTTCAGGGGCGCGGCATGTCGCGGAGCCTGTCCCGGTACTTGATCGCGCACAGGACCATGGCCGGAACCGTCATTCCCTTTCGCAGCAGGGTGATCAGGATCCGGGGATTGCGCGGGAGCCGGCCTGGATCGATCAGTTCCAGAAGCCGGGAACGCTCAAGTCCCTTCCGCATCGCCCGCACCGCCTCAAAGAAGCCCTGGTGCGCCAGTTCCTGTCCTGCGGCATGGATCACCAGAAGCGCGGGATATTCATTGACCTGCCGCTCAAGCGCCGGACTGACCCCGCCCAGATGCTTCTGAAGATAGGACACCAGCAGATAAAAGCTCTCCGTCAGATAGTTCCGTTTTCCCGCCGTGAGGGACTGCTGGTTCTCCTTGTTGTAGCAGTACAGGGATTCATTGGAGATGTCCACATGGTTTGAATAGACCAGGCACTCATACACAAATCCCACATCCGTGAACATCCGGATGCGCTCCTCCCTGCAGTAGTGCTCCAGCATCAGGTCCCTGCGGATCGCCTTGTCCCATGTGTGGGCATAGATCACGTTCCCCAGCCGGAACCCCTTCCGGGTATCCGTCAGGAGGTAGGGAAACACCTCCGCCTCCAGACGGGCCCGGTCGTACAGCCCCTCCTCCAGGGAATTGAGGGTCTTGGTCACGCGGTCATTATAGATGTTGTCCCCCGCAAAGAGCACCATGTCCAGCCGGACAGGGGACTGGCGGATGCGGTCGTGCACATACTGCAGCATTTCGGGCTTGGCCCAGTCGTCCCCGTCCACGTGGCAGATATACTCCCCCTGCGCGGCCATGAGTCCGACATTGCGCGCGGAAATCAGCCCTCCGTTGGGCTTGTGGATGACGCGGAGGCGGGGATCCCGGGCGGCATACTCGTCGCAGATCTCCGCGCTGCCGTCGGTGGAGCCGTCATCCACCAGAATCGCTTCAAAGTCCCTGAAGGTCTGCGCCAGCAGACTGTCCAGGCAGCGGTTCAGGTAGGATTTCACATTGTAGACGGGGACGATGACTGAAATCAGCATATTTCTCTCCTCAACTCACGATATTCCCCCGCCGCTCTGTCAGGGGGCGTCAATCTGGTTCCCATTCTCATCATAGAAGGTTTCCGAAATCACCTGTTTGTTCCCGTCGTATTCCCTGCGCACCTCGGCATATCCCTTGCTTATGCGAACAGGCTGCAGATTCGTATCCAGATACCGCTCCAGGGTCACATTCCCCGCCGCATCGTATTCCTTTTCCACGGCGGCAGCCCCGTTCTTCATGGCCATGGGCTGTCCTTCCGCGTCCAGATAGATTTCCCGGGTCACCTGTTTCTTCTCATTGAACGTCCTGCGGATCCCCGCGTAGCCCTGCCTGCGGATGACCGGCTGTCCGTCCTTTCCATAATAGCGCTCCTCACAGACATTTCCCGCCTGATCGTAATCCTTTTCGAGGATGGCATAGCCGTCCTTGAGCATGACCGGCCCGCCGTCCGCGTCCAGGTACGCTTCCCGGATCACCTTTTTCTGCGCATTGTAGACTTTTTCAACGGCCGCATAGCCCTGCCTGCGCAGCACCGGCTTCCCGTCCGCGCCAAAGTACGCTTCCCGGGTCACGTTGCCGGCCTCATCGTATTCCTTCTCGATGGCGGCATACCCGTCTCCCAGAGAAACCGGCTCCCCGTCCGGCCCGAAATACGCCTCACGGATCACCTTTTTCTGCGCGTTGTAGGCTTTTTCAACCGCCGCATAGCCCTGTCTGCACAGGACCGGCTTCCCGTCCGCGCCGAAGACTGCTTCCCGGGTCACGTTGCCGGCCTCATCGTAT
>CACYCQ010000056.1:0-16592 GCA_902772995.1 uncultured Eubacteriales bacterium
CCGGACCTGATTCTTACGGGACGGACCCTCTTTGGCCGCCGGCCCCCCAAGGGTCAGGAGATGGACGATCACTACTTCGGCGTGCTGCGCACCCGGGTCAAGGCCTTTATGGCCGAACTGGACGAGGAGCTGTGGAAGCTGGGCGTTTACGCAAAGACCGAACACAATGAGGTGGCCCCCTGCCAGCACGAAATGGCACCGATCTTTGAAAATGCCAACCTGGCAACCGACCACAACCAGCTGACCATGGAGATGATGCGCCGCATCGCGGAGCGGCACCAGCTGGTGTGCCTGCTGCATGAGAAGCCCTTTGAGGGCGTCAACGGCTCCGGAAAGCACAACAACTGGTCCCTGTCCACCGATGAGGGGGAGAACCTGCTGGATCCTGGCAGCACGCCCATGGAGAACGCACAGTTCCTGTTGTTCCTCACCGCCGTGATCTGCGCGGTGGATGACTACCAGGATCTGCTGCGCCTGAGCGTGGCTTCCGCAGGGAATGACCACCGGCTGGGGGATGACGAGGCGCCTCCAGCCATCGTGTCCATGTATGTGGGCAATGAGCTCAAGGGTGTCATCGACGCCATCGTGGAGGGAAAGCCCTACCAGCATGCCGGCAAGCATTTCATGAACATCGGGGTCAGCGCCCTGCCGCCCATCCCCCAGGATACCTCCGACCGGAACCGCACCTCGCCCTTCGCCTTTACAGGCAACAAGTTTGAATTCAGGATGCTGGGCTCCTCCTTCAACATCGCCTGTTCCAACATCATGATCAATTCCGCCGTGGCCGACGTGCTCATGCATTATGCGGACGAGCTCGAGCAGGCGAAGGATTTTGAGGCCTCCCTGCGGGAGCTCATCCGGAGGGAACTCACGGCCCATCACCGGATCCTCTTTGACGGCAACGGCTATTCCAGGGCCTGGGAGATGGAGGCGGAATCCCGGGGCCTTTTGAACCTGCGGGCCACGCCGGAAGCACTGCTGCGCTATACGGACGAGAAGAACGTGAACATGTTCCGCCGCCAGGGCATCTATACCCTCAACGAAATCCGTTCCCGGCGGGACATCAACCTGGAGGAGTACTCCAAGACGGTGCGCATCGAGGCCCGCACCAGCGTGGAACTGCTGCGCCAGAAGATCATTCCGGCCTGCATCGCCTATGCGGGGCAGGTGGCGGAGAGTGTGGCCTCCCGCAAGGCCATCGGTATTGAGGCACCGGCGGAAAAGAAGCTGGCGGCGCAGCTGACAGGCAAGATCGCGGAGCTGCTTTCCCGCACTGAAACGCTGGAGCAGGCCATCGCCCTGGAGCCCGAGGCGATGGAGGCACGCATCTTCCATGACCGGGACCGGATTCTGCCGGCCATGGAACGGGCGAGGGAGACGGCGGACGATCTGGAGGGAATGGTGGACAGCCGCGTATGGCCCCTGCCGGGGTATGCCAAGCTTCTGTATTATGTCTGAACCCTATTTCGGGACAGGAACTTCGGGTCCTGTCCTTTTTTCATGTCTGTCCGCGGCAAACGGGACGGCGGACTTGAACGGGAAAAACGGTCAATGTTATACTGCCTTTGGAGTACAAGTAAAACAGCGCGGCTGCCGCGCGGGGGGAGGAACCCATGAAACAGCTTCGAAACGGAATTCTTTGCGGAGTGCTGCTGGCGCTGTGCCTGCTGACGGGATGCACGCAGCAGCCGGAACCTGCACCGGAAAATCCGGTGGTGGTGGGTTTTTCCCAGCTGGGATCGGAGAGCGCATGGCGCATCGCCAATACCCAGAGCATGGAGGCGGCTGCCCAGAAGTTCGGCTACGGCCTCATGATGGACAACGCCAATCAGAAACAGGAAAAACAGATCGCGGCCATCCGGTCCTTCATTGCTTACCGGGTGGATGTGATCATTTTCTCGCCCATTGTGGAAACCGGCTGGACCCATGTGCTGCGGGAGGCCAAGAATGCGGGAATCCCTGTCATCCTGACCGACCGCATGATCGAGAGCGGGGATGAAGACCTGTATACCAGCTACGTGGGCGCGGATTTCATCCAGGAGGGGCGGAAAGCCGGAGAATACCTGGTGCGCAAGGCGGATGCCCTGGGCAGGACGACGGTCAACGTGGTGGAGATCAGCGGGACCATTGACTCCACCCCCATGCGGGAGCGTCATCAGGGATTCATGGATGTGATCCGGAAGGATCCCCGCTTCCATGTGGTGGACAGCATTTCCGGAGATTTCCTGCGCTCCAAGGGCAAGGAATGCATGGCGGAGCTGCTCAGGCGCCACGGAGCGGAGGGGATCGACGTGGTCTACTCCCACAACGACGCCATGACCCTGGGTGCGCTGGATGTGCTGGATGCGCAGGGCATCCGGCCCGGACAGGACATGGTGATCATCTCTGTGGACGGGGAGAAGGCGGCCGTGGATGCCCTCAGGCAGGGACGCATCAACTGCATCGTGCAGTGCACCCCTGACCTGGGAGAGGCCACCATGGGGCTGGTGCAGGACCTGGTGGCAGGTCGGCAGATCCCCAAGGTGGCCCATCCGGAGGAATCCATGTTTACCGACTTTGACGACCTGACCTCGCCTCAGGTGGAGGGATTCTGATGAGATGCAGAAAAAACCTCACCAGCATCGCGCAGCGGATCCGCCAGTCCACCGTGTCCACCGTGGGTTTGCTGATGCTGCCGGTGGCACTCAGTCTGGTGATCATGCTGGTCTATGCCGTCCGCTACCAGGGAATCATCAGCCGCATGGAACAGGCGGCGGCTCTCAAACCCCTGGTCAGCACACGGATTTCGGAACAGCTTTTTTCGGTGGCTGCGGGAAGGGTCAGATTTGAGGAAAGCGAGCTGGAGGAACTGACCCGCCAGGTGGACGCACAGCTTCAGCAGATGAGTGCGGTGGCCCAGGGGGATGCCCGGCTTCAGCTGACCGTGGCAACGCGGACCATGGAGACGCTGGAGGGGTACATCGAGGAGGTCCGCACGGGCATGGAGGAAGGGCGGCCCATCCGGGACATTGAGTATATCGTGGATGAGGTTCGGGATGTGGGCAACCTGGTGGTGAGCATGCTGGAGGAATTCATCTCCACCGAGATCGGGGATGCCGCAAGGACCAACCGGCGCATGTCCGGCCTCCTGGCGGCAGCTGCCTTTGTCGAGGTGGCACTGGTGGTGATCACGGTGCTTCTTTCGGCCCATAACACCCGCAGGGTCAACCGCTCCATTGCCACATCCATATCACGGCTTGAGGATGTGGTGCACCAGATCACGGGCGGGAACATGACCGCCCGCGTGCGGCAGATGGATGTGGAGGAGCTTCAGGAACTGGCGGATCAGGTCAATGTCATGGCCAACACCCTGGAAACCCTCATCGTGCAGATCCGCACCGAGCAGGAGAACCTGGCCAAGTCGGAGCTGCGGACCCTGCAGGCCCAGATCAATCCCCATTTTCTGTACAATACCCTGGATACCATCATCTGGCAGGCGGAATCCGGAAAGGCGGAGGAGGTGATCCGCCTGACCAGTTCCCTGAGCGATTTTTTCCGGATCACCCTGTCCTCCGGCGCGGACTGGATTCGCGTTCCCCAGGAAATCCAGCACATCTCCGGCTACCTGAGCATCCAGAAGACCCGCTACCGGGACATCCTCAATTACAGCATCGATGTGCCCCCGGAACTGTCCGAGGTGTACATGGTCAAGTTCCTGCTTCAGCCGCTGGTGGAAAACGCGCTGTACCACGGCATCCGCGCGCGGCGCGGCGGCGGCACCATCACCATCCGCGCGCGGGAGAAGGATGGAAAAATCCGTTTCAGCGTGCAGGACACAGGGCGCGGCATGTCCCCTGAACAGCTCCGGAACCTGAAGGAGAGCCTGCAGGTGGGCATTCCTTCGGTGCAGAAGGAGGACATGGAGAACCGTTCGGGATACGGCCTTCGCAATGTGGACCTGCGCATCCGGCTGTATTACATGCAGGAAAAGGGCCTGGAGATCGAGTCCGACAGCAGCGGGACCACGGTGTCCTTCACGGTCCCTTCAAAGACACAGGCCGAGATCGAGAACGGGACAAAGGGCGGCGCACTGAAGTAGTCCCTGATGACAGAAAGGAAACGGCCTACCTGAGGCGGGCCTGGGGGAGAATATGAAAGTATTTCTGGTGGATGACGAGATTGCCATCCGGGAAAACCTGCGGAACTCCTTTCCCTGGGAGAAGAGCGGGTTTGTGCTCATCGGGGAGGCGCCGGACGGGGAGATGGCGCTGCCCATGATCCGGGACCTGAATCCGGACATTTTGCTCACGGACATCAAGATGCCATTCATGGACGGATTGTCCCTGTGCAGGGAGGTGCGCAGGACCATGCCCTGGGTGGGGGTGATCATCCTCTCCGGATATGACGATTTTAGCTACGCCCGTCAGGCGATGTCCATGGGTGTGAGGGAATACCTGCTCAAACCGGTGACGGCGGCGGAGCTGGAGGCGGCCCTCCTCCGGGTGAAGGAAGCCATCCTGGACAGTGAGCAGTCCCAGGCAGGCGGGGAGAAGGACGGGGAGAAGGCCCTCATGCGGGAGATGCTTCTGTCCACCCTCTTCACGGAAGAGGAGGACCGGGAGGAGGACCGGGCTCTCCTTGAAAAGATGAAGGGACTGGGAGTGAACCTGGAGGCCGGATATTATCTGGTCATCGATATCGCCTTTGACACGGAGGGCTGCGGCAGGGCCGAGGGCCGCAACGCCCTGGCGCACCTGGCGGAGAACGAGGGAGGCACAGTCCACGTGTGTGCCGCGCCCAAGGGAGCCCGTGCGCTGGTCCTGGGCAGCACGGAACAGGATGCCGAGGAGCGGGCGTATTCCTTTGCCTCCTCCGCGCTGCACCTGCCGGAGCTGGAGGACTGCAGTCAGCTCCTGCTGTGCGTGGGGGAGACCGTGGGCAACTATTACGATATCCGCAGGTCCATGCGTTCGGCCCGGCATGTCCGGCACATGCTCACCGACTGGGAGACCCGGCAGCGGCGCATTGCCGGTGTGGGCGAGGTGTCGCAGCAGCGGCAGATGCCGGAGAACCTGGAGCTGAGTCCCCTGTATGAACGGCTCCAGTATGCCCGCAATGAAGAGATCCGCCAGATCCTGCTGGATTATACGGCGACGCTGGACCCGATGCTGGCGGCGGGCTATCTGCAGGTGGCTGCCCCCATCGCTGCCCGGCGCATCGTGCAGGAATCCGGGGGAGACAGCCAGAAGGTGCTGGACCAGGGACTCATCCAGGAAATGCTGCAGAACCCGGGGAGCGGCTCCCTGCAGCAGCTCATTGAGCTTCTGCAGCAGGCCATCGCCTACAGGGACCGCAGCGGACGCGGGTTTGACGAATCGCCCATCAGCCGGGCGAGGGTATACCTGGCCCGGAATTTCTCCAACCCCAACCTGATGCTCCAGGATGTGGCGGAGGAGATCGGCATGTCCCAGAGCCACTGTTCCACCGTTTTCGCCCAGGAGACCGGGATCACCTTCACCCAGTACCTGACGGGGCTTCGAATCGGCAAAGCCAAGGAACTGCTGACGGCCACGGAGATGAAGACCTCCCAGATCGCCATGGAGGTGGGGTACAATGACTCCCACTATTTCAGCTATCTGTTCAAGAAAACCACAGGGATGACCCCCAGTGAATTCAGAAAAAGCGAAAAGGAGTAGCGGCGCGGGACGGGCTGCGTGCCCGCTCCTGTGCAATGACGATTTGACCGGCATGCCGTGACCTGCGAAACGGCCGTTTTGTGCCGGTGCCCGGGAGGGCCCGGTTTTTCCCGATGCCCATGGGCGATGGGATGGCCCGCTTTCCGGAAAACGGGCGGCAGGGACCAGGGCAGGGAACCCCGCGGGAAAAAACCAAACCGGGTGCCGCCCTGAGAAAAGGGGACGGCGGTTTTCATGGAAGGAAGGCCGGGTCTGTGCTGCCCGCAGCACCGGAGGGGTGCCGCGGGCAGGTTTTGTGGACATGGAGGGATTGCGATGACGGTCAGCGAATGGATCAATGCACTCGACAGCCTCGCCTGGGGGCCGGTCATGCTGATACTGCTGGTGGGAACCGGCTGCTATCTGACGGCCCGGCTGGGGTTTTTTCAGTTTGCCAGGTTCGGTTTCTGGTGGAAGAACACCATGGGACGCCTGTTTTCCGGAAGGCATGGCCATGCCGACGGGGAGGTCACGCCCTTCCAGGCGGTCACAATGGCCCTTGCATCCACGGTGGGAACGGGCAACATCGCCGGCGTGACCGGGGCCATCTTTCTGGGAGGACCGGGCGCGGTTTTCTGGATGTGGCTGGCGGCCCTTGCGGGCATGATGACCAAGTATGCGGAAGTGCTGCTGGCGGTGCGCTTCAGGGAGCGAAATGAAAAGGGCGAATGGGTGGGCGGCCCCATGTACTATATCCGCAACGGCATGGGCGCGCAGTGGGCCTGGATGGGGTCCCTGTTTGCCCTGCTTGCCTCCCTTGCGGCCTTTGGCATCGGGAATGCCGCGCAGATTCATTCCATTGTGAATGCCGTCAACAATGCCATCGACGTGTTTGTCCCGGATGCGACCCGGTTCGTTTCCCTGCCCGGCGGGGAGGTGCGGGTGACAAGCCTGATCATCGGGGCCGTGGTCGCCCTCTGTGTGGGATCCGTGCTGCTGGGAGGCGTCAGGCGCATCGGGCAGGTGACGGAAAAAATGGTGCCGGTAATGGCGCTTCTCTATATCCTCGTCACTCTGGGCGTCATCCTTGCCAATTTCGGCCAGATGGGAAAGGTGATGCTCCTGATTCTGGAAGGTGCTTTCCGGCCTGCCGCGGTCATGGGCGGTTTTGCGGGGACATCCATCCTCGTCTGCATGCAGAAGGGGATCGGCAGGGGCTGTTTTTCCAATGAGGCCGGACTGGGCTCCTCGCCCATCGCCCATGCGTCGACCTCCGAAAAGGAGCCGGTGCTGCAGGGCCTGTTTGGCATCTTTGAAGTGTTTGTCGATACCATCCTCATCACCTCCCTGACCAGTTTTACCGTCCTGAGCGTCTACTGCGCAGGAGGACTGGACATCACCTGGGGCTCAGGGGGCAATGCGTCGGACGTGGCCACGGCGATGGGCAGCGTGCTGGGCAGCGGGCCCAGCGCGGTGCTGCTGGCGCTTTGTCTGGTGCTGTTTGCGTTTTCCACCATGCTCAGCTGGGGCCTGTACGGGTCCCGCTGCTGCGAGTATCTCCTGGGACCCCGCGCCGCGCGACCGTATCTGCTTGTCTTTACCCTTCTGATCTTTGGCGCGGTCACCATTGATGTGGCGGATGTGTGGAACCTGGCGGATGCGCTCAACGGGTTTATGGCCATTCCAAACCTGGTGGCCGTCCTTGCCCTTTCCGGGCTGGTGGTCAGGACGACGAAGGAGTACATGAAGAAGCATTCCTGAACCGGTCCGTGAAGCGGGGGAGTGCCGGATGGAAGGGCCGCGCCGCCCTGCCGGATGCGGTGCGCCCCAGGGACGGGCGTGCGGGGCGGCCATGCGCCGCCCGGAGCTTTCTGCGGATGCGGAAGCTGACAGGAGAGCAGGGCAGGCCCCTGCTCTTTTTGCATGTCCGTCTGTCCTGCCTGTTTTTCATGGGGAGGTTTTCCGCCTGAACGCAGAAGGACCGGAAATTCACCGGCCTGGGGGAAGTAATCGTTGCTTTATAGAAACACCTGTGATATTCTGCACGTCAGCTGTATCGCCAGGGACGCCGGATGCCTGTGCGCCAGAGGCACAGTGTCGGCGGATGCCCGGCAAAAACAGCCGGAGGTGGAATAGGATGTATCGAATCATGTCACCCGGAGAAGCCATCAGCCTGATTCGGGACGGCGACTGTATCTGCGTCAATTCTTTCGTGGGCATTGAGAACCCGGTGGCCCTGCATGAAGCGCTGTACGAGCGCTATATGAGGACCCATTCCCCCAAGCATCTGACCCTCATTTCCTCTGCCGGATTCGGGGTATGGGAGGAGGACCGCAATGCGGAGGGGTATATCCGGGAAGGAGCGGTGGACCGTCTGATCTGCGGCCATTTCGGCGCCATGCCCAGCACCAAGCGAATCATCCTGGAAAACCGTTTTGAGGCGTACAACCTTCCTCTGGGCTGTATCTCCCATGCCATTCGTGCACAGGCCGGAGGAATCCCCGGAGCCCTGTCCAAGGTGGGGCTGGACATCTTTGTGGATCCCCGCAGGGAGGGGCCTGGAATCAATCATATCTCCACAGACAACTACTTTGTTCAGGTGGTGCATGTGGACGGGGAAGAGTACCTGTATTACAAGCTCCCCAAGATCACGGTGGCTCTGATCAAGGGGACGGCGGCGGACCGCAAGGGAAACATCTCCTTTGATGACATGTACATGTCCGGAGATGCGCTCTCCATCTGTCAGGCGGCAAAGTCCCACAACGGCATTGTCATCGTCCAGGTGGACCGCATTGTGGATATGCCTTCAAGACCCCGCAATGCCATCATTCCGGGATGTCTGGTGGATGCCATTGTGGTGGTGGAGCCGGAGGCCAGGGATGATGCCCTGCAGGCCCTCACCGGCAGCTTTGAGATCCCGTACGCGGACTGGGATGTATGGACGCAGAAGCTGGAGGACCTGACTTCCGCGCGGCGCAAGGAAAGCGTGGCCAGCCAGATCATCGGCAAGCGCGCCTCCCGGGAGCTGCACCAGGAGGATATCGTCAATATCGGAATCGGGATTCCGGAGACCATTTCCCATTTTGCCCGGGAGACGGGGATGCTGGATCATATCACCCTGACTGTGGAATCCGGCAGCATCGGCGGCTTCCCGGCGTCCGGAAAGTACTTTGGCGCCATGATCGGCGCGGCGTCCGTCTATGACATGGCCAACCAGTTTGACCTGTACAATCATGGAGGACTGGACATCTGCTTTATGGGTGCCCTGGAGGTGGACCAGTACGGCAATGTGAATTCCCATCGCGGTCCGGGCGCCTTTGCGGGAATCGGCGGCTTTGCCAACATCACGGCGCGCACACCCACGGTCGTGTTCTGCATGACCTTCAACACCAAGGGACTCAGGGTCTCCTGGGATGATCACGGTGTGACGATCCTTGAAAACGGGACCATCCCCAAGTTTGTTCAGGAGATCCGCAGCGTGTCCTTCTCCGCGAGAAACGCGCTGAAGAATGGGCAGAAGGTGCTCTATGTCACGGAGAGGTGCGTCTTTATCCTCACTTCCCGGGGGCTCAAGATTCTGGAGGTGTATCCGGGAATCGATGTCCAGAAGGATATCCTGGATCTGCTGCCCTTCCAGGTGGATGCCCAGCAGGTGCTGTCTGCCCAGAGCGAATACTGAGAACTGTTCATATCTGAACATTCAGACAGCCCGGCCGGAATTCCGGCCGGGCTGTTGTCTGGGCATGGGGAGAAATCCCTTGCGTTTTGGGGAAAGTCCCGATATGATCGGAACGGAAGCGAAACGGGGACGGCTCCGAGAAGCCTGGAGAGGACAGAAGATGAAAAACAGCAATGATGAGATGGAAGCCCTGACGGAAATGATCCGCAGGGAGATCCTGGAGCAGTATGGCAGCATCACCCGGTTTTCCCAGGAAAGCGGGATCCCCTACAGTACCCTGCAGAACTGCATCCGCAAGGGCGTGGGCGGGACGGCGTATGAGACCGTCACCCGCATGTGCACCCTGCTGAACATCACCCGTGCCTTTGACCGGAGCACGTTTGTTTTCAACCGCCGTTTCCGGGACATCTATGATCAGCTGTGCGTGCTGGATGAGCAGGGACTGCACACGGTGGAGGCGATCCTGAAGGTGGAAGCCGGGCGCTGCGGGGAGGAGGATTCCGGCGTTGTCCGCACGTTTCCTTCGGTCCGGCTGATCTCCCGGAAGGAAGAGGAGGACGAACATCTCCGGGACCTGATCCGCGAAGTGCTGAAGGAACAGGAAACGCGCGGGGAGCCATGAGCTGCCCCTCCGGTCCAGACCGGAAAAAACCGAGCTCCCTTGGTTTTTCTGCCCGGAGGGACACTGCCCGGCGGTACGGACAGGGAGGAGCGGAAAAGCTCCCGGCAGGATGCGGCCTTGACGCTTTCTGCAAAGGAGACTAGAATAATGTAGACAAAATCTGTCAGGTCCTGCGTGACGGAAACAGGACCTGTTCCTCCCGGACGAACAAAGCTGTTTCGGAAAGCGGGAGGGAAAAGAGGTGAAAAAGAGGAATGATGGACCTGAGATCCATCTATGTTGCCAACGGGGCCGGCATCGTGCTGCTGCTTATGCTGATGTTCGTGTCGCGCTCCAAGATTCTCCAGCACAGGCTGGAAGACAAAATCTATCTGGGAATGATGGCCGGTATCCTGGCGGGATGTATCTGCGAAGCCGGTTCCTACACCATCGACGGGGTCGTCTTCCCGGGAGCGATTTCCCTCAACACACTGATGAACACCGTGCTGTTCACGATCAATTTCCTCAATTCCTTCTTTGTGATGATCTATGTGGACCTGGGACTGTACGGGGATGAGAAACGGATCCTCAGGTGTTACCGGCCGCAGATTGTCGTGGCAGGCATCCTGATGGCGGCAAATGTTGTCAACCTGTTCATTCCCGTCAACTTTTCCATTTCCGCTCAGAATGTTTACAGGCGCGAATGGTTTGGCAACCTGCATTATTTTGTCATTCTGTGGTACTTTGGCAGCGCGCTTGTGGTGATGCACAGATTTGAGCGGGCGTTCGGGACGCGGGGATTTCTGGATATCCGGGTGTTCATGTTCCCGATTCTCCTGGGAGCCGGCCTGCAGTTCATGTTCTATGGGCTTTCCCTGGCCTGGCTTTCCGCCGCCATCGGGCTGACGGGACTGTTTATGATGCAGCAGAACGAGACGGCTTATATCGATTCCCTGGCAGAAATCTACAACCGGCAGTACCTCAATCACATTCTCTCCTCATGGATCAACCGGGGGATGACCTTCTGCGGTGTGATGATGGATGTGGACCGTTTCAAGAACATCAATGACCGCTTTGGCCATTCGGAAGGAGATCAGGCCATCCGTGTCGTGGCGAATATTCTGAAACGCCAGTGCAAAAACGGAGAATATGCATTCAGGTTTGCGGGGGATGAGTTCATCGTTCTGAAGGCTTCTGATTCGGAACACGCGCTGGATGAGTATTTGTGCGGAGTGCTTGAAAAACTTGAGGAGTTCAACCGAAACCATCCCCCGTACAGCATTTCCCTTTCCTTTGGATGCACCCTGTTTAAAACCGGCAGCGTGGATGATTTCCTGAAGGATATGGACATGAGAATGTATGAAATGAAAGCTCAGCACCATATGGCGGGTTAGAAGCGCACAGCGTCCTGCCGCCTGGCCACCCCGCTTTGGAAGGTGGTCTTTTTTTATGCCCCTGCGAAGTTTGTGACGGGGCCTCAGGACTTCAGGACCCCAGTCTGCGGTAATCCCTGGGGGACAGGCCGGTCGCCCTGCGGAAGGCATCCCCAAAGTAATTGCTGTCGCTGAAGCCGCACTGGTCCGCAATCTCCGTGATGGTCAGTTCCGTGTTGAGCAGCAGGTCCGTTGCCCGCTGGATGCGGACGCTGATCAGGTATTCGCGAAACCCGAAGCCGGTGGCCTGCTTGAAGGAACGGGACAGGTAAGAGGGACTCAGGGCGAAACGGCTGGCCAGCAATTCAAGGTTCAGGTCTTCGGACGCATGGTCACAGATGTAGGCGGCGAGGGTCTGCATCCGATCGGTCCGGGGATCAGGGAGGCTTTCGTTTTCTTCCTGATGGGTACGGTAGCGGAGAATGGAGATCAGCAGCTCTGCCAGGCACGCCTTGAAGAAACTCTGGGCATGGAGGGGCTGGTTGTCATATTCGTAGAGCATCCGGCCAAGCACGATGCCCACCGACTCCCGGCGCTGAAGGGGCGCGGTGACCCTGCCTGCCTGCATGCACTGCTGGGTCAGGGGTTCCCCGAGAAAAGCGTCGATCTGCCGGGCTGTCTTTCTGGAAAAGGAGACCACGAATTTGACATTGTGCCCTGTGGAGGAAAAGTCGGTCTTGTGCAGCGTGCCCCCGGGAATGATGGCAAAGTCCCCGGCATTCATCTTGAAAGTGCGCCTCCCGATGAACACGCTGCAGGAACCCTCCGCAATGTAGTACAGCTCATGATAGGCGTGAAAGCGTTCCTTTTCTTCCTCCTGAATGCCGGAAAAGGTCCGCCGGAGAATCTTGAAATCTGAATTGCTGCGGTGTGCCTGGCTGTCCATGTGCTGATCCCTCCCTGGAGCGTATTCGGGGAACCTCCGCCGCATCCGCTGCCTGAAGGAGCTGAAAATTCTCCTGACGGACGCAGGGGACAAAGGTCCCGCGGGACGGTTTGCGGTCCGGGCCCATTATAGCGCAGGTGCCGAGAGGACGGCATGAAAATCTCCGGAGGAGGAGAAGTCCCGTTACGCACGGACCTGACGCCGCCGAACCCTCTGGAATGTGCGCATGGCTGTCCCGGACCACTGCGGGGAGCCGCGGTTGAGGATGGACGCAGTCGGGTGCTCAGGGTGAAATCCCGGGGAAAAACGGACCGGGAGGACAAAAAATCTGTAGTATTTGCGAAATTCGGCGAAAAATCGGTATTCATCCGGTGAAACTTGCGGTACAATACGCCTGCAAATCAGGGAGGAAACGGGACTGAACCTGACGCAGACGGACTGCGGTTTCCCTGATGCCCATTTGCCCCGCCAAAGCAACGGCATGGCGGCCTCCGCGCAAGACGGTGATGAGGCCCTGCAGAGCTTTCAGGCGCAGGGACATCCTGCGGCAGCGGGATGAACAACAAGGAGGAATAACAGAATGTTGAATACAGACCACCACGTCAATTCCATCTTTGAAGAGGAGATGATGGCGCTTGGCCATCAGTTCCTGCAGGAGATGGAGGCACAGGACCCCGTACAGGAGGCCCATGTGCCGGACAGCCTGGATTTCTTTTCGCACGAGGGAGTGGATACCCTTGCAGGTGTGCAGGAAGAATTCAGGCGTGAGCAGATCTGATTCCAGAAAGCCGGGCGTGCCCGGCTTCTTTTTTTTTGCGGCGACGCCGGAAAAAAGCGGGAAGGGGGAAAGCGGGGGACCGTTTCCCCCTTCCCGCTGAGGTTACATACAGAAGGTGTCTTGACGAAAGACTCCTGTAATGCTACATTATTACCAAGTTCATATGGTAAACCGGTGAAGCGGAGATAAAGACGGAGATGCCCTTGCAGAGAGCCTGGAGCTGCTGGAAACCAGGCAGGAAACAGCCCGTCAAATGGACCGCTGAGGGCGCGGGGAAACGGGAAATGCCCGGAGTATCACGCGACGTGGGGCATACGTCAGTTGCCGGGGATATGTCGGTATCCCGCAAAGCGCACGGAAAACCGTGAAATCAAGGTGGCACCGCGGATAAGCTGTCTTATTCGTCCTTGACAGAAACTGATTCTGTCAGGGACGTTTTTTTGTTCCTGCAGGATCCGAAACGCACAAAGCAGGACTGACACGCTGAGGAGGATAACCATGATCAAGGAAGCCATTGTCAAGATCGTCAACAAGCAGGACCTGACCTATGACGAGGCGTATGCCGTCATGAACGAGATCATGTCCGGACAAACCACCCCGACGCAGAACGCGGCCTTTCTGGCTGCGCTGAGCACCAAGAGCGCCAGGGCCGAGACCACCGATGAGCTCGCAGGCTGTGCTGCGGCCATGCGGGATCATGCCACCCGGGTGGAGACCGGCATGGATGTATTTGAGATCGTCGGAACCGGCGGGGATCAGGCCCACAGTTTCAATATTTCCACCACGGCGGCCATCGTGTGCGCATCGGGCGGCATGAAGGTGGCCAAGCACGGAAACCGGGCCGCTTCCTCCCTGTGCGGGACTGCGGACTGCCTGGAGGCCCTGGGAGTCAACATCCAGCAGAGCCCGGCCAGGTGCATGGAACTGCTGGATGAGGCCGGCATGTGCTTCTTTTTCGCCCAGAAATACCACAGCTCCATGCGCTATGTGGGCAGCATCCGCAAGGAACTGGGATTTCGTACCGTATTCAACATCCTGGGACCGCTGACCAACCCCGCCAGTCCCGTGATGCAGCTGCTGGGCGTGTATGATGAGTATCTTGTCCAGCCGCTGGCACAGGTGCTCATCAGTCTGGGAGTGAAAAGGGGAATGGTGGTCTACGGACAGGACAAACTGGACGAAATCAGCCTCTCCTCTCCCACCACCGTTTGCGAATTCAAGGATGGATGGTGCAGGAACTATGTCCTCACGCCGGAGGAGTTCGGGATGGAACGCTGCAGCAAATCCGATCTGCTGGGCGGGACGCCTGCCGAGAATGCGGCCATTACCCGGGCGATTCTGGGCGGTGAAAAGGGGCACAGGCGCAATGCGGTGCTGCTCAACGCGGGAGCGGGACTGATGCTGGGCGGCAAGGTGGACAATCTGACCACCGGCGTGCGGCTCGCTGCGGAGCTGATCGACAGCGGGCGGGCCGCCGCCACGCTGGAGAGGATCATTGAGATCAGCAACCGTCCGGAGGCACAGGCATGACCATTCTGGACCGGCTCGCGCAATCCGCCCGGGAAAGAGTGGCGCAGGCCAGCAGGCGGATTTCACCTGCGGAGATCCGGCGCATGGCGCTGTCGCTTCCCGCCGGAGACTTTGGATTTGAACGGGCCCTGTCAGGGCCTGGCATGGCCTTTATCTGCGAGTGCAAGAAGGCGTCCCCTTCCCGGGGCCTGATCTCGCCGGAGTTTCCGTATCTGCAGATTGCCACGGAATATGAGCGCGCCGGCGCAGAGGCGATCTCCGTGCTGACGGAACCGGAATGGTTTCTGGGAAGCGATGCCATCCTGCGGGAAATCGCGGGGCAGGTCCGCCTTCCCTGCCTTCGCAAGGATTTTACAGTAGATGCGTATATGCTCTACGAGGCGCGGCTGCTGGGAGCCTCGGCGGCGCTGCTGATCTGTGCCATTCTGGATGAGGCGCAGCTCAGGGATGATCTGGACGTGTGCGATGCGCTGGGGCTGTCCGCCCTGGTGGAGTGCCATGACGAGGCGGAAATCGATATGGCGCTGCATGCGGGGGCCCGCGTGGTGGGCGTCAACAACCGGAATCTGAAGGATTTCTCGGTGGACACCGGCCACAGCGGACGCCTGAGGGAGCGGATCCCCCGGGACGTGCTCTTCGTCTCGGAGAGCGGGATCCGGACCCGGGAGGATGTGGCAGCCCTGGAGAGGCTCGGGGTGGATGCGGTCCTGGTGGGGGAGGCCCTGATGACCTCCCCGGACAAGGGCGCAAGGCTCCGGGAACTGAGAGGTGAGGCATGACGAAAATCAAGCTTTGCGGCCTGTCGCGGGAAGAGGACATCGACACGGCCAATGCGCTCGGGCCGGACTATATCGGGTTCGTGTTTGCAAAAAAGAGCCGGAGGGCGGTCAGCCCGGAAACGGCCGGAAGGCTTCGCGCCCGGCTCTCTCCGGGAATCCGTGCCGTGGGCGTGTTTGTCCGGGAGGACTGCAGGGTGGTGGCCGAACTGCTGGACCGGGGAATCATCGATCTGGCACAGCTTCATGGCGGGGAGGATGAAGCCTATGTCCGCACCCTCCGGAGGCTGACGGACAAACCGCTGATCCAGGCGTTTCGCATCGGGTCCTCTGCGGACCTTGAGCGGGCCCTGGCAAGCGGCGCGGACGATATCCTTCTGGACAACGGGGCCGGCGGGACCGGCACCGCCTTTGACTGGTCGGTGCTGTCCGGGTTTGGCCGGCCGTATTTCCTGGCGGGAGGGCTGCATCCGGGAAATGCAGGGGAGGCCGTGCGCAGGCTTCATCCCTTTGCGGTGGATGTCTCCAGCGGGATTGAAACCGACGGGCGCAAGGACCCGGCAAAGATGCGGGCATTTGTCAGGGCGGTGCGCGAAGCATCGGGAAAGGACGGGGAAACATGACAAACATCAGGGGACGCTTTGGCGTCCATGGCGGACAGTATATTCCGGAGACCCTGATGAATGCGGTGAACGAGCTGGAACGCGCCTATGATGCGGCCAGGGAGGATCCCGCATTCCAGGCGGAACTGACGGAGATGCTCAACAACTATGCGGGCAGGCCGAGCCGCCTGTATTATGCACGGCGCATGAGCGAGGACCTGGGCGGGGCGAAGATCTACCTCAAGCGGGAGGACCTCAACCACACGGGAGCACACAAGATCAACAATGTGCTGGGACAGGCGCTGCTGGCCCGGAGAATGGGCAAGACGCGCCTGATTGCCGAAACGGGGGCGGGTCAGCATGGCGTGGCCACGGCAACCGCGGCCGCGCTCATGGGCATGGAATGCGTGGTGTACATGGGGAAGGAGGATACCATCCGGCAGGCCCTCAATGTCTACCGCATGCGTCTGCTGGGTGCGCAGGTGATTCCTGTGGAAACCGGAACCGGGACCCTCAAGGATGCCGTTTCCGCGGCGATGCGGGAGTGGACTTCCCGGATTGTGGACACGCACTACTGCCTGGGCAGCGTCATGGGACCGCATCCCTTTCCGACCCTTGTGCGGGACTTTCAGGCGGTGATCAGCAGGGAGATC
>CACYCQ010000057.1:0-8729 GCA_902772995.1 uncultured Eubacteriales bacterium
AATTATCTTCGGAGGAGGCCCGAAAACTTGAAACCAGGCTCCGAAATGAAGAAAAAAGCTATCAGCGGGAATTTGCCAGTGAAATGATGAAGCTTGATGAAGAAGGCATCTGACAGATAAACAAGACGCGCCCCGGGAATTTCCCGGGGCGCGTCTGATAGAGGAGAGAAAATCAGGCCCTGCAGGGAGGGACCTCTTTTTCCTGATACTTGTAGATGATATGGAACTCCTTATGGCCAAGGGCTTCGCTCTTGCTGGGGGACCCGGAGGCCACCCGGATGACCAGATCCCGAAGCTCTTCCATGTTCTGCGTCATCGTCTGGCGTCCGTCCAGGGTTTTTCCGGCATTGAAGTCCATGTCTTCCTGCATATGCTCGAAGGTGTCGCTGTTTCCGGTAATCTTGATGCAGGGGGCTATGGCATTTCCCACCACGTTTCCGCGGCCTGTCACCAGAAAGACGAGGTGTGCCCCGCAGGAGGTAAGGTCCAGAAGACCTTCGTTATCACTGGGATTGGTGATGCCAAAGTCCATGAAATACGGATCCGGAGTGGAATCCAGCAGCCAGAGCCCCGGATGGGGTACCGGAGAAGAAACCTTGAGCACCCCCTGAATGGGACGGCTTCCGCTTTTGACCACTGCACCCATGCTTTTTTCCTCGATGGTGCTCAGGCCTCCGGCAAAATTGCCGGGCGAGATGGAATACTGCTGCGCATGCCGGCAGTATTCGAGGGCCTTGTCATAGGTGTACTGGATCTGTCGCCTGACCTCTTCGGAGGCGGCACGGGATGTGAGGTACCAGTCCAGCCCGACGGCCTCGACGATCTCTTCAAAAATCGCGGTGCCTCCCCGATCGACCAGATCATCAAAGAAACGTCCGACCACCACATTGCCTGCCAGCCCGCTGGTGTAGTCGCTTCCGCCGCATTCGGCGCCGATGACCAGGTCCGAGAGGGACATTTCCACCCGGGGCGTGTGGGAGAGAATCTCCAGGGCTTCCCGGATCCAGGCGATGCCTACCTCAATGGTAGCCCGGGTGCCGCCCTGCTGCTGGATGAAGAACCAGTTGCATACCTTTCCCTCTTCCTGGGCGATGTTACACAGCCATTCCGGCTGCATGTATTCGCATCCCAGTCCCACGGCCAGAATGCCTCCCACATTGGGATGGCGGATCAGGCTGATCATCTGCCGTACCGCGTACTGGTTGTCCGTGCAGCCGTCAAAGCCGATCAGCTCCACATCAGGGCTGTTGCTCAGGCGGACCAGTTCCCGGGCAACAAATTCCGCACACTTGACGGTATACATGACCACCAGGCGGTTGCGAATCCCTTTGGAACCGTTTTGACGGGCATATCCCATCCATGTCGTCTTATTCATATTTCGTATCCTTTGGCGCACCTGTTTGAAGGTCCAGATGACTGCTGCGCTCGTCATAGTTGCTCCGCATCACATGCAGGTGGACCCAGCTTCCTGCAGGAATGTCTGCGGTGGCTCTTCCGATGGGAATGCCGTACTTGAGGATGTTTTCTCCCGCGGAAATGTTCCGCAGAGCGATCTTGTGTCCCTGGGGAATCTCGCAGGTGGCTGTAATGGAAGAGACCTCCGTGTCCCCCAGCAGAGTAACGGGACCGCAGTCAAGGGGAGAAAGCGCGGTTGCCACATTGTCTGCCGCAGTGATGACAAAGGCGGTGGGAATCCTGTCCATATTCTTTCTCCTGTTTCAGTAGCCGAATGCCAGTGCGCCGCCGTCCAGGGCAAAATCCTGACCGGTGATGTATGCAGCGTGATCCCCGCACAGGAAGGCGGCCATGGCGCCAAGGTCGCGGGTGTCTCCATAGGCGTGCAGGGGCATGCGGCCCAGAATTTTGCGTTCACGTTCCTCGTCGACAATCTGGGCGGTCAGTTTGCTCCTGAACCATCCCGGGGCGATGCTGTTGACGCAGATGTTGTCCTGCGCCCATTCCACGGCCAATCCGCGCGTCATGGCCAGTACGGCGCCCTTGCTTGCACAGTAGGGGACCACCAGGGAGAACCCCAGGTGCGCGGACATGCTGGTGATATTGATGATTCTGCCCTTGCCGGGGCTTTTCTTGAGATAGGGATAACACAGGGTGCTCATATAGAAGACATACTTGACGTTGGTGTCCATGATGGCGTCAAAGCGGTCCTCGGGAAAATCCTCAGCCCGTGATTTGAAGGAGATGCCGGCGTTGTTGATGAGAAAATCCAGGACACCGCCATGACGTTCGGCAATCTCCGCGATGAGGGACTCCATGGCGGCGTGGTCGGAAATGTCGCCCTTCAGGTGATGGACCCCGGGTGCGCTCTCGCCTTCACCGGACTTTGGAGCGCCCGTGCGGCTGATGACATATACGGCAGCACCGTTTTCAGCCAGCACATTGGCGACCTGAAAACCGATTCCGCTGCTGCCGCCGGTAACAATGCCGGCTTTGCCGGAAAGGGAAGTGATGTTCATGTTCTTTTTCCTTTCTGTCTTGAAAGAACTTGACGGAGAATGATATTATGCTGTGCGGGGAAAGTGATTCCCTGAAATCGTCAGGAAATGTGCCTGCAGGGGAGGATTGTCGTGAGTCAGAAAGTGACCATTCTGAATGTGGCCGATAAGGCTGGGGTCTCCATCAGTACGGTGCACCAGGCGCTCAACGGAAAGAAGGGCGTCAGTGAGAAGACCCGGGAGCGAATCCGCCGGATTGCGGAGGAACTGGGATACCAGCCCAATCCTATGGCATCCGGGCTGAAACGCAGAACCCAGAACGTGGCCATTGTCCTGCCCGGCACCAATTACTACCAGACGGTGTGGAACGCGGTCCGGGACTATCTGCCCGGCCCGACCGGCATGAATCTCTGCTGCCGGGAGATGCCCTTTTCCGAGGGCGTCAGCGGGGAGGAGCCCGGCAAAATCCGGGAACAGATCCTGTCGGATCTTCCGGACGGCCTGCTGATTACAGGACATTCGGACATTCTGACGATGCAGGACTGGGAGACCCTTCACGACGCAGGAGTGGCCGTCTCCCTGATTGGTGCGGACCTTCCGCAGAGCTACCGGATTCTCTGTGTTCAGCCGGATTATGACATTGTGGGCAGGACCATGGCGGAGCTGGTGCTCAGCCGGATTCCCTCCTATGGCAGCATTGCCATGTGCGCAGGCAATCCCCGGTGGGAACCTCATTCCAAGGTGGTCAAGGGGTTCATGTCTTTTCTTCAGGAGAAGGGAGCCCCCAACCGGGTTTACTCGGACCATTCCTGGAACCGCAAGGAGGAAAGCTATCGGGGAATCCTGAAGATGGTGTCCCAGCCGGATGTGGCAGCCTGCTGCAGCGTGCTTTCCCAGAGCAGCGTCCTGCTGGGACGGGCACTGGAGGAAACCGGCAAGGCGGGGAAAATCTTCGCCGTGGGCAGCGACCTGTCCGATGAAAATGTCGCGTATCTGGAGAAGGGCGTCTTCTCCAATCTGATTCAGAAGAATCCCTACGCTCAGGGCTATCTGGGGATTCGCAGTCTGGCTGAGTATCTGACACAGGGGCGGCAGCCCGGCACCCCACGGGTGTTTGTGGGCAGTGAAGTGGTCTTCAGCAGCAATATCCGCATGTTCAGAGACAAGAGCTACCGCTCCCTGCTCGGGTGATTACAGTGTGATAACCTTGTAGCTTTTACAGCTGCTCTGGATGAGATCCCAGTCAAGCTCCGCACCCACGCCCACCTTGTCGGGAACGTGAATGATGCCGTGCTCGTCGATGGGCAGGTCGCCCTTCATGGGCAGGCGGTAATTGTCCTCCGGGACGAAATACTCGAAGAACTCGCAGTTCTTGATGGCGCAGCTGACATGCAGGTTGACCATGTCCATGTAGTTCATGGTTGTGGTGTGGATTTCGCAGTTCAGCCCGAAGGCTTCAGCCAGATGGGCGATCTTGAGGGTGCCGGTGATGCCGTCCTTCCAGCTCACATCCGCCCGGACGATGTCGGCGGCGCGCTGGGCGATGACCTGAGCGACGCCCCAGTGGCAGCCGCGGGTGGTTTCAGTGGCAGCGATGGGAATGTCCAGGGTGCGGCACAGCTCCGTGTATTTGTAGGTTTCAAAATCCCGGAAGGGCTCCTCAAACCAGCGGTAGTTCAGGCGCTCAAGCTGACGGCCGACCCGGATGGCATCGTCCAGGGAGTAGTCACCCACGGGATCGGACATGAGGATGAAATCAGGGCCCACGGCATCGCGCACCGCCTGGTGCACCGCCATGTCAAAGGAAACGGGCCCGCCGGGATGAGGCTTGTACCCTTTGATTCCCCTGCTCTTGTAATAGAGGGCTTCATCGACATAGGTCTTCACGTCGGGATAGAAGTTGCTGCTGGCGTAGACCGGTAGGGAATCGCGGTAGGCGCCGATGTACTTGTAAAGAGGAAGACCGGCTTCCTGGGCGCAGATGTCCCACAGGGCCACATCCACGGGGCCTGGAAGGAAGACGGGGAAGAATGCTTCGTGACGGTCCACGACCCAGAGCTGCTGGAAAATGGCTTCCCGGTCATGGGGATCCCGTCCCAGGACCACCGGCCCGATGCTTTCCTGCAGATAGGCCTCGCTCAGCGCGCCGCTGCGGGCCGCCATACAGGTGGCCACACCCTGAAGCCCTGTATCCGTGGTGAGACGAAGTACCAGCACGTCCCAGCCCATCTTGGCGCCGCCCTGGCGCTTTTCATCAAAGAGGCAGCGCCCACGCTCCACCCACCAGGTCTCAAACTTGGTAATGATCATCTTGACCTTCCTTTCTCAGACGGATGTCTGTGAACTCCGCATCCCTTTCCGGGTGCGGAGTTTTTTTACGACAGTCATAAAAAACGTTTCGCCTAAATTATAGTGGAAAGGGTAGGAAAGTAAAGAAAAACAAGCAGAAATGAGAGAATTGATGCATAAAGCACAAAAAATCACATCAAAAATGAACGAAAATGTCAAATCTTCATCCGAAAAGAAAAAACAGGACAAAAAACACACCCTGCTTCTTGACGTATTGCCCGGAATGTGCTATCTTCTCCTCAGAAAACAGGGGCGAAACGTTTTTGTAAAGGATGCCCCCAAAATATGGACGATATGGAGGAAAGATCAATGAAGAAACTGATGCTGGTCCTGGCACTGGCGCTCTGCCTGGTGGCTTCCTGTGCCCTGGGCGAGAAGACCCTCAAGTGGAACGAAGTCAACGGCGAAACCTATGGCGCCACCGTGGCCGCTCATGAGTTTGCCAAGAAAGTGGAAGAAGTCTCCGGCGGACAGCTGAAGATCGACCTGTATACCAACGGCGTCCTGGGCTCTGAAGCGGAGTCCATGCAGGGCATCCAGATGGGCACCCTGGACATCTTCCGGGGCAACGCCTCCTCTCTTCCCAACTACGGCGCTGAGATCATCGGCTCCACCGGCCTGCCCTACGTCTTCAAGGACATGGCCCAGTTCCAGGAAGTTGCTGTGAGCCCCCTGGGCGACGAGCTGCTGCAGAGCGTTGAAGATGCCAACTGCGGCTATATCGCACTGGGCTGGCTGGTGGAAGGCCCCCGCAGCCTGTTCATCACCCCCGACGTTTACAAGAAGCTGGGCTCCCCGGAGAGCTTCACCCTGGACATGATGTCCGGCCTGAAGATCCGCGTGCCGGAGACCGACCTGATGGTCAACACCATGAAGTCCCTGAAGGCGTCCGCGACTCCCATCGCCTATGCGGAACTGTACACCTCCCTGCAGTCCGGCGTGGTTGACGGCGCTGAGAACGGCGTGACCTCCTACATGGACAACTCCTTCAACGAGGTGGCTCCCTACTTTATCACCGATGCCCACACCTTCGGCTGCGGCGTGATCCTGGTGTCCGCTGATACCTGGGCCACCCTGTCCGACGAGGAGAAGGGCTGGATGAAGGAAGCGGCCCTGGCCGCCCGCACCGCCTGCTATGAGTACAACCAGAAGCAGGAGCAGGCTTGCTTTGACAGCTTCGCCGAGAAGGGCATCAAGAAGCTGGAAGTGGCCGATATCGAGAAGTGGCAGGAAGCCTGCGCTCCGCTGTATGCCCAGCAGAGCGAGGCGGTTCAGAAAATCATCACCCGTATCCAGAGCGGTGATTATTGAGACCTGAACGGTTTGGCAGACTGAGTAAGTGAAGAGACTCTCCGCGCCGCGAAGGAGCGGAGAGTCTTTTTTTGAAAGGAGCATTGATCTTGTCTTCCGTGAGAACAGTTGTCAAGAAAGTCGACGCGGTGATCTTCGGAGTGGTCAAGTACGCCTGCGTGGTCATTCTGGCCGCCCTGGTGGCGGTGGTGTTTTCCATTTTCTTCGGACGCTATGTCCTGAGCAGTTCCCCCATCTGGGGTGAGCCCTTTTCCCTGCTGTGCCTGGTCTGGATGAGTCTGCTGGGTTCGGCGCTGGTGGTCCGCAAAAACGAACACCTGCGGGTGACCATGTTCGATGAGAAGATGGGGAAAAAGGGTGTCTTCCTGACGGATATCCTGGCCACCGTGTGCATCGTCATTTTCTCGCTCTTTATGATCTACTACGGCGGACTGCTGACGGCCAAGGGCGCCAGGAACGTCATGGCGGGCGTCAAGGTCCCCTATTCGGTGATGTATGCCGCAGTGCCGGTCACCGGGGTCCTCAATCTCTTCGGACTCATCGGTGAATGGGCGGAAAGGAGCGAAAAGCAATGACGACAGCATCCGTTGCCACCCTGATCCTCATCGGGGTCTTTATGCTGCTGATCTTCCTGAGGGTGCCCATTGTCTATGCCATCGGCATCTCCTCTCTGATCGATTTTTTCTATCTGGGGATCAATCCCACCCAGATGGCACTCAAGTTTGTCTCCAACCTGAATTCCTACACCCTGCTGGCGGTTCCCTTCTTCATCCTGATGGGTGAACTGATGAGCGCTGGCGGAATTACGGACACCCTCATCGATTTCTCCAGAGAACTGGTGGGCTGGTTCAAGGGTGGAGCCGCCATGGTGAACATCGTGGCATCCTTCTTCTTTGGCGGCATATCGGGCTCCTCCTCCGCAGACTGCGCCTCTCTGGGCCCCATTGAGATCAAGATGATGGAGGAACAGGGCTATGACCGGGAGTTTTCCACCTGCCTGACCATGGCATCCTCTGTGGAAGGCATCCTGGTTCCCCCGTCACAGAACATGGTCATCTATACCCTGGCGGCGGCCGGCGTGACCACCGTGTCGATCGGACAGCTGTTCGTGGCCGGCTATGTGCCCGGCGCGGTGCTCTCCATCGTCCTGATGGTGTATTCCGCCTACTATGCCAAGAAGATGAACATTCCGACCACCGGAAAGTTCAGTCTGGTCCGCACACTCAAATCCCTGGGAAGGGCGGTCTGGGGCATGCTGGCGGTGCTCATCGTGGTGGTGGGCGTCATTGCCGGCGTGTTCACCACTACCGAATCCGCAGCCTGTGCCGTGGTCTGGTCCCTGATCGTGGGTCTGTTCATCTATCGCGGCTTCCGGATCCGGGACATCCCCAACATTTTTATCAACGTGGTGTCCACTCTGGGCAAGGTGCTGATCCTGCTGGGCGTCTCCGGCGCCTTCACGTACCTGCTGACCTATCTCAAGATCCCGGGACAGGTCGCTGAATTCCTCTTCTCCATCACCAGCAACAAGATTCTGATCCTCGTCATGCTCAATATCCTGATGCTGGTTCTCGGATGCCTGATTGAGATGGCCTGCCTGATTCTCATGCTGACGCCCGTCATCCTGCCGATCTGGATGCAGATGGGGCTTTCTCCCATTCATCTGGGCGTGGTGATGGTGCTCAACCTGGGCATCGGCCTGCTGACCCCGCCGGTGGGCTCCACCCTGTTTATCGGTTCTGCGATTTCCGGCGTCAAGATCGAGACCCTTTCCAAGAAAATGGTCCCCTTCTATATCACCATGGGCGTGGCACTTCTGGTGCTGACCTATTTCCCGCAGTCCTTCATGTGGCTGCCGAACATGCTCTTCAAGTGAGCACGGAAAGGAGAATGACTGGATGACTACATGGAAAAACGATGAAGAAATGTTTGCCCTGATGAAGGAGAAGCTCTATACCCCCGTGGTGGGGGATATTCTGGATCAGATGGGCTATCGCCATCAGTTCCTTCCGGCAAACATCCGCCCCCTGATTTCCCAGGTGCCTGCGGCCTGCTTCCTCAAGGACGGGAATCCCGGCAACCGCATGAAGGTGGCCGGATATGCCTGCACGGTGCTGGAGAATGACATCTTCGGAGAACCCGAAAAGCCCTTCGGATACATGACGGAGGCCCTTGACCAGCTGCGGCCCAACGAGATCTACATCGCCACGGGTGCCCACAACAGCGCCCTGTGGGGAGAACTGCTCACCGCCAGCGCCAAGGCCCGCGGTGCAGTAGGTGCGGTCCTGGACGGATACACAAGGGATACGCCCATGGTACTGGAACAGGATTTTCCGGTGTTCTGCACGGGCACATGGGCACAGGATTCTTCCGTGCGCACCTATGTGTTCAAGTACCGCTGCGATATTGAGATCGGACAGGTCACGGTTCACGACGGGGATATCGTCTTTGGCGATGTGGACGGCGTGCTGATCATCCCCAGAGAGATCATGAACGAGGTTATCGAGAAGGCCCTGGACAAGGCAAGCAAGGAGAAGACCATGCGCAGGGCGGTGGAAGGCGGCATGCTGGTTACCGAGGCTTTTGCAAAGTTCGGCGTGCTGTGAGAAGGGAGAA
>CACYCQ010000058.1:0-5399 GCA_902772995.1 uncultured Eubacteriales bacterium
GGAGGGCGCCGTCAGGGTCCTTGAGACGATTCTGGCAAGGCGCAGCTACCGCGGGACCTATGTGCAGGCCCCGGTTCCCCGGGAGCACCTGAAGGCCATCATGGAGGCGGGCCTGGCCGCGCCCTCGGGCTGCAACCGGCAGACGACTTCCCTGATCGCGGTGGATGACCGGGAGCTCCTCCGGAGGATCCGGGAGGTGATCGATCCTCCGGTGTGCGAAACGGCACCGGCGCTGATCTGCGTGCTGACAAGGAGGATCAATGCCTACAGGGACAGGTGCTTCGCGGTACAGGACTATTCGGCGGCGATCGAAAACATGCTGCTGGCCATCACCGCCCTGGGCTACCGGAGCTGCTGGTATGAGGGGCACATCACCGATGCGGACCGGATCGCGGACCGGATTGCCGCGATTCTGGGGGTTCCCGGGGACATGGAACTCGTCTGCATTCTCCCGGTCGGCATTGCGCGGGAGGTGCCCTGCGCGCCGCGCAAGCTGGCGTTTTCGCAGCGGGCATGGTTCAACGGCTGTCCGGAGAGGGACGGGGAACGCTGAGCTCCGGGTGGCTGCGGTGCACGCGGGAAGAAAGGCCGCCGGCGGGCCATGCGGGATCCCGGAAACAGACAAACAGGACCATCCACCCCCTTTCGCGGGGGCGGATGGCCCTGTCTTTTTTTCGGAGGCCTCCCGGGCAAGGCACGGGGAGGTGCCGGAAAAAACCCGGTTCACTCCTTCGCGGCGTCGGGGCTTTCCCCGGAAGACACGGCCTGCTCGAACTGGCTGTTGTAGAGGGAGGCGTAGAAGCCCCCTTTGGCCATCAGGGCCTCATGGGTGCCCTGCTCGACGATGTCCCCCTCCCGCAGGACCAGAATCAGGTCGGCGTTGCGGATGGTGGAGAGCCGGTGGGCAATGACAAAGCTGGTGCGCTGCCGGGTCAGGCGGTCCATGGCGGTGAGGGTGAGCTGCTCGGTGCGGGTATCCACGGAGGAGGTGGCCTCATCCAGGATCATCATGGGGCGGTTTTGCAGCATGGCCCGGGCGATGGTCATCAGCTGCTTCTGCCCCGCGGAGATGGCGGTGTTGTCATCCAGCACCGTGTCATAGCCCTGGGGAAGGGCGGAGATGAAGCCGTCCAGGCCGCAGGAGCGGCAGGCTTCGCGCAGGGCGGCCTCGTCCGCATGGGGAAGGTTGTAGACCAGGTTTTCACGGACGGTCCCCTCAAACAGCCAGGCGTCCTGTAGGACCATGCCGAACAGGTCGTGGATCTCCGCGCGGCTCAGGTCCCGGATGGAAATCCCGTCGATCAGGATCTCCCCGCCGGACAGCTCATAAAACCGCATGAGAAGATTGACCAGGGTGGTCTTTCCGGCACCGGTGGGGCCGACGATGGCCACCTTCTGCCCGGGAAGGATCCGGGCGGAGAAGTCCCGGATCACGGGCCGGTCGGGCTTGTCGGGATAGGCAAAGCGCACGTTCCTGAAGATGACCTCGCCGCGGACGCGGGAGATGCGCCGGGGGCGGCCGCTGTCGTCCTCCATCTCGTCCTCGCCCAGGAACTGGAAGACCCGCTCCGCGGCCGCCGCGGCGGACTGGAGGTTGGTCATGGACTGCCCGATCTGCTGGACGGGGGACTGGAACTGGCGGACATAGATCATGAAGGCGGCGATGACCCCGAAGGTGATCTGCCCGCGCATGGCCAGAAAGGCGCCCGCGACGCAGACGGACACGTATCCCAGGTTCCCCGCGAAGGCCATCATGGGCTGCATGAGGCCGCTCAGGAACTGGGACCTGAAGGTGGCCCCGCGGACCGCTTCGTTGTACGCGTCAAAGCGTGAGCGGACCTGCTCACGGGCGCCGGAGGTCCGGATGAGGTCGTGACCGGCGTACATCTCCTCGATAAACGCGTTGAGGCTGCCCAGACTGACCTGCCGGGAGACGAAGTGTTTCTGGGAAACTTTCACCAGACGTGAGATGAGCACCAGGGAGAGCAGGACGCTCAGCAGGGAGGTGCAGGCCAGGGGCCAGCAGGTCAGAAACATCATGAGGATGCAGCCTGAAAACTGGGCGGCGGAGGAGACCATGGAGGCCAGGGAGTTGGACAGGGACATGGCGATGGTGTCCACGTCGTTGGTCACCCGGGAGAGCACGTCCCCGTATTCGTGAAAATTGAAGTAGGACAGCCGGAGGCGGTTGATTTTGCCGGAAATGTCCCCGCGCAGCCTGCGGGAAAGGCGCTGGTTGAAGCCGGCCATGAGGGCATGCTGTGCAAAGCCGAAGAAGGCGCTGGACAGGTTGATGGCAATCATCAGTGACCCGGTGGCGGCGATGGCGCCCATGTCGATGCCGGAAGCAAGCCCCTGCGTGATCTGGTCCGTGATGCGGCTGATCAGGCGGGGGCTGACGATATTCAGCAGGGCGCTGGCGGCGGCGAGCAGCAGGGAGAAAAGGAGGACGCCCAGGTTCCTGCGGCAGTAGGCCAGCAGGGACCTGAGGGAGGCCTTCAGGTCGCGGGGCTTTTCGGGGATGCGCTGGCGTCTTCTCTGCATCAGCCCACCTCCAGTTCAGCCCGGGACAGCTGGGACAGGGCGATCTCGCGGTAGACGGCGCACTCCCGCATGAGCGCGTCGTGGGTGCCGATTCCCGCGATGCGCCCTTCCTCCAGCACCACGATGCGGTCCGCGTGGCGGATGGTGCCGATGCGCTGGGCGACGATCAGGCGGGTGGTTCCCTTCATCTCTTCCTCCAGACGGCGCCGCAGCGCGGCGTCCGTGCGGTAATCCAGCGCGGAGAAGGAATCGTCAAAGATCAGGATCTCCGGCTTCCGGGCCAGCGCGCGGGCGATGGACAGGCGCTGGCGCTGGCCGCCGGAGAAATTGGCGCCTCCCTGGGCGACATGCGCGTCCATCCCGTCCTGCAGGGAGGAGACGAACCCGAGGGACTGGGAGATGTCCAGGGCGCGCTCACAGTCCTGTGCCGTGAAGGGCGCGGCGGCATTTCCGAAGGTCAGGTTCTCCCGGATGCTGCCCGAAAGGAGCACGGCCTTCTGGGAGACGAGGGCGATGCGCTCGGAGAGCTGGCGGAAGGTATAGCTGCGGATGTCCTTCCCGTCCAGCAGGATCTTTCCGCCGGTTGCGTCATAGAGGCGGGCGGCGAGGGAGACCAGTGTGGTTTTGCCGCTGCCGGTCGCCCCGATGAAGGCCACCGTCTCCCCGCTGCGCACCTCAAAGGTGAGGTCGTGCAGGCAGTCCCGGAGGGCATCCGGGTAGCGGAAGGAGACGTGCCGGAAGGAGAGGGTCCCCTTTTCCAGGGGATGGGCGCCGCTGCCTTCCCGGACCTCGGGAGAGGTGGAGAGAACCTCCAGGATGCGCCCGGCGGAGACCTGCGCCCGGGGCAGCATCATGAAGATCAGCACCAGCATCATGAAGGAGAGGACCACGAACATGGCGTAGGTGAAGAAGACCACCACCTCGCTGAAGAGGGAGATCCGGGCGGCGACCGCCTCCGCGCTCACGGGGGCGATCCCGTTGATCAGCAGGGCGCCCGTCCAGTAGATGGCCAGGGAGAGGACGTTCATGGACAGGCCGATAAAGGGCATGAGGACGGCCAGGCGCCGGCTGGTGTACAGCTGGGTCTTCATGAGGGCGGCGCTGGCACGGTCAAATTTGGCCATCTGATAGTCCTCCGCATTGAAGGCGCGCACGATGCGCAGGCCGGTCAGGTTTTCCCGGGCGATCCGGTTGACCTGGTCGATCTGGTGCTGGATGATGCGGAAGCGGGGAAGCACAAGGCGCATGAGGAACAGGATGACGCACAGCATCAGCAAAACGGCTCCGGCGACGACCAGGGACAGCTGCCAGCTCTTTCCCACGATTTTGAGGATCGCCCAGACCGCCATGATGGGGGCCCTGACCACGACCTGAAGGCCCATGGAAATGAGGAGCTGGACCTGGGTGATGTCATTGGTGGTCCGGGTGATCAGGCTGGCGGTGGAAAAGGACTTCATCTCCCGGGCCCCGAATTCGCTGACGCGGCTGAAAACCTCCCCGCGGAGGGAATAGCTGAAGTTTGAGGAGATGCGGGCGGCCAGGTACCCCACCGCCACCGATGCCGCGCCGCTGCCCAGGGCGAACAGCAGCATGCGCGCGCCGCAGGACCAGACCTCACGCAGGCTGCTCCCCGGTGTGATGATGAGCCGGGTAATGGTGCTCATGATCTCCGGAAGCGCCAGGTCAAGCCAGACCTGCAGGGAGATGAACAGGAGGGCGGAAAGGGCCCGGAAAACATCCGGGCGCTTCATGCGGCGCAGGATCTGCAGCATGGGAAAACCTCGATTCTCTGAAGATGTGCCGGGCGGGAAAGCATAGTATATCAGTGGATATTCCGGTGTCAAGTTCAGGGCCGCGGAAAGGGCGCGGAGCCGCCTTCGGCCGCTGCATCCCCCCGCCCTGCGGCGCCCCCGGACCCGCGGGGAAAGCGATGGGGAGGAAAAGGATGGACAGGCGCCCTGCGGGGCAGGGAAGCGGGGCGGATCGGAGATGGGCGGGGCGCCGGGTAAAACAGCACGCGTGCCGGGGAGGTGCCGCTTCGGCCAGGCAGGGGAGGACGGGGGGTGCCCTTTCCGCGTCTGAGAAAATCAAAACCCCAGGAAGCGATGGCTGTCGCTCCCTGGGGTTTTGGTGATTTGCGCATCGGGCCGGGCGCCGCGAGGCGGCGGGGACCCGGGGGCCGCTAGGGCGGATGGATGCAGGATTTGTCCCCTGCACGGATGCCGGGCAGGCGGTGGAAATCAGATGAGGTTGAACAGGGCGGAGATCCCGGTGACCGAGAAGACCTCACGAACCAGCTCGTTGGCATGGGCGATGTTCAGCTTTCCGCCTTTGGGCATGGACTTGAGGAGCGTGAGCAGGACCCGCAGGCCTGCGGAAGAGATATATTCCACTTTGGTAAAATCCAGGGTGACCTCCGTGGCGCTTTCAAAATACGGAGCCAGGTCATCATGGAACTGCTGTGAGGTATTGCTGTCGATGCGCCCTTCAAGGACGATTTCTGTGGTGGATCCTTCGGAACTGGTGCTGATGATCATACGGTTTTCCTTTCTTTTGACAGGTGAGGCCGGGCGGATAACTGTCAGGGCCGGGCCTCCGGGAGGGAATGGGGGGTGAAGGTGGAGGGGGAATACGGAATATCAGAAGCGGGGCAGTTTTTCCCGCAGCTCCATGGGCAGTCCCAGCATCTCAAAGAGCTGGTGGATGGCGATGCGGGCATCCTGGCGGTAGAGCTCGACCGTCGGCTCCGTGTCATAGCAGTAGTCGGCCACAAGGCGGAGCTCATAGCCGCGGGTCTGCTGCCAGATCCGGGAAAGGGTGTGGTAGAGCACGCTGGCCCAGCGCATATGGTAGGA
>CACYCQ010000059.1:0-2988 GCA_902772995.1 uncultured Eubacteriales bacterium
CATCTTCACCCGGTTTGGCGCCTTCCTTTGCCGGACACACGGGCCGCTCTTCAGGCATGCCCGTTTTCAGCGCGGGATAAAGGGCACCATCATCTGCCTCTTCCTCCCGTATCCGCTCCGGGCGCCCTCTCCCGGTCCGCCTGCGGTCCCTTTCAGTCCTCTCCCGCTCCTGCGGGGGCAGGCGCCGTTCCTCTCCTGTTTCCGCAGGCCTGGCTGTCCCGGGCGGGGGTAAAGCCAGGCACCCTCAGCCCTTCACCTCACACAGCTGCACCGGGATCCCCATTTCGCGAAGGAGAGCGCCGGCCCTGCGGGCATCCTCCCCGGAAAGCCTTGCGGTCAGGAGGAAAACCGGTCCCGCCTGCGCGGCGGGGGGATCCTCCCTTTCCGTCTCCTTTCCAAGCATCTGGATATAGTCCGCACAGCAGTAGCCGGACAGCCCGGAGGCGGTCCTCACGCTGAACCATCCTCCGGTCCTGCCGGTGAGGGTCACCTGCTCCCCCAGGCTGAGCTTTCCCAGGACAGGCGCAGAGGTGGTGGGAGCTCCCCGGACATTCAGGCGTCCGCTCTTCACCCGGACCGTGCCCAGGGTCCCCTCCGGAAGCGCCCCGTCCTCCTCCCGCCGCGCCGTCTCCTCCAGATCGTAAAGGGTGGATTTGAGCCTTGCGCAGTGGGACCAGGTGCCAATGGCGCTCCGGATGCAGCCGTTCTTCTTTCCCTGGGCCTCCGCCACCTGGCCGTCCCCCACATAGAGGCCCACGTGGTAGAAGTTCCCGATCCCGTCCCCCCGGTACCGTTCGGGTTCCTTTCCGTCGTCCCGGTGCCTGAACACCGCCATGCCGGGGACCAGGGGGAGCTCCCCGATCCGTCCCTTCCGCGTGGTGTACTGCCTCCACATGGTGTTGCTCCCGTGGTACATGAACGCCCCGTGCTGACGGTACCAGTAGGCAAAGGCGCCGCTGCAGTCCACGCCGCCTCTGCCGCAGCCGTTTTCCACATACGCCCACCGCTCCTCCACCATCCGGTTGAAATCCCGCACCAGATCCGATGCCCTGACGTTTGCCAACTTCTCCCCTCCTTTATCCGTTTCCCCGGACCCGAAGATGCCCGCCACCCTCGTCCCCGGATAGTAAAAGGCGAGCATCTCCCGATAGGATTTGCCCGCCCCTGCCATCTTCCGGATCCCCCTCTGGGACATGCCGACCCCGTGTCCCGTCCTGCCGCCGCTGTCCCAGGGGTCTGCCTGGGCGATCAGCCAGGGGCGCTCCGATCCCCAGCGGTCCTTTGACGAGGTGGTGCGCCCGCCGTTGCCGGCGGAGAAGGAGGCCGGGTCCGCGACCCTTTCCCCGAAAAAGAGCACCTCCCCCGCCGTGTCCTCCGCCGCCGCCTTCGCGGCCGCGTACGCGCCGGTCAGCCGCGATGCCCGGAAGGCCTGGGGGCTGGTGTCCGTGACGGCCCTTCCCTCCCGGGCGGCCGGGAAGGCGTTGGTCCTGGCCGCCACCGCCTGGGCCCTGCAGGCCTCAATCGCGGAATTCCCGATCTCCGAGGCGACTACCCCCCGGACGTACACCTCCAGATCGAGGACCGCCTCCTCCGCCCCGAGGAGACGGCGGTTCTCCTCCCTGGTCAGCCTGACCCGGATGTTCAGCCCGCCTCCCTCCCGGTCCTTCCTCTCCGTTCCCTGTTGTCCCCCGTCCGCGGGGGCCTGCGGCCCCCCTCCTCCGGCGCCCGTTCCCGTCCGCCGCCTCCCTGTTTCCTGCTCCGTTTCTGACATGCCGCCTCCTTTCTCCCCGGCCGGCGGCTGGGGATCCATCATCTCTTTCCCTGCTGCGCTGCCCCGGACCCGTCCGCGCCCTGCGCCCGTCCGGTGCCCTTCACGAAAGCCGCCCCCGGGCATTCCGCCGCTCCGGGGAGGGCCCTGGCCCATCCGTCCTGATCCCCTGCGGAGGGGATCCCCGGCCGCGCCCGTCTGCCGGGGGATCTGTCCGGCCCCTTTGCACGCCCCCTCCCTGGCGCGCCCGGGCCCCCGCATTTCCCGGTTCAGGCGTCCCCGGGCCTGCGGGAGAGCCGCCCATGTCCGCGCCGGAGCGTTCCCGCAGCCGGTTCACCCGTTTCCGGCGAATGCGCGGCAGCCCCTTCCCTTTCCCCGCATCCCGTCCGCCCGGCCTTTCCCGCCTCCGGCAAAGCCCCGTCAGCCCGTCCTCTCCCGCAGGAGAGCGGGCACGGCCGGATGCACCCGTCCATCCGGCCGGAGGACAAAAAAAGACCCCGGGACAGCGTCCGGGATCCGGTTTTCCATTGTGATACTTTGGGATTTCGCACCTGGACACCATCCCTGCGGGACCGCGTCCCTGGGAAGCTGCGGCGCGAAACCCGCATCCGGGATGGGGCCCTCTTCCGGAAGTCCCCCGAACGGGAGCCTGCCGGGGCTTTGGCGGAAAGCTTCCGGCACGCACCCGGGGACCCCGGCGGGACCGGCGGAGGGTGCCGGATGCCCCTGGCAGGAAGATCAGCCCCACCTGCCGCAAATCCGTCAGCCGCCAGGCGCGTCATCCGGCTGCGCCGCCGGAAACGGCCAGGCTGCCGGCAGGGAGCCGTGGAATGCCGTCTTTGAGCAGGAAGGGGCCGGCGCGGGGAACGGGCCTGTTTCCCCGACACGGCTGCAGCTGCTGCTCCGGCGGGGGGACGGGACGGTCCCTTTACCTTAAGGGTGTGCCCCAGCCTTTCATATGCCCCGGGCGGGGAGCCGCCCCGGTTCCCATGCGGCTGACGGGAATGTCACGCCTGACGATCATGCCCGGATCGCCCGGGAGATGTACGGGATGTCCGCGGCAGAAAAACCGGGGGAGACCGCGGACAGGGCGTTTTCCGGACAAAAGGGAAGCCGTCTTCATCCGGATCTGTCAGCGGCATTCTTCAAATGCGGGCGGTGCCGGGAATGTCCCAGGTCCCGGAAGAAGCCGGGATGCAGCCGCGAAAAAGACCGGTGAG
>CACYCQ010000060.1:0-6478 GCA_902772995.1 uncultured Eubacteriales bacterium
GAAGTAGATTATTGTCCAATACGAATGGCGAATGGATCTCCATAGGCAGAGACTATAGGTTCTCCATCCGGAGATTCAGGCCCGGACGACAGGGAGCTGCTGGCAGACCTCGTCATTTCGCCAATTGGCAAAAAGCAGAGGGGGACAGGTCTTTCCACGGGAACAGTGGAATCCCTGACGGATTGTTTCAGGAAGAATGCCGTGCCGGAATCAATGGAGCAATCCCCTTCGCCTGGCCCCGAACAGATTTCAGATGGAAAGGCAGCACGGCTTTATTCAGGATGTCCCGTGATGAACCGTCCGCATTCGCCCTGCCGTGCAGCAGGCAGTTCCCGGCCTTTTCTGATTCAATGGTTCCTGACCCGGAAAAAGGCCCGGTACCCTCAGCAGAGTCTCTTCCGTGATGTGACGGCAGCTGTGTGTACTGGCGCAGGAAGGACGACCTGCATCTCCGGGTGCTCCTTGTTCGGCATCGGATTCAGGATGGCAATCTCCGGATGGCGAATGTCCTGACGGGTCGCCCGGGATACCATCATGACGAAAATCTGTTCCTTTTACGCAATCGCACAGCGGGCACCTGTTCATTGCTCCGGATGGGCATCCCGGGCGCCTCCCTTCTCTGCGAGCAGAGTTGCCCTGAGCTCCTCGATGTACCGCTTTCCCAGTTCGCTGGGCAGGCTGTCCTTTCGCGTCAGGTATCCGATCTCCATGAGGCTGTTGGGATTCTCCGCATCCGCTTCATAGGGAACTGCAAGATAGTCGCTGCCGTTCAGCTCCTCGCAGATGATTCCGGAACACAGGGTGTAGCCGTAAAGCCCGATCATCAGGTTCAGGATGGTGGCCCGGTCACAGCATTTGATCATCCGGGGATAACTGTTGGTGGACAGGATTTCCTCCGCCAGATAGAAATTGCTTTCATCCCCCTGTTCAAAAGACAGACAGGGGTAGGGGGCAAGGTCCTCAAAGGAAATCGAGCGGTTCTTTGCCAGCGGATGCTTTTTCCACAGATAGACATAGGCATGACAGTCAATCAGAGGATGGAAGACCACATTGCCGGCCGACATCATTTTTTCGATGACCTTGCGGTTGAAATCGCTGAGATAGAGGATCCCGATCTCGCTTCGCGCCGCCGACACATCGTCAATCACCTGCTTTGTGCGCGTTTCACGAAGGGCGAATTCATATTCGGCCACATCCAGGCCGCCGGTCAGCCGGACAAAGGCTTTTACCGCGAAGGAATAATGCTGCGTGGAGACCGCAAACTTCTGTCTGCGTTTTCCCTGTTTTCCGAATACGTCCATCAGTCCTTCAAACTGTGTCAGTACGCTGCGGGCATACGGCAGAAAAGCGCTGCCGTCCGCGGTCAGGGTTGCCCCGCGGCCTGTCCGGTTGAACAGGGTCAGCCCCAACTCCTTTTCCAGCTCCTTGACCGCACTGGTCAGGGAGGGCTGGGAAATAAAGAGCCTTTCTGCCGCCTTGTTGAAGGTGCCCGCTTCCGAGATGGCCACCACATAGCTGAGCTGCTGCAAAGTCATGAAATATCACCCACCCATCATATAGTCCCTTGCTGAAAACCCGGTCCCCCGGCCGGGGAAAAGCGTCATGCGGGTGCACCTGCACCGCTGTCAATGAGTATCCTGGGCGCCTCCGGCGCCGCGGATCCCGCGAAGATGACCCTCCCTTGCGCAGGCAGACCTGCGGCTTCGAAGGACCCGGGTTCGTTGATCCGGGACACCCGGGTCAACGGTGACAACCCCATGGTATCGGCGACAGTCTGCCATGTTCATCCCTCCTCAAAGAAAAAAGCACCTGACCGGAAACTTACCCTGAGGCCGGACAGGTGCATGCGAAAACGGCGGTGATCTGCCTGCGTATGCAGGAGTGGAAGCCTGCCGGGGCATGCAGCGCATGCCAAAGAAGCTGACTTTGTGATCAGCTTTCAGGGAAGCACAGTCATGTAAAGCGTCATATATCACCCACCCCGGCACAGATCTGATGATGTGGGGTATCGTAAGTCCGAAGGGGGAGGCTGTCAAGAATAAATTGATGAAGTTGATCGACAAAACAGTTTATTGAAGAGGAGGAGCGGATCCTGCCGCGGAGGATGACCTCGTGTGGAGAACGGTATAGAAAATGCCTATGGCCGGCCATCCGGAACTTCGATGGCTAAAGATGGGTTTGTCCATTGACTTGATAATCATTGAAGGATATCATGTCCTCATTCTTCGGGCGGGATAGGCGCCATGGCGGATCCTGACCGGAGAACCGAAGGATGCGCAGGCGCGGAAGGCCTGATCTTCCTCTGTTGGTGCTGCCGGCAGGGGCGGGTCACCGCCCGGAGGTATGATGACCGGTGTAAAGCCGGTACGCCTCCGGCCGGAGTGCCATGAGCAGCTCAAGATCTTCTATCCCTGCCAATTGCGGCAGTCTTCAGGAAGTCTCCTGTAGGATGAACGGAGGGAATCAGAAATGCAAAGACAAATTGGCGGGGTGTGTGACCGAATGCCCTGCAGGGTGACGGATCGATGTCCTGCAGATGCTGAAAGAGGAATCTCACGAAAAAGGACTTAATTCAACCAGAAAGAAGGATTTCATCATGAAGAAGATACTGTCCGTTATCGCAGCCCTTGCGCTGCTTCTGTTCTCCATCTCCGCTCTCGCGGAGGCACCTGCGGCCACTGCCATTGACAAAGCCGCCTTCGACGCCCTGATCGCCTCCGGTCCTGTCGCGGAGGATGAAACCGTCGCCGCCAGCACCTGGGCTTCCGCTGTCAGGGAAGCAGGAATTCTGCGTGTAGGCGGAACCCGCACCTCCTTCCTGTTCAGCCAGCTGGATGAGACGGACAACGGGATTCGGGGCTTTGACGCCGGTCTTTATGAACTGCTGACCCGATACATTCTCGGGGATGAGACCAAGTATGAACTTACCCAGGTCAATTCCAGCACCCGGGAGTCCGTGCTGACCAGCGGCCAGGTGGACGCGGTGTTTGCCACCTATTCCATCACGCCTTCCCGCCAGGAAGTGATTTCATTCGCCGGCCCCTATTACACCTCTCAGCAGGCCATCCTGGTGAAGGCAGGCAATCAGGAGATCACCGGGGTCGACAGCCTTGCGGACAAGATTGTCGCCACACAGGCCGGCTCCACCGGACCCAGCATTCTGGCGGAATTTGCGCCCGACGCCATTGCCCAGGAGTTTGAGGACGATCTGCAGGCCCGTACCGCTGTGGAACAGGGCCGGGCGGACGCCTATGTCACCGACTATACCCTGATCCTCAACTCCATCGTCAAGAATCCCGGCGCCTATGCCGTGGCCGGCGATGTGTTCGGTCCGCTGGATCCCTATGGCATCGGCCTTCCGAAGGATTCTGACGGCGTGGCATTTGTCAACGCTTTCCTGAACCGGCTGATCGAGGACGGCACCTGGGCGAAGCTGTGGAAGATCAGCCTGGGTGAGCGCACCGGCATTGAAACCGTGCCCCAGGCTCCGACCGTTGGAGAATAACAGCAGGAGTTTCAAACGGGATCCCGGCGGGAGATTTCCTCCGGGATCCCGAACTTTGGGAGAATGCGATGAGTATATCAGCCCTCTTGACCCAGTATGGCGACCGTTATCTCCAGGCGCTTTTTGCGACATGGAGGCTGACGGCTTTTTCGTTTTTTGGCGCGGTGGTGATCGGCATTGTCATCACCGTCCTTCGCGTCTGCCCGATTTCCCCGCTGCGGGTCTTCGGGAACTTTTATGTACAGGTCTTCCGCAATATCCCCGGTGCAGCGCTTCTGATTCTGCTGGTCTATGCGCTGCCCTATCTGAACATCGTTTTCCCGTATGAAATCTGCGTGCTGATCGCCACTGTCCTGATCCCCTCCGCTTTCTGTTCAGAGCATCTGATGAGCGGAATGAACACGATCCATCCGGGGCAGATTGAGGCGGCGAGGGCCTTGGGGATGACCTTTTTCCAGATTATCCGGAGAATTGTGATTCCGCAGGCGCTGCGCTCCAGCGTGCTGCCCATGACCAACCTGATGGTCGCCACCATGCTGACGACCTCCCTGGGTTCCCAGGTCCCCCTGCGCCCTCAGGAGCTGACGGGGATTGTCTCCTACATCAACACCCGCAGCGCCGGCGGGGTCACGGCCTTTGCCATTTCCGCCGCGCTGTACTGCCTGACGGCGCTTTTCATCGGTGCCCTCGGCGGATGGATTGACAGGAAAGTGAGGATACTGCGGTGAACAGACCCGAGATACAGGATGTCCTGTACGAAGCGCCCGGCCCCAAAACCCGCCGCAGGATTCGGCTGTTCACCATTCTCGCCCTGCTGCTGCTTGCGGGGCTCCTGGCGGCCATCGTCCGGCAGTTTGCTGTCACAGGACAGTTTCAGCCCAAATACTGGTTCTTCTTTGCGCGCCTGACGACCTGGAGGTTCCTCGGCGAGGGGCTTGTAACCACGTTGGGAGCGGCACTGGTGGGTTCCGCTCTGGCCTTTGGCATGGGTTTCCTGCTGATGCGCGGAAAGATCCGCGGAAATCCCGTCCTTCGGTGGCTCTGCACGGCCCTCATTGAATTTACCCGCGGCGTTCCCACGCTGCTTTTCATCTACTTCTTCTTCCTGATTGTTCCAGGAACAGGCTGGAAGCTGAGTGCTTTCTGGAAAATCACGCTCCCCTGTGCCATTTCCGCCTGCGGGGTGGTTGCGGAGGCCCTGCGCAGCGGGGTCAATGCGGTCCCCAAAGGACAGAGGGAGGCGGCGCTTTCCCTGGGATACAGGGAGACAAAGCTCTTCTACCGGATCATCTTCCCGCAGGCCATCCGCTTTGTGATTCCCTCCCTGATTGCGGAGCTGGTGATTGTCCTCAAGGACACGACCTTTGCCTCCATCGTCTCCTGCGCGGACCTGATGCAGAATGCCAAGGTGCTCATTTCAAACTATGACGCGCTGCTCTCGATCTATCTGGTGGTGGCGGTCATTTACATTCTTATCAACTATATGCTGAACCGGCTGTCCGACAGGGTGGCGCGTCTGCTGAAAGGCGGCGGTTCCGCGGAAAGGAGGGCTGCGTGATGGCCCCAACCCCCATGATTGAGCTTCGGCAGGTGAATAAACACTACGGCCGTCTGCATGTGCTTCAGAATATCAGTCTGACCATCGGAAAGGGTGAAGTGGTCGTTGTCATCGGCCCTTCCGGTTCAGGCAAATCAACGCTCTGCCGCGCAATCAACCGTCTGGAGACCATTGATTCCGGTGAGATCTTCATTGAAGGCCAGCCGCTTCCCCAGGAAGGGAAACCGCTGGCGGAAATGCGCTCCAGGATCGGGATGGTCTTTCAGTCCTTCAATCTGTTTGCCCACCGGACCATTCTGGACAATGTCATGATGGCGCCCATGGATGTGAAAGGCATCAGCAAAGCAGAGGCCAGGAAGGAAGCCATGCGGCTGCTGGAACGGGTAGGTGTTGCAGACCAGGCGAAGAAGGTTCCAGCACAGCTTTCCGGCGGACAGCAGCAGCGGGCAGCCATCGCGCGGGCTCTGGCGATGCACCCTGACGTGATGCTCTTTGACGAGCCGACCAGCGCACTGGATCCGGAAATGATCGGGGAGGTTCTGTCCGTCATGACGGAGCTGGCGAGGGAAGGGATGACGATGCTGGTGGTGACGCATGAGATGAACTTTGCACGCAGCGTGTCTGACCGGGTCCTGTTCATGGAGGGCGGCTGCATCCTCGAGGACAGTCCGTCGGAGGAGTTCTTTCTGCAACCCAGGGAAGAGCGTGCAAGGGCGTTTATTCAGTCCGTTCAGGAAAGCCGGAAATAACCAACGGAGGACACGGACGAAAAAACCCAAATGCACTGTCCGCTGCCGGCACCGCCTGTATCCTGCGGTAAAAGCCGGATCGCAGCGGGACTGAGAACTACTCAGCAAACCGGGCACGATCCTCGCGTTTGCTGACATGATGGCAGACGATGAGAAGATGTCCTCAGGTGATGATGAGGATGCCCTGAAGAGCATTTGCAAAAGTGGCATGAAGGCGGACTTTATCGCTGCCCGAAATCAGAAAGATTTCAGCAGCAGCGAGGTCATGGCCATCCGGCCCGACGAATCGAACGAATCAGAGCGCAGGAATACAGACCTGGGTCCGTTTGGCAGGGGTGGTCCGGAGTCACGCCCAAAGGATATGGAAAAACATTTTCCATTGCAGGAACCTGCCACGTATTTGCAATTCAGTCACCTGACCTTCCCCTTAAGGAATACACCTGTTCACCCGCCGTTCAGGCGGGTGTTTTTTGCATCCCCTCTCCTCAGGAGGCAGGGCTGCCTTTCATGTCTGGCACCGGATCATCCCAGTGACAGCAACAGCTTTTGCTGGCCGGAATGCCACGGAACAGAGATGAAGTCCCTCAGCATCCGGACAGGGGATGAACTGGAGAACCTCTCCGGCACCATGGCGGAAATGGAGAAGGAGCTGGTCCGGCATGAGGA
>CACYCQ010000061.1:0-2662 GCA_902772995.1 uncultured Eubacteriales bacterium
CGCCGGATATCCGTCTTCCCCCCTTAAGGGACCCGCGGGATCCTCAGAAGCGGACCGGCGCCTTCTGCTCCCTTCCCTGCCACGGGCAGGGGGTGCCCTGTTTTCGCCTCCGTAGCCCCGACGGGCGCAAATTCGTACTTGACATGCTCCCTGATTTTATGACATAATCTTTTATGACTCATAGCCTTTGAGTCGTACTTCTTCTTACATGAATGGGAGGTTTGTGACCATGAAGAAAATCGCGGTTCTGTTTTTGTGTCTCCTTTTTGTCACACTGTCCTTCTCGGTGCTCGCGGATGATGAAATCCCCGACATCGTCGGCAAGAAGCTGCCGGATTTTACCATGACCAACACCGAAGGATATCAGGTCACCCTGTCCGATCTTCTCAGGAACTATGATGCGGTCGCGGTCAACATCTTTACATCCTGGTGCCCGCCCTGCCGCAAGGAGTTTCCCGACATGGAATCCGTCTACCGGAGCATGGGCGACCGGATCGCCATCGTCGCCCTGACCGATGAGGCCGAAGACACCCTGGAAACCATCGCCGACTACAAGGCTGAAATGGGCCTGACCTTTGACATGGGTCTGGCTGCGGGTACCGGCGTGGTGGAGGCGATCAACCTGGACGGCTATCCCACCACCATGATCCTGGACAAATCCGGCACCGTCTGCATGTATCAGTCCGGCTATTTTGCCGCTGAGGAGGCCTTCGAGCAGAGCATGCTCGCCGTGTCGGAAGGCACCGACGGCTCCGTCCGTCCCATCCTGCGCCAGGTCTTCGTGACCACCAACAAGGATGATCCCGTTCCCGGCGCCGTGGTCCGGTTCACCGGAAGCTCCGATTATGGCGGAGAGGCCGTGACCAACAGCGAGGGCTACTGCTGCTTCCTCCAGTTCGGTACCCCCGAGAAGATGACCGTCGAGGTGGTGGAGGCTCCCGGCTACGATCTGAGCAACGCCAGGGAAACCACCAGTCTGTACAGCAGCTTCTCCATTTTCGATCTTCATTAAACCCTTCTGTCCCACGGAGGCGGCCCGGCCGCCTCTTTTTTTGCGGTAACGCAACGCGGCAGCATGCGCCTGCACCATCCTGCAGTCACATGCTGCCGCGTTTTTCGTTCCCCGTGTACAAAGCCCGGAGGAAGCCGGGGCTGTGCCTGATGTCTTTGCGGCACGCAGCTGCCCTCAGGACTCACTGCCCCGCGTCCCTGCGGGGCGGGATTTCCCGCTCCCGGGAAAGGCGCAGGGCAGCAAAAGGCCGAAGCACCCCGGATTCAGGGATGCTTCGGCCTTTGTTCTGTGCACATGTCAGAACCGGAAGAGAACGCCGACGACGGCGGAAATGGCGATAAACACCACGGGACTCCATTTGAGCTTTTTCTGGCCGACAAAGATCAGGACCGCCAGTGCCAGGGCCTTCCAGATAAAGAAGCTGCCCAGGTCCGGTGCGTCCAGATTGACCAGGGCAACCTTTGCCACGTTGAGCCCGGCCACGGAAATCATGGCCAGCGACGCGGGGCGAAGGCCGTAGAAGGCGCCTTCCACCAGCTTGTTCGTCCTGAACTTTGCCAGAAACCGGGCGATGATCAGGATAATGATCACGCTGGGCAGCGCCAGGGCCAGACTGGCCAGGATGCCTCCCGGAATCCCGGCGGTACGGAAGCCCGCATAGGTGCTCATGTTGATGCCGATCGGGCCCGGTGTGGACTCCGAAATGGCGATCATGTCCGCAATGTCCGCCGTGGTGAACCAGTCCGGATGCTTTCCGCTCATTTCATACAGGAAAGGCAGCGTGGCAAGGCCCCCGCCCACGGAGAACAGGCCCGTCTTGATAAACTCAGCCATCAGCTGCAGAAGGTTCATCCCTGTTCACCCTCCTTTCCCGCGGCGCGGTTTTTCAGCCTGGCCGCCACAATCCCGGATATCCCGGACAGGATGACCAGGACCGTTGCGGGGATGCGGAACCCCAGCAGACCGGAGAACGCGTTCAGCGCGAACACCGCGAGGTACAGTCCAAGCGCAAAGGGGTCCACCACCGATTTTTTCCACAGGCGGAGCACGGCCTGGACGATCAGGACGCAGACGCAGACCCGGATGCCCGCAAAGGCGTGCTGCACCAGGGGCATCGAGGCAAAATTCTGCAGGAACATGGCGATCAGAAGAATAATCGTCACCGGACCTGTGAGGAAGCCCAGCGTGGCCGCAACCGCTCCCCTGACGCCGCCGCGCTTCTCTCCGATAAAGGTGGACACATTGAGCGCAATGACCCCCGGCGTACACTGGCCGATGGAAAAGTAGTCCCTCAGGTCATCCATGGTGGTCCAATGGCGTTTCTCCACCAGTTCCCGTTCCAGAATCGGAAGCATGGCATATCCGCCGCCGAAGGTGACACAGCCCAGCTTGACAAATGTCACATATAATTCCAACAGTGGGTTCATGTTTTCCTCCAAACTCAGAATTCCGGACAGCTCCGGAGTCCTCCTCCCGTGCCGCTCTTCCTGAAACGCAGCCCTTCCGGCCACAGGGGGGATTCCTCCGGCTCCGGCCTTTCCCGGGACCTTCCCGTCTGTTTCGGGCGGCCTCCCGGTTCCCGTCAAATTTTCTGTCCACCAGATTCACCGGGTGTGATATGATGCACATGGACCGCTTCCCGGAAAGCCC
>CACYCQ010000062.1:0-16981 GCA_902772995.1 uncultured Eubacteriales bacterium
CTCGATCAGGGTGCCGGTGATGACGGTGCCGTTCTGGAGCATGTCCTCCAGGTTCACCAGATCGCAGTTGTGCATGTGCTGCGCATAGTAATCGCTGTCGTGGAAGTGGATAATGCCCTCGTTGTGGGCATCCACGATGTCCTTGGGCAGAAGGATGCGGTCGGTCAGGTCCCGGCTCACCTCGCCGGCGATGTAATCGCGCTGGGTGGAGTTGACGATGGGGTTCTTGTTGGCATTCTCCTGCTTGGCTTCCTCGTTGTTGCATTCGATCAGGGAGAGGATGCGCTCATCCGTGGTGTTGCTTTTGCGGATGAGGGACCGGGTGTAGCGATAGGTGATGTAGGCCTTGGCCAGTTCAAAGGCGCCGTGTGCCATGATCTGGTTCTCCACCATGTCCTGGATTTCCTCCACGGTGGGCGTGCGCCCCAGGTCCCTGCAGTTGAGAACGACGGCATCCGCGATTCGGTTGATCTGGACCGGGGTCAGCTGGACCTGCCGGGAAACCTGGTCGTTGGCTTTGGTGATGGCCGCGACGATCTTCTCACGGTTGAAGCTTTCCTCCGCACCGTTCCTCTTGATGATTCTCATGGCATCTCCCTCTATCTGTTGAGTATAATTATAAATCAAAATACAATATGTTGCGTTTTCAGGCCCGCAACGGGCTGAATTATAGGTCAGGAATCCGGGACTGTCAAGCCGGGACCGGGGGAGGGCGCTTCACAAAGTTGTTAAGAAATGTCACATTTGCCCGGAAAGCGGCGGGAATTACCGGACGCATCCGGCGCTGCGCGCACAGGAAGCCTTGCCCCAGGGAGAAGAGTACGGGAGACCTGTGGATGGTTTTGAACAAATAAACAGGGAGGGGTGAAAGACGGCCGGGGACAGGGAAGGGCCTGTATCCCATGGGAAAACGCGGCGGGGAGGGAAAAAGAGAGATGTGACGGAATTGTTACAGGAAATTTTACATTTTCCGGAAGGATGGACATACAATATATGGTGGTATACCGAAGAAGGGAAAGAAATCCGTACAAAATAAGGGCCCTTCCCGCGGCCGCCGGGCAGCGGCGGCGGGGAGGGCGGGACGGAGGGAACTGCGCCGGGCATGCCCGCAGGACGGAGGGCGCGGGATCTTTCGTCCCGCAAGCCGCAGGAGGTTCTTGCTAAACCGGCGATGCGGGGAGTATATTGGGAGCGTCAGAAGGCGCGCCCCTGTTCCCTGCGGAGGCGGAAAACGGCGGGCGCTGCAGCCGGCGCCGGAGGATGAGGACAGGCACAGCTGCCCCGCCTTGCCGGGACCGGGCCAAATGCGGCGGCGCACGGCGGACGGCGTGAATGCCGGGGCAGGGCCCGGCAAGGCGATGCATATCCCGCGGGCCTGATGAGACTGCGCGGCGGCCCCTGCATCAGGGACCGGGCGTCCGGATCCGGAGGACAACGGGAAAGCCCCCGGTTTGCGTGAAGGAGGAAATGGATATGTCGATACGTTTTAGAAAGTCCGTAAAAATCTGCAAGGGCGTCACGATCAATTTTTCCAAGTCCGGGGCAAGTCTGTCGCTCGGGGGCAGAGGGTACGGCGTGACGCTCGGCGGAAACGGGGCCCATGCCCATGTCGGCATCCCCGGTACGGGGCTGTCCTACAACACCAAAATAGGGGGCTCCGGCAGCAGCCGTTCCCGGTCATCTGGAAGGCCGGCGGCCGGGGTCCCGGAGAAGATCGGGGTCCGGATGGATGATCAGGGAAAGATCATCGTCGAGGACAGCAGAGGGGTGGAAATCACCAGCCCGGCCGTGCTGAGAAGGATCCGGGCAACGGCGGACTACAGGGAGCAGGTGGCCCGGCTTGAGGCGCAGAGGAGTGACAGAATCGATGCCATGGTCCGGGATGCGCAGGAGGAAAACGAACGCTACATCAATATCTGCAGATACGCGGCGGTCGTGGACCCGCTTTCCCGTTTTGAATCGCGGCTCAGTGAACCCGTGAAGAATGAACACGTCATGCCGAAGTACCCTGTTCCGGCCCCGACAAAAGAGGGCATCCGGGCGGAGCTGGAGAGGGAAGCGGAGACGAAGGTGACCGGCCTGTTTTTCCTGGTGGGGCAGCAGAGAAGGCGGTATGTTGAGGAGAACCTTGAGATGCGGTACTCCCGGGCGCTTGATGACTGGGAAAAGGCAAGGGACAGCTTCCTCGCCTCCTGGAAAGAGGAGAGGCTTGCCGCAGACAGGGCGGCCGCGCAGGAGCATGAAAATCAGAAGGGCTTTATGCGCGCCCTGATTGACGGCGAGGAATCGGCGGTCTGCGAGGTGTTTGATTCCTGGATCGACGGGTGCGAGCTTCCGGTGGAGATGAACGTTTCATATGACTGGAACCAGGGGACGGGGACCATGCTGCTGGATGTGGACCTGCCTGAAATTGAGGATCTGGCGCAGACCAGGCTGGTCAAGACGGATGCGGGAAACCTGAAGGAAAAGAAGAAGACCCAGGAGGAGCTCCGGGTGGAGTATTCCAGGCTCGTCTTCGGGCTGGCGGTCTTCGTCGTATCGCATGCCTTCAATGTCTCCCCGGCGATCCGGAGGATCCTGATCAGCGCCTACACACAGCGCCGCGACAAGGAGGGCGACCTGAACGACGACTACATCTACTCGATCAGGTTTACCCGGGACATGTTCGAGCAGCGGGATGTGTCGCGGGTCGATCCCAGGGAGTTCTGTCTGTCGGCTGAAAACAGGTGCAACATGACCTCAACGTCCCTGTTCAGGCCGATTGTGCCGTATGACGGCTTTGAGTAACTCAGGAAGACCCGTGCGGTCCGGCAGTGCAGGGAGCCGGTGCGCCCGCGGGGGACGGGCGCTTTACCAAAGCCCGTGAAGGGTGCTGAGCGGGTCCCGGGGCCATGCTTTGGACAGCCGGCCCTGCCGGCAGGGAGCCCCGGCGCGGTACAGATTTTCCCCATGCCCTGTGCAAAAAGGGTCCCGGTTTTGCGGGAGCAGCACTGTCAGGGTGCCGTCCCAGAAACCGGGACCCGTATGTTTTTCCGGACCCGGGAACGCGGACAAAAAAAGGCTGCAGAGGAAACCTCTGCAGCCGGAAAAGATGGGAACGGAAAAACTCAGCGCTGTACGCGTCCGCTTCCGGAACCGCCGGCCAGAGCCAGCACTTCCTTCTCGGGGGTGATGTTGTAGTCATACTCGATGGTCTGCTTGAGGCAGGAGGCTGCCACGGCAAACTCGATGGCCTTCTGGTTCTCGCCGGGCCACTTGCGCAGGGCATGGATCAGGCCGCCGCCGAAGGAATCGCCGCCGCCGACGCGGTCCACCATGTGGATGAGGTAGTTCTTGGCAAAGAAGGCTTCCCCGCCGGTGTAGAGCATGCCGCTCCAGTTGTTGTCGGAGGCGGAGATGCTGCCGCGCAGGGTGATGGCCACGGCCTTGAAGTTGAAGCGCTCAGTGAGCTGCCTGGCCACGGAGATATAGCCCTTGTGGTCCAGCTTGCCGCCCTCGATATCGGTGTTCTCGGCCTCGATGCCGAACACGTCCTTGGCGTCCTCTTCATTGGCGATGCACACGTCCACATAGGGCATGATCTCGCCCATGACCCGTCCGGCCTCCTCACGGGACCACATCTTGCTGCGGTAGTTCAGGTCGCAGGAGATGGTGATGCCCCGCTCCTTGGCGGCCTTGCAGGCGTCGATGCAGATCTGGGGCAGCTCGCCGCCGATGGCAGGGGTGATGCCGGTGAAGTGGTACCAGTCCACACCTTCAAAAATCTTGTCCCAGTCAAAGTCCGCTCTCTTGGCCAGAGCGATGGAGGAACCGGCGCGGTCATAGACCACCTTGGAGCCGCGCTGGGAAGCGCCCTTCTCACAGAAGTAGATGCCCAGACGGGGGCCGCCGCGGACCATCATGGTGGTGTCCACACCATAGCGGCGCAGAGAATTGATGGCAGCCTGTCCGATCTCGTGATCCGGGACCTTGGTCACATAGGCCACGTCATTGCCGTAGTTGGCCAGGGAAACGGCCACATTGGCCTCGCCGCCGCCGTAGGTGGCGTCAAACTTGTCGGTCTGAAGGAAACGAAGGTATCCCGGAGGATTGAGACGCAGCATGATTTCGCCGAAAGTAATGACCTTGCTCATTGGAAACACCGCCTTTTTACATAATCATTGCGCTGCATCGCAGCAATTCAATTATAATAAGGAATAAAAGCAAAGTCAAGTTGGAGCGGAAGCTTTCGCCCGCCCGGGCAGGCGCAAAGCTTGTCAGCAGTGGATGCTTTCGCTATAATGAGCGCGATTTTTGAAGGAACGCCCCGGGAAACTGACGGGGCGCGAAGACCCTGAACACGGAGAGGAGGCTGCGGGGGACACATTTTCCTCCGCAAAACCTGATGAAAAAATTCGCAATGGTGCTGGTTCTGGCCCTGACCCTGCTTGCAGGCGCCGCGGGGGCCGAGATGAAGATCCTTGCATCCTTTTATCCCGTTTATATTCTCACCCTGAACCTGACGCAGGGGGTTCCGGGCGTCACGGTGGAAAACCTGGTTCCCACCACCACCGGCTGCCTGCACGACTATTCCCTGCAGACCCGGGACATGGCCCGCATCGAGAAGGCCGACGTGTTGGTGATCAACGGAGGGGGCATGGAGCAGTTCATGGACCGTGTGGCCGGCGTGTCCGGCCTTGCGGTGATTGAGGCGGCGGCGGGGATCCCCATGACGGACAGCAGCGAGGAGGGATTCCTCAATTCCCATGTCTGGATGGATCCCGCCCTGGCCGCCCGGGAGGCGGAGAACATCGCCGCGGGCCTGGAGGCGGCGGATCCGGAAAACGCGAAGGCGTACCGGGACAACCTGGAGGACCTGAAGGGGAGGCTTGCGTCCCTGGACGGGGAGATCCGGGAGATGCTCCGCCCCTTTGAGGGCAGGGAGATCGTCATTTTCCATGAGGCCATGACCTACTTTGCGCAGGCCTACGGGCTGAAGGTGGCGGGCATCATCGCCACGGAGCCCGGAGAGGAGCCCAGCACCAGGGACATCGCCAGGACCTGCGACATGGTGAAGCGCCTGGGCATCCGGGAGCTGTTCACCGAGCCCCAGTATCCCCAGACCGCCGCGCAGACCATCGCCCGGGAGACCGGCGCCCGCATCTACGTGCTGGATCCCGTGGTCTCCGGGGACGGGACCCCCGGCAGCTATGAAGCGGCCCTCCGGGAGGACGCCCGGGTGCTGAAGGAGGCGCTTGGCGGTGAGTGAGATGACCCGGCGGCTGCTGCGCAGGGAGATGGACCAGTGCAGGCTGTGCCGCATCGACGTGGAGCACCTGGGCGTGGTCCGGGACGGGCAGGTGCTGCTTTCGGACGTCAACCTGCATATCCACTGCGGGGAGCTGACGGCGCTCATCGGGGCCAACGGCGCCGGCAAGACCACGCTGCTGCGGGCGCTGCTGGGCCAGATCGAGCATACGGGCAGCGTGCACCATGTCCGGGGCGACGGCAGGGAGGTCGGCGCCATCCGCACGGGGTACGTGCCCCAGCAGCTGGAATTTGACCGCTCCTCCCCGGTGACGGTGCAGGATTTCCTCGCCGCCGCGATGACGCGCCGCCCGGTGTTTCTGGGCGTGTCAAAAAAAACGCGGGAGCGCATCACCCGGGCCCTTGAGAGGACGAGGAGCGCCGACCTGATCCGGCGCCCCCTGGGCGCCCTCTCGGGGGGCGAGCTGCAGAGGGTGCTGCTGGCGCTGGCGCTGGAGCCCCAGCCCGACCTGCTGATCCTGGATGAGCCGGTCTCCGGCGTGGACAGCAACGGCCTTGACGACTTTTACCGGATCGTGAGCGACCTGCGCAGGCACCAGCACCTGGCGATCCTGCTGGTCAGCCACGACCTGGATGTGGTGCGCCGCTATGCGGACCGGGTGGTGCTGGTGCAGGGCACCGTCATCGCCCAGGGACGCCCCCAGGCGGTCTTCGCCTCGGAGGCCTTCCGGCAGGTGTTCTATTCGAAGGAGGCGGTGGAGGAATGAACTGGGTGCCGTTTGAATGGCTGCAGTACAGCTTCATGCGCAACGCGCTGATGGCCATGCTGATGATCACGCCCCTGTTCGGGATGCTGGGGACCATGGCCGTGGACAACCGCATGGCCTTCTTCTCGGATGCCCTGGGGCACAGCGCCCTGACCGGCGTGGCCCTGGGGGTGATGCTGGGGGCCCGGGACCAGATGGTGCCCATGCTCTGCTTCGGCATCCTCTGGGCGGTGCTCATCACCTTCGTCAAGCACCATTCCAGGATGAGCGCGGACACCATCATCAGCGTGTTTTCCTCCACCAGCATCGCGCTGGGCCTGGTGATCCTGGCCAGGGGCGGCGCCTTTGCCCGGTACTCCGGGCTGCTGGTGGGCGACATCCTGTCCATCGCGCCGGAGGAGCTGCCCCTGCTTCTGGGGGTGCTGGTGCTGACCGCCGCGGCCTGGTGCGTGCTGTTCAACCCGCTGCTGCTGACCAGCGTCAACCTCTCCCTGTCCCAGAGCCGGGGCATCCGCGCGCGGATGACCGAGTACGGCTTTACGGTGCTGGTGGCGGTGTGCGTCATGGTGTCCATCCGCTGGGTGGGCGTCATGCTCATCAACTCCCTGCTGATTCTGCCGGCGGCCAGCGCCCGGAACGTGGCCCGCAGCGCCCGCAGCTACCTGCTGGTGGCGGTGGGCATCTCCATGTCCTGCGGCGTGCTGGGGCTGATCGTTTCATATTATATCAATACGTCCGCGGGCGCGGCGGTGGTGCTCATCTGCGCCCTCGTGTACTTTGTCACCCTGCCCATGCGCAGGCGCTGAGCCCGGAAGAGCCCGGAAAATCAGCGATTTGGGCCCCTGTCCGGTTGCGCGGGGAAGGGGCGGATGGTAGAATAGCCAGACCTGAAAGGGGTGGAACGAGAAATGCTGGGTGTGATGACGGTGCGGCAGGATGAGCTGCGGGTGCGGGAGGTCCGCCGGTACAGGAGCGTGTACTGCGGGCTGTGCCACGCCATCGGGGCGCGCTGCTCCCAGACGGGAAGGCTGGCCCTCAGCTATGAGACGACCTTTATGGCCCTTGTGCTGTGCTCCCTGTATGAACCCGAGACGCGGGAGAGCCTGCGCAGGTGCGCCCTGCACCCCCTGACGCGGCACCCGGCCCTGTCCTGTCCGGAGATCGACTACTGCGCGGACGTGTCCGTGATGCTGGCCTATTATGACCTGCGGGACGGCTGGGAGGACGAGCGGCGGGTGGACCGCCTGGCGGCATCCTCGCTCCTGCGCAGGGCGGCCCGGCGGGCGGGAGAGCGGCTCCCCCGGCAGAATGAGGCGGTGCAAAGGTACGTGGAGCGCCTGCGCGAGGTGGAGACGGCCAATGATCCCAACCTGGATGCGGCGGCCAACCTCTCCGGGGAGCTGATGGCCGAGCTGATGGTCATGAAGCAGGACGTGTATGAGCGGGACCTGCGGGAGCTGGGCTTCTGGCTGGGCAAGTTCATCTACATGTGCGACGCCTTTGAGGACCTGGAGCGGGACGAACGGAAAAACCAGTACAACCCCCTGCTGCTGAGAAAGGACCAGCCGGACCTGGAGGAACGGGTACGGGAAATGCTGGAGTCGGACATGGCGGGGGCGGCGGCGGCCTTTGAACGCCTGCCCCTGCTGCAGGACGCGGAGATCATGAGGAACATCCTCTATTCCGGCGTCTTCCTGCACTATGAAGCCGCCGTAAAACGGAGAAAGGACCAGAAAAAGCCATGACGGATCCCTACAGCGTGCTGGGCGTGTCGCCCGATGCGACGGATGATGAGATCAAAAAGGTCTACCGGGGCCTGTGCAAGAAGTACCATCCGGACGCCAATGTGGGCCGGCCGGATGCGGCCCAGGCTGAAAAGCGCTTCCTGGAGGTGCAGCAGGCCTACGAGGAGATCATGCACATACGCCAGGGCGGCGGAGCGGCCCGGCAGGGCAGCGGGTACAACGGCGCCTCCGGGTCCGCCTACCAGCAGCAGCAGGACCCCTTCTCGGCCTTCTGGGGCGCCGCGGGATTCGGCGGCGCGGGCTTCGGGGGAGGCGCCTACGGCGGTCAGACCCGGACGCAGGAGGAAAGCACGGTGATGCGCGCGGCGCGCAACTACATCGATACCGGCCATTACGCCGAGGCCCTCAATGCGCTGGGCAACGTGCCCGCCGCGGACCGGGGCGCCCGGTGGTACTTCCTCAATGCCCTGGCCCAGGCCGGCCTGCACAACAATGCCCAGGCCATGGAGTATGCCCGTCAGGCCGTGAGCATGGATCCGGACAACCTGGACTACAGGAGGCTGCTGAGCGCCCTGCAGAGCGGCGGCGTCCAGTACAGCCGGCAGGGCGGCCGCTACGGCCGGGAGGTCTTTGGCAACATGCAGTCCATGTGCTGCAGCTGCATCGCCCTCAACATCTGCTCCAGCTGTCTGTGCGGCGGACGGATGATGTACTATCCCATTTTCTGCTGCTGAACAAGCGCCCCTCCCGGGAGGCAGGGCTCCTTCGGGGAGGGGCGCGCTGTGTTCCCGGGGCATTCCCCGGGGGATGGCGCAGGCGCGGATGAAAGGAGACGGGGACGTGACCCATCATGAGCGGATGACAAAGTCGCCGGTGCGGCGGCTGACACTGGAGCTGGGCATCTCCTCCATGCTGGCCATGGTCATCACCACGGTCTACAGCCTGGTGGACACCTGGTACGTGGCGCGCCTTGGAACCCAGGCGGCCGCGGCCGTGGGGATCAGCTTTGCCATCATGGAGATGATCAGCTCCCTGGGATATCTCTTCGGCACGGGCGGCGGCACGCGCATGGGCCTGCTTCTGGGCGCGGGAGAGACCCGAAAGGCGTCCGAGGCGGCCTCCACGGCGGCCTTCTGCGCGGGGGCGCTGTCCGTCCTGATGGGAGGTCTCGGGCTTTTTTTCCTCTCGCCGCTCATGCGCCTTCTGGGCAGCACCCCCACCATCCAGCCCTACGCGGAGAGCTACGGGCGGCTGATCCTGCTGGGATTTCCGGTCATGTGCCTGTCCATCGTCCTGGCGACCTTCCTGCGGTGCGAGGGGAAGAACCGCCTGTCCATGATCGGCATGAGCCTGGGAGGAATCCTGAACATCGTGCTGGATGAGGTGTTCATCTTCGGCCTGGGGCTTGGAATCACGGGAGCGGCGCTGGCCACCTTCCTCAGCCAGTGCGCGGGCCTTGCGGTCCTGGTCTTCTTCTTCGCCAGCGGCAGGACGCAGGCGCGCATTTCACCCGGCGCGGTCCGGGCGGACAGGCATCTGGTGGGGCAGATCGTGCGCGCTGGCCTGCCCTCCCTGTGCCGGCACGGGGCCGGAACCCTTTCCGCCGTCTGCCTGAACCTTGCGGCGGGCATGGCCGGAGGGGACCCGCTGATTGCCGCACTGGCCGTCTCCTCCAAGGTGACGGCGTTCGTGCTCGCCCTGCTCAAGGGCCTGTTTCAGGGGGCGCAGAGCGTTTACTCGTACAACAAGGGCGCCGGGGAGACCGGGCGCATCCGGGAGGCCTACGATTTCACCCTCAGGGTCAACCAGATCCTCATCTGCGGGATTGCCGCGGGGATGTACTTCCTGGCGCCCCCCATCCTGGGGCTGTTTGGGGGAATGGAGCAGGAAACGGTCCTTCTGGGCATTGCGGCCCTGCGGGTGCAGACCTTCGGGCTGATCTTCATGCCCTACGGCTTTTCCGTCAACATCCTCCTGCAGGCGGTGGGGGAATCGGCAAAGTCGACCTTTCTGGCCTCCCTGCCCCAGGGCCTCTTCTTCGTTCCCCTGGTGTTTGTGATGACCTCGCTGTGGGGAATCCCCGGGCTTCTGCTGACGCCGGCCGCGGCGTATCTTGCGACGGATCTTGTGACGGTGCCCTTCAAGAAAAGGGATGTGGACGGGAGGTACCCCAGACCGGGGGCCTTCCCTGAACCGGGACGATAAAGGAGAGATGAAATGGAATTCACGACACTTGGACATTCCGGCCTGAGGGTCTCCCGGGTCTGCCTGGGCGGGCTTTCCTTCGGCAGGGCCGGCGAGGGCGGCCACCGGTGGCTGCTTGACCAGAAGCGGTGCACGGAGATGATCGCCCACGCCCTGGACATGGGCGTCAACTTCATCGACACGGCCAACAAGTATGCGGAGGGAACCAGCGAGGAGTTTATCGGGAAGGCGCTGCGGGACCTGGGGGTCCCCCGGGACAGGGTGGTGCTGGGCACCAAGGTGTACTTCAACGCCACCACGCCGGAGCACCTGACCCGGAAGGCGGTGTTCTCGGAGATCGAGGCATCGCTGCGGCGGCTGCAGACGGATTACGTGGACCTGTACCAGGTGCACCGCTTTGATTACGATACGCCCGTGGAGGAAACCATGGAGGCCCTGGATGCCCTGGTGCGCTCGGGCAGGGTGCGGGCCATCGGGGCCTCGAGCATGTACGGCTACCAGTTCCACAACATGCAGCTGGCGGCGCAGCGAAACGGGCTGACCCTCTTTTGCACCATGCAGAACCACTACAACCTGCTGTACCGGGAGGACGAGCGGGAGCTGATCCCCGTGTGCCGCCAGTTCGGCGTGGACCTGATCCCCTACAGCCCCCTGGCCAGCGGGCACCTGGCGCATCCGGGCTGGGATTCCGGCACGGCGCGCAGCCGGACGGACCGGGTGGCCGCCGGCAAGTACGACCGCATGATGGAAGAGGACCTGCCCATCATCGGCAGGGTGGAGGAGATTGCCGCCTCGCGCGGCGTGCCCATGTCCTGCATCGCGCTTTCGTGGCTGTACAGCAGGGGTGTGGCGGCGCCGATTGTGGGCGCGACAAAAACCGCCCATTTCGACGACGCGGTCCGGGCGGTGGAGATTCATTTGTCCCGGGAGGAATGCCGGTACCTGGAGGAGCTGTACCGGCCGCACCCGGTCTCGGGCGCCATCTGAAGCCGGGGCGTCAGCTGTCCCCGGAGAGCATCCGCCACAGCGTGGTGCGGCTGATGCCCAGCTGCCGGGCGGTCCGGGTCTGGTTGCCGTGGTTGTCCGCCAGGACCTGGCGCACGACGGCCGCACAGATTTCATCGAGGGTCATGCCGCTGAAGGTCGGCTCGCCGGCCGGGCCCGGCACGCGCCGGTAGACCTTGCGCTCCTGCGCCAGCAGCTCGGCGACGTCCGTGGCGGAAATGTAGGGCCCCGGGGTCAGGATGGTCAGCTCGTGGAGCACGTGCTTGAACTGGGTGTAGTTCCCGGGCCAGTTGTAGCGGGTCATCATGTTGAGGGCCTCGGGCTCGAACCCGGAAACCTGCCTGCCCAGCTCCATGTTCAGGTTGCTCAGGTACAGGCTGGCCAGCGACGGGATTTCATCCCTGCGGCTGCGCAGGGTGGGCAGGTTCAGGGACAGGGGCCCCAGCTTCACGGAGAGCTTGAGGGCGAACTGGCACAGCGCCTCGCCCTCTCTTGTATCAAATGAAAATATCAGCCAGAGACGGCGGGCAAGCTCTGTCTCCTCAATGAGGGAGATCAGGGCGTTTTGTCGTGTCTGGGGTGCATCCTCCATGTGCTGGAAGAAGATCGCCGTCCCCTCGGTGCTCAGGGGGGATTCGTGCCGCTCCAGCAGGTAGTCCCATCCGCGCTCGGTCAGGCGGGAGCCGTCAATGGTGACGAAGGGGTGGTTTTTGAGGCGGCTGCGCAGGTAGAGGGCGCGGGCGATCTGCTCCTTCCCGGTTCCCTCCTCCCCGATGATCATCACGGCGTGGCAGGATTCGGCGATGGGGGACAGCCGAGGTTCCATATCGCCCATGGAGCCGCTGACGGTAAAGAAGCTGTTGCCAAAGAGCTGCTGGCACTCCAGGGCATCGTAGAAACGGATGCCTGAATGAACGGTCTTCAGGGGGATCTGCGAGGGCTGGTCGCGAAACACGTAGTAGCGCTGCCCGTTCAGCTCAAAGCTGGAGGCGCTGACCGCGTGCATGATCCCGCCGGCGTGATGGTAAAACAGCACCTCCCCCTTGTCGGGAACGCCTGGGATGCGCCTTCGCAGGACGTCCAGCAGGTCCTCCGGCAGAATGTCCGAGAAGGCGAACACCTTTTCGCGCTTCGTGTTGAAGACCACGCAGCGCCGGGAATCCTGGCCGATCATGCTCCGCAGGAAATGGTTCTCGTTGCGGATGCGCCGGAAGGTCCGGCCCTGGGTCTGCGCGTCCTGCAGGGCCTGGTGAAGGCTGCTCTCCCCGGAGGTGATCAGCAGCGCCTGGAAACCCTCGCTGCGCGCCGCGCCATGGGCGACCATGTCGCAGATGACCGTGTGGATGTTCCGCTCCTGCAGCTTCCGCAGGGCGGCGGGGACGTCGCTGCTGTGGTGCACGGTTTCGATGGGGATGTCAAAGCGCATCAGGTTGCACAGGGTGTGGGCGTTTTCGGTCACCCCGGGAAAGCCGACGATGGCCATCTGCTCCGCATAGTTCTCCGCGAGCTTGATGGTGCGCAGCACGTCGTAGAGCGAGACGGGGATTTCGATGACCGGCAGGTCCGTGACCTCCCGCAGCATGCCGGCGGTTCCGCCGCGGGAGACGACGACGTCAAAGCCGGTCATGTCCAGCTGTCGGATAATTTCCACGCCGGCCTGCAGGTCCCCGGTATAGGCCTCCAGGCGGATGCCGGGATACGCTTCGGCGGCGCGGGTGAGGGAGGTGGCCATGGATTCGTAGGGCGCAACGGCCAGAACGCGGATGGGAGCGTCGTCATGAGCGGCCATGAGGGTGCCTCCTTTACGCAGGTGTGTGTAAAAGTTTGAAACGGTTTCGACGTCATGGAACCCCGGAAGATGTTTCGATTTGAAACGTCCTGAAAGGCGGAATGTTGAAAAAAGAAGAGAAAGTTTCAAATTTAAACGATTTGGTGAACCTGCTGAATTGAGGGCAGGGGATGATGGGAATATAATACAACATGTCAAGGGATTCTGAAAGCCGAGGGGAAGCAATATGATCAAATTGCTGATCATCGCCGATGATTTTACAGGCGGTCTGGACACAGGCGTACAGTTTGCCGCGAGGGGAATCCGCACCCGGGTGGTGACGGATCCGGAAACGGAGTACGTCCGGGCGGCGGACGGGGCAGAGGTGCTCGTGGTGGTGGCGGAGACGCGCCATCTGTCCCCCCGGCTTGCCTATGAGATGGTTTTTCGCGTTGCGCAAAAGGGAAAACAGCTCCATATCCCGCACATCTACAAGAAGACCGACTCCGGTCTGCGCGGAAATATCGGCGCGGAGCTGAGCGCGGTTATGGATGCGGCCGGGGAAGCGCGCATGGCCTTTCTCCCCTCCATGCCGGCCATGGACCGCGTGACCCGGGGCGGTGTTCATTATGTGAACGGCCAGCCCGTCAGCGAGTCGGTGTTCGGGCAGGACCCCTTCGAGCCCGTTACCGAGTCGGATGTGCTCCGGCTGCTGGCCCTGCAGACAAAGACCCCGGCATGCTCGGTCACCTGGGACCACGTCCCGGAGGAGGGCAGGGGCTTTGTGGTCGTCGATGCGCAGACGGATGAGGACCTGCGCAGGGCCGGACAGGCGCTGGCGCATTCGGGCCTGCTTTGCGTCATGGCGGGCTGCGCGGGCTTTGCCTCCGTGCTCCCGGAGCTGTTGGGGCTGACGGCGGGCGAGCTGCCGCAGGTGCCCAGACTGGATTACGGCCTGTTCGTGCTGTGCGGCAGCGTCAACCCGATCACGCTGCGCCAGCTGGCATATGCCGAAACGAGGGGCTTTACGCGGGAGCATATCCTGCCTGAGCAGAAGCTGGAGGCGGGGTATTTTGACACGGACGCGGGAAAATCGGCGCTTAAAGGCTGGCGCGGGATGCTGCGGGACACGCCCTGGCTCATCCTGGATGCCAACGACGCGGGAGAGGGCAATGCACCGACGGCGGCCTACGCGGCCGGCCGCGGCATGACCACGGAGGACCTGCGCAGCGGCATTTCCTCCGCGATGGGCGTGATCCTGCCTGAAATGATGAAGGCCGATGTCCTGCGCACGATGCTGATTACCGGCGGGGACACCCTGCTCAAGTGCATGGACCGGATGAAGGTGCATGAGATGGAGCCGCTTCTGGAGATTTTCCCCGGAGTGGTGCTCTCCAGATTTGAGGCGATGGGCAGACTGCGGTTTGTGATCACCAAATCCGGCGGATTCGGGGAAGAGACCCTGCTCTGCGACCTGAAGTCGCTGATTGACGCACAGTACCAACATGAATGAGGAGGAAACGGACATGAACTATCCCCAGCTTCCCGGGCTGACGCCGGACGGCCGTCTGTACCGGAATGTGGACATGGGCACCCTGGAGGCCTTCCTGCCTTCGGGCGGCTACCCGACCGCACACGCGCCGGCCATGCTGGAGCTGCCGGACGGTGCCATGCTGTGCTGCTGGTTCGCGGGCACCTACGAGGGCAGCGCGGACATCCGCATCATCTGCTCCCGCCTGGAAAAGGACGGCCTGCGCTGGTCGGATCCGGTGGACATCTCCGGGGACCCGGAGCGCAGCGAGCAGAACCCCTCCCTGTTTGCCGGCAATGACGGTGCGGTCTGGGCGATCTACACCGCCCAGAAGGACCGCCAGGCGGGCAAGGACAACATGCAGTTCACCTCCCAGATCCGCGTGCAGAAGAGCACGGACGGCGGCAGAACCTGGGGGCCCTACGAGACCCTGTTTGCCCGGGAGGGCAGCTTCTGCCGCCAGCCGATCCAGGTGCTCTCCAGCGGAAGGTGGATTTTCGCCAACTGGCTGTGCACGGACAGCCCCGACGGTCTCTCCGGAGATCCGACGGCGCTGCAGATTTCGGACGACGAGGGGAAAACCTGGCGCCAGGTGGACATGCCCGGCAGCCGCGGACGCGTGCATGCCAACGTGGTCGAGCTGGAGAACGGGCATCTGGCCGCCTTCATGCGCTCCCGTGAGGCGGATTTCATCTACCGCAGCGAATCCGCCGACTGGGGCGACACCTGGTCCGTGCCGGTGCCCACGCCCCTGCCCAACAACAACTCCTCCATCAGCGCGCTGAAGCTGCACAGCGGCCGCGTGGCCATCGCCTACAATCCGACCTGCACCCCCGACCCGCAGCCGGGCAGGGCGGCCTGGCCGGGGCTTCGCTGCCCGGTGGCGGTGGCCCTGAGCGAGGACGGCGGGGTGACCTTCCCCCTGGTCCGCTGGATGGAGCGCGGAGAGGGGTACATGGGCGAGGAGAACAGGACCAACAACCGCCAGTATGAGTATCCCTTCCTGATGCAGAGCCGCGACGGCATGCTGCATCTGGCTTACGCCGCCTATACCCGCAAGGGTGTGAAATACGTCCGCTTCAGCGAGGAGGACGTCATCGGCGCAAAACGCGAGAAGGTCGGCCTCTACAACCCCACTGCCGCCCAGACGAGATAACCTCAGGAGGTGCCATATGCTGGAAAGATACAACCTGAAAATGCCCCATGCCGTGTACGGCGGCGTCAACGCGATGGACAACATCACGGATATTGTCAGGGCATCCGGAGCGAAGAAGGTCGCGATGTTTACGGATCCCGGCATCGAAAAGACCGGCCTGTTTGCCCTTCCCGAGGCCGCGGTCAGGGCCAGCGGTGTGGAGTACTACGTGCTGGACGACCTGAGGCCTGAACCGGATTACATGGCGGTCCGGAAGCTGATTGACGACTTCAAGGCCCAGGGCGCGGACCTGATCGTCGCCTGCGGCGGCGGCAGCGTCATGGACGCGGCGAAGCTGGCCAGCGTGCTGGTGACGGACGAGTACGGCGTCAAGGAGCTGCTGGACACCCCCGGCCGCGCGAAAAAGTGCGTGCCCATCGTGCTGATCCCCACCACCGCCGGAACAGGGGCGGAGGTGACCCCCAACGCGATCGTGGCCGTGCCGGAAAAGCAGCTGAAGGTCGGCATCGTCAATGACAACATGATCGCGGACTACGTCATCCTGGACGCCCGCATGATCCGGAACCTGCCCCGCAAGATCGCGGCGGCCACCGGCGTGGATGCCCTGGCCCACTGCATCGAGTGCTACACCAGCAACAAGGCCAATCCGCTGAGCGACACCTTCGCCCTGCACGGACTTGACCTGATCCTCAACAACATCATTCCCGCCTGCGATGATCCCGATGCCATGGACGCCAAGAACGCCATGCAGATTGCGGCCTTCTACGGCGGCCTGGCCATCACCGCCAGCGGAACCACCGGCGTGCACGCCCTGTCCTATCCCCTGGGCGGCAAGTACCACATCGCCCACGGCGTGTCCAACGCGATTCTGCTCACCCCGGTCATGAAGTTCAACGAGCCGGTCTGCCGCGAGCGCTTTGCGCAGTGCTATGACCGCTGCGCCCATGACGGCAGCAACTGCAAAACCGCAGAGGAGAAGAGCGCCTGGATCCTCCGCAGGCTGGACGAGATCGTCCGGCATCTGGAGATCCCCACCAGCCTCAGGGAGTTCGGCGTGCCCGAGGAGGACCTGGAGGGCCTGGTTGAGGCCGGCATGCAGGTCAAGCGGCTGCTGGTGAACAACATGCGCGAAATCACCCCGGACGACGCCAGAAACATCTACAAACAGATCATGTAAGGGAGGACAGCCATGAAGCATATCGAGATCAAGGGCATTATCCCGCCGATTCTGACCCCGATGAACGAGGATGAGAGCCTCAACCTGCAGGAGCTGCGCAACCAGGTTGACCGCCTGCTGGCAGGCGGCGTGCACGGCCTGTTCGCCTTCGGCACCAACGGCGAGGGGTACATCCTCAGCGAAAATGAAAAGTACGAAGTCCTTGAGGCCATGATCGACCAGGTGAAGGGCCGGGTCCCGGTATATGCGGGCACGGGCTGCATCTCCACCCGGGACACCATCCGCCAGAGCGTGCAGGCGGAGAAGATGGGCGCGGACGTGCTGTCCATCATCACCCCCAGCTTCGGCGCCGCCTCCCAGAAGGAACTGTATGACCACTA
>CACYCQ010000063.1:0-3167 GCA_902772995.1 uncultured Eubacteriales bacterium
ACGCCCCAGGCGCGGGAGCCCCGGGTCAGAAATTCCAGGTGCAGGGTGTCACCGGAGGAGGAGCGGGCCAGAAAGCGCCCGCCGCCGCAGTAGGTGACCTCAAGCGGACTGCCGTTCCAGGACATCCGCCCCCCGGGGGCGAGGGTCAGTTCGGTGGTCAGCCCCTCGTGGGCCTGATAACAGCCGCACAGGTCCTCCATCCGGGGACAGGAACCGGGGACGGGATGGAACCATTCCGGGCTGCGGTCAAGGGGAAGGCCCAGTATGAAATGGATCATGGGATACAGGAAGCCGTCCACGTTCTCCCCGCCCTGGTTGCACAGCACAGAAAAACCGATGCCCTCATCCGGCAGGAAGGCGCCAAGGGCGGAGACGCCGTGCAGGCCGCCGGCATGGGTGCACAGCACATGCCCCGCGTAGTTCCGCTTGTACAGGCCCATGCACATGAAGGGGGCCTCCTGCAGCGGATAATCCGCGCCGATCATCAGCTCCACGGCTTCACCCGGCAGTACCTGCCCCCGGAATCTGCCGCGGGAGGCGAGCACGCTGTAGTATCTGGACAGGTCCCGGGCAGTGGAGCGGATCATGGCGCAGCCCCGGTAACCTGGCAGGACGCTCCAGGAGTCATCGCAGATAAGACTGCCGTCCTGTCGGGTAAACAGGGAGGTCAGGTTGCCCGCGGCAAGGCGGCGGGTGGCGTCAATGCCGCTGTCCAGGATCGTCCGGGACAGCCCCAGGGGCGCAAAGACGCGTTCCTGCAGGAAATCCTCCAGCGGCATGCCGGCGGCGGCATCCACCGCACTGGACAAAACGGCATAGCCTTCGTTGGAGTAGCTCATGGTTTCGCCCGGCTGGCCGGTGGGGGGATAGGGGCAGCGGGCGATGTAGTCGAGCAGGTCCTCCATGGAGGAAAACCGCCCGGGACTCTGGGCGCGCAGTGCCAGCGTCTCCGGGTCGGAGCGGCCGGGAGAATTCATGGCGCTGCTCCATTCCAGCAGCTCCATGGGGGGGAGGCCGGAGGTGTGGGTGCACAGGTGGCGCAGCGTGATGGCATCCGGGGCCACGCCGGGGAAGCGGAAACCCGGCACATAGCGGGCCGCGGGATCATCGATGTGGAGCCGCCCCTCGGCGTGGAGCAGGGCCAGGGAGAGGGCGGTGAAGGACTTGCTGAGACTGCCCACGCCGAAGACGGTGTCCGGGTCCGGGCGGCGGCTGTGCGCCGCGTCGATGAAGCCGGCATTGAAAGTGTAAAGAAGGCCGTCAGGTCCGGCGATGGCGGCGCTCAGGCCGGCCAGCGCGCTTTCGTCAAAACGCTCCCGGAGAAAGCGGGTCAGCGGTTCAAAGTTTTTCATACAACAAACCTCTTCTGGAAAAATGGGGACAGGTCAGACAACTCAGAATTTTCGTCCGAATGACAGAAAATGTCAATGGAAGAATCGGACCTGTGCCGGGGCATGGAGCGCCCGGCGCGCATCCGGGGGAGGTGACGAGGTTGACTTGAGAGGGCAAAGCAAATATGATAAAGGAAACATGCGGGACAGCCCGCGGAGACTTTTGAGAAAAGGAAAAGGGCAGCCTCGGATGCCCCTGTGGAATCTATGAACCAGAAAAAGGCGGGTGTACTGCTTTCCTATGGACAGACGGTGCTCTCGACCATCCTCTCCCTTGTCTATACGCCGGTCATGCTCCGGCTCCTGGGGACCAGCGAATACGGCACCTATACCCTGGTCAACGGGTTCATCTCCAATCTCGCCCTGATGTCTTTCGGCCTGGGCAGCGCCTACATGCGCTACTATTCCCGGGCGGAGGTCAGGGACGGGGAGGATGGCGTAGCCAGGATCAACGGCATGTTCATGACCATCTTCCTGGTTATCGGGCTGATGAGTCTGGTGGTGGGCGGCATCCTGGTGGCCAATGTGGACAACATCTTCTCCGCCAAGCTGACCCGCCGGGAACTGGACACCGCGCGCAAGCTCATGACGCTGCTGGTGATCAACATCTCGGTGTCCTTCCCCTGCAGCGTTTTCAGCTCGTACGTGACCGCAAAGGAGCGCTTCTTCTTCCAGCGGATGATCAGTATGCTGCGCACGGTGCTCAACCCCATCATCATGCTCCCCCTGCTCCTGATGGGATATGGCTCCGTGGCGCTGGTGATCGTCACGTTGGTGCTGTCGGTGCTCACGGACGCGTCCAATATCTGGTTCTGCTTCAGGAAGCTGGGCATGAGAATCGACATGCGCCACTTTGACTTCGGCCTGCTGAAGGAAATGGCGGGGTTCTCCTTCTTCATCTTCCTGAACATGATCATCGATCAGGTGAACTGGACGGTGGACACCACCATCCTGGGCATCGTCTCGGGAACGGCGGCCACGGCCATTTACGGCGTGGGCAGCCAGATGCACAACTACTACATGACCATCTCCACATCCATCTCCGGCGTGTTCACCCCGCAGATCAACCGCCTGGTGGCGCATGAGGAGGGGGACGAGGAGCTGACCTCCCTGTTTACGCGGGTGGGACGTATCCAGTTCATGCTGCTGATGCTGGTGCTGACGGGATTCATTTTTGTGGGCCGCGCCTTCCTGACGGCCTGGGGCGGCCCGGCCTACGGGGACAGCTACGCCATCGCGCTGCTGCTCATGGTTCCGGTGACCATTCCGCTCATCCAGAATCTGGGCATTGAGATCCAGCGGGCGAAAAACAGGCACCAGTTCCGTTCGAAGGTCTATATCTGCATGGCTGCGGCCAATGTCCTGATCTCCATTCCGCTGGCCAAGAGGATGGGCGGCGTGGGCTGCGCGCTGGGCACCGCCATCTCCCTGCTGGTTGGGAACGGCCTGGTGATGAACTGGTATTACCACCGGCACATCGGGCTGAACATGGTGACCTTCTGGTCGCAGATCGGACGCCTGCTGCCGTCCATGGCCCTTCCTGCCGCCCTGGGGGCGCTGGTCTGTTCCCTGCATTCCTTCAGCGGGTATGCGGGGGTGATGCTCTTTGCGCTGCCCTATACGGTCCTGTATTGTCTGAGCGTGTACTTCCTGGGCATGAATGCTTCGGAGCGCCGGCTGGTGACCTCCATGGCATCCAGGTTTCACAGAAAATAAGCAGAGGTCTGCATCCGGGAAAGGAGGGCGGGTTCCGGGAGGAGCCCGCCGCATATAAAA
>CACYCQ010000064.1:0-2379 GCA_902772995.1 uncultured Eubacteriales bacterium
AGCAGAACAAACAGGGACAATTCACGCATGCAGGAAATGAACGGCAGCAGGTAGCCGCTGATAAACGTGGACTTCTGGATCGGGAAAAGGATCCTGAGCATGCGTTTGGGCCAGGAAGCGCCGACAATGACCGCAGCCTCCTCGATCTCCCCCGACAGCTGCATCATGGAATTGGTGCCGCTGCGCGAGGCGAAGGGCAGGTACTTGATTGCACCGACAATCACCAGCAGAAGCATCGTCCCCCGCAGGAAGATCAGGCGGGTGGACACCGCCAGGAAGATGGCGCCGAAAGCCATGGAAGGCACCAGGTACGGGAAGAACGCCAGGGAGGAAACCAGACTCGCGAGCTTTGTGCCGCGCTTTCTTGCCACCGCGTAGCCGATCAGGATGCCGCATGTGCCTACGATCAGGGACACGGTCACCGACAGTTTGAGACTTCCCCACAGGGCAGACCAGATCATGTCGTTGAACAGAATCCCCTTGCCCGCGTTGACCGCAAACCCGCCGATTTCCGTGCGGCTCAGCCAGTATTTCAGCGTCAGGTTGGAATAGTCTCCCTGGACCTCGATCATCGATTCAAGGGCAAAGGAGATAATGGGGAAAATCGCGATCAGGAACAGCAGCACCACCAGGAGCGCCGCCACAATCCCGTTGATCCCGCCCAGTTTGATATAGGAAACCTGGCCGGACTTGCCGGTCACTGTCGTGAAGGATTTCCGCCTGCCCGTCACGCGCAGGTTGATCCCCAGCAGGATAATGCCGAAGATGATCAGGACAATGGTCATGACGAAGGCCTGGCCTTTTGTCGCCATGGTGTTGTACAGCGAGGACAGCTGCGTCGACAGGACGAAGAAGTTGCCGGGAGAGCCGACGAACACCGGCACGGCGTAGGATGCCATGGTGCTTGAAAACACCAGCAGGATCGTGGAAAACAGGGCCGGTTTGACGATCGGAATCGTGATTCTGGTAAGGATCCGCCAGCGGCTTGCCTGAAGGATCGTCGCGGCTTCCTCCAGGTTCGCGTCCATGTTTCTGAGCGTTCCGCCGATCAGGATATAGGCAAAGGGCGCGTAATGGATGCCCATGACCAGCGCGCACGGGAAGATCCCGTACACCACCCAGCCCGGCACACAGATGCCCGTCAGGCTTTCCAGCATTCCCACCACACCGGTGCCCACACGGGAATTGGCAAAGACGTTCTTCCACACCAGCGCCAGCGTCCAGGAAGGCATGATATAGGGAAAGATAAACACGGAAGAGAAGAATTTCTTGCAGTAAATATCCGTGCGGGTGATCAGGAACGCGATCGTCCCGCCCAGCAGGATCGCGATCAGCGAAGCGTATGCCGACATCCTCAGGCTGTTCCAGAGCGGCTTCCAGAACGTGGCTTTGTTCATGAGCAGCTCCCTGAAATTCATCAGTGTCAGGTCGCCCGCTTTCATGTGCATGTGGTACAGGCTGTTGTACCGCATGGCCTCCATCTTGCCGACAGTCATGGCGGAACGGATCACTGAAAACATCGGGTACACCGTCAATACCAGAAGAAGGATTGCGAAAATGACAATCAGTACGTTGGCCTGTACTGAAAAATAGCTTTTGACGGCGTAGAACAGGTTGCCAAGGCTTGATTTCTTCTTAGCATCATTGGTATTCATAGATTATACCGTCATCTTTCTTCTGTCTGAAAAAAAGCGGAGGGCCCGCGACTGATCCGCCGGCCCTCCGCATCCTGATGGTTGTTATTCCTTGGCGGCGCACCACTGGGAGATCGCATCGGACGCTTCAAAGTACACATTCTGTACATGCTCCGCGTCTTCAAAGACCAGGCAGTCCTGCCAGAAACTCAGCGGCTGATCGCCGTAGGTCCTGGCATTGTCGCTGATGCCGATGGAGTTGTTGACGGAATAGGTGCCCATCTGGCTGCCAAAGATTTTGCCATAGCCTTCCTCGGACAGCAGATAATTGATGTACAGGCAGGCCGTGTAGGGATACTTCGCGTTTGCCGCGACCATGCTGTAGATCGGGTACATCAGGCCCGCGAAGCCCTCGATCCCGTCGTTGGCGCAGACCCTCATATTCGTGGCATCCACGGAGCGCAGCTTGGAGAAGACGAACAGACCCGCAGAACCCGCGGCGCCGTTGGCAACATCCGCCGCAATGGTGCTGTCCTTGGATACAAAGGTGCAGTTCATCAGGAACTTGTAGATCCACTCATAGGAGATGTTCTTGAACTCCCCTGTGCTTTCCCAGTCCTTGCCGTAATAGCTCTTGTAAGCCTCCGCCAGCCTGGCCTGCCACTTTTCACTGGTCAGGCTGATGAGGAAGTTCATGCTGGATTTCTCGGTGGTCGGATTCTTGAACTCGGTGCCCTTGAACTCC
>CACYCQ010000065.1:0-8325 GCA_902772995.1 uncultured Eubacteriales bacterium
AACGGGGGGATCCGACGTCTCAAGCACAAGGCGTTTTTCCTTGACATGCCAGGAAGCCGATGACATAATGACGGAAGAAACCGGCACCGCTGGAGATGAAGAATCCTCTTGAGTGCCGTTCTTTAAGGAGGAAAACGCTATGAAACTTGTATTGATCCGTCACGGTGAAAGTGCATGGAATCTTGAGAATCGTTTCACCGGCTGGACGGATGTTGAACTGTCCCCGACTGGTGTGGCAGAAGCAAAGGCAGCCGGTGTCCTGATGAAGGAAGCCGGACTGGATTTTGATCTGTGCTATACCTCTTATCTGAAGCGCGCCATTCACACGCTGAACTATGCACTGGATGAAATGGACCGTGCATGGCTGCCCGTCATCAAGGCATGGCAGCTGAATGAACGTCATTACGGTGCCCTTCAGGGACTGAACAAGTCCGAGACGGCTGAAAAGTATGGCGAGGAGCAGGTGAAGGTTTGGCGCCGTTCCTTTGATGTGCGTCCTCCTGTTCTTGAAGCGGATGATGACCGTAACCCCGCGAAGCTGGTCATGTATCGCGGCGAGGATGCATCCGTGCTTCCTCTGGGCGAGAGCCTTGAGGATACCATCGCCCGGACGGTTCCTTACTATGAGAAGGAAATCCGTCCCCAGATCGCTGCCGGCAAGCGCATCGTGATCGCGGCTCACGGCAACAGCCTGCGTGCTCTGGTCATGTACTTCGAAAAACTGACTCCGGAAGAGATTGCCAAGGTCAACCTGCCCACCGGCATTCCTCTGGTGTATGAACTGGATGACAACCAGAATCTGGTCAAGAAGTACTTCCTCGGCGATCCCGAGGCGGTGGCTGCCAAGATGAACAAGGTTGCAAACCAGGGCAAGGCCAAGAAGTAATCAATCCAAATAAAAAAGGAACAGCAAGTTGACTGCTGTTCCTTTTTTATTTGGCGGATCTGCGCAGACGGACCGATAATCTTTCGTCGCGGTCAGACGCATTATTTGGATTTGCCAAGATAGGCACTCTTGATGCCCGGGTCATTGAGCAGGACCTGTCCTTCGCCCTGCATGCCCAGCATGCCGGTTTCGAGAACGAAGGCGTAGTCGGCAATCTTCAGCGCGGCATTGGCGTTCTGCTCCACCAGCAGGATGGTGATTCCTTCATTGTGGAGGGTCTCAATGATCTGGAAAATGCTGCGGATGATAATGGGTGCAAGTCCCAGGGAAGGTTCATCCATCATGAGCAGCTTCGGGCGCATCATCAGGGCACGGCCAACGGCCAGCATCTGCTGTTCGCCGCCGGAAAGGGTCCCGGCCAGCTGCCAGGAGCGTTCCTTGAGGCGGGGGAACAGCTTGTAGACATGATCGATGTCAGCAGTCAGATCATCATTTCTCAGGTATGCGCCGATACGCAGGTTTTCAAGAACGGTCAGGTTGGGAAAGACGCGGCGTCCTTCCGGTACAAGGCACAGGCCCTGCTGGACCACCTGCTGGGGCTGTTGTCCGGAAATCACATTTCCGTCATAGGTGATGGTTCCTGAATCGGGCTTGATCAGGCCGGCGATGGTGCGCAGAGTGGTGGACTTGCCGGCGCCATTGGCGCCGATGAGGGTGACGATCTGGCCTTTTTCCACGTCAAAGGAGATGCCTTTGAGGGCCTCGATGCCGCCGTAACTGACCCTCAGGTCTTGTACGCGAAGCAGAATCACAGGTCTTCACCTCCTCCGAGATAGGCTTCAATGACTGCGGGATTGTTCTGGATCTCCTCCGGGACACCTTCGGCGATCTGCTTGCCGAACTCAATGACGTAGATCCTGTCGGAGATGCCCATGACCAGGTTCATGTGATGCTCAATAATGAAGATGGACAGATCGAATTCCCTGCGGATGCGCTTGATGAACTCGCCGAGTTCCTCGGTTTCCTGCGGATTCATGCCGGCGGCGGGCTCGTCCAGCAGCAGCAGCTTGGGTTTTGTGGCAAGGGCACGGACGATCTCCAGAAGACGCTGCTTGCCATAGGGCAGGGAGGTCGCCATCTCGTCTTTGAATTCGTAAAGGTCGACCCGCTTGAGCAGCTCTTCGGTATCCTTGCGCATGCGGGCTTCTTCCGCAGCGTTGAGGCGAAGAGTGGCGGTGAAGACATTGCTTGTTCTGCGAAGATGGTGGGCCGTCAGTACATTTTCAAAGACGGTCATGGAGGAGAAGAGGCGGATGTTCTGGAAGGTCCGGGCGATTCCCAGAGCGGTGATCTGATCCGGACGCAGCCCGGTGATGTTCTTCTCCCCCAGGAAGACGGAACCGGAGGTGGGAGTATAGACGCCGGTGACGGCGTTGAAGGCCGTGGTCTTTCCTGCACCATTGGGGCCGATAAGGGCAACGATCTCGCCCTGGTTGATAACCATGCTGAAGTGATCCACGGCAACAACGCCGCCGAACTGCATGGTGAGGTCTTCAATTCTCAGAATTTTCTCTGCCACGGCTTATGCTCCCTTCTTTGCGGCTGATCGTTTTTTTCGGAACAGATCCGGTAGCTCGCGGGTACCCATGATTCCCTGGCGGAAGAAAAGCACGACGATCATGATGATGATGGAGAAGACCACCAGACGGAAGCCGTTGCGCAGCAGAGGCACTTCAAAGCCGCCGATGACCTGCTTCTGATCCAGGAAACGGAGCCACCATTCAGAACAGGCAACGAACAGGAAGGAGCTCAGGCAGCTTCCGGTCACGCTTCCGATACCGCCGATGACCACAATCAGGAGAATTTCATAGGTCATGGCGGTGGTGAAGCTCTTGGCCTGCACCGTGGTCTGGTACATGGCCAGCATGGCGCCGCCCACGCCGGTGAAGAAGGAGGAGATGCAGAAGGCGAGCTGTTTGTGGCTGGCCAGATGGATTCCCATGGCTTCCGCGGAGATCTCGTCATCCTTCATGGCGCGCAGCGCGCGGCCAAAGGTAGAATTGATCAGCATCAGGATCAGGGCAATGCAGACTCCGGAAATCAGCAGCGGAACCATTGTGGAAAGGTAGACGACCACCTCTCCGCTGCTGTTTTTGATGTTGAAGTCGTTGAAGGTGGGGAAAAGCCGGAGCATGTTGGAGCCATTGGTCAGGGGACCGATTTTGTCCCACTGGAAGATGGCGCGGATAATTTCGGCAAAGCCAAGGGTGGCGACAGCCAGGTAATCGCTCTTGAGGCGCAGAACCGGGAGACCGATCAGGTAGGCGAAGAAGGCCGCCACAAGGCCGGACAGGATCATGGCGATAAACACAGGAAGCGTGAACTGCACGATGCCCCCGTTATAATACTGGTACACGGCAGCACGCTGAGCGAGCGGAATGGTGAAGATGGCATAGACATAGGCGCCGATGAGCATGAAGCCCGCCTGGCCCAGGGAGAAGATCCCCGTAAAGCCGTTGAGCAGATTCATGGAGACGGCAACCAGGGCATAGGTCGCGCCTTTTTTGAGGACGGTAAAAATCATGGAGGTGGGTGCGAGGGTCTGTTCCGCGATGAACACGAGTACGTAGAAGGCGAGGATAATCGCGGCGGAGATGATCTGCGGGGTAGAGATCTTTTTCTTTTCGGTCATGCTCATACAGATCACCTCATACCTTGTCTATGGTTTTCTCGCCGAACAGTCCGGTGGGCTTGACGACAAGAATGATAATGAGCAGCGCAAAGGTGAAGGCATCCGAGAAGGTGGCCAGACCCATGGGCTTGGCAATCAGGCCGCTCTTGAGCAGGATGATATCCAGACCTTTGATGATGTTTTCACAGATGCCGATGATGAATGCTCCGATCACGGCGCCCGGGATGCTGCCGATGCCGCCAAAGACGGCTGCAACGAAAGCCTTCAGGCCGGGCATGGCGCCGCTGGTCTGAATGACCGTGGTATAGTTCGTGAAATAGAGCATGGAACCGATTCCGGCAAGGAAGGAACCGATGACGAACGTGATGGAAATGACCCGGTTGATGTTGATGCCCATCAGCTGACTGGTCTCAAAATCCTTGGACACGGCGCGCATGGCCATGCCAACCTTGGTGTGGTTGATCAGCATGACCAGCCCGAACACCAGCAGAAGGGTCAGTATCGGGGTGACCACGGTGACGATTTTTGTCGTCGCAGTGCCGATGGTGATGGAATCCGAAATCCAGGGAATGGTGGGATAGAACTGGTTCAGTCCGCCGGTGACGTAGAGCACCAGGTTCTGCAGGGTATAGCTGACACCGATGGCAGAGATCATGATGCTCATCCTCGGCGCCGAACGAAGGGGCTTGTAAGCCAGGCGCTCAATGACAAAGCCCAGAAGACTGGTGAGCACCAGCACCAGGGGGATACAGATCCACAGCGGAACTCCACTGGCGGAGATATAAACCATCAGAATGCCGGCTACCATAAACACATCACCGTGGGCAAAGTTGATCAGTCGCAGAATGCCATAGACCATGCTGTAGCCGATGGCAATCAGGGCATACTGGCCGCCCACGGAAACGCCGGAGAGAAAATAGGGGAAAATGGTGTTCCACACGAGAGTAGCGCTCCCTTCATATAAAAAGCGGCGGAGGCCTGCTCCGCCGCTTTTGAATCAACTTTTGTCAGAGCGGGATTATTCGACAGTCTGTACGGTGACGAAATCCCATTCTCCGGTCTCTCCGTTAATCTTCTTCACGAAAGCAGAATTACGGATGGCATCGCCGGTGCTGTCAAAGGCAATATCGCCGGACACGCCGGTGAGGGTTACGCCGGGAAGCGCAGCCATGATTGCCTTGGAATCCACGCTGCCGGCAGCCTTGATGGCGGCGAGAGCGGTATTGTAGGCGTCATAACCCATGACGGAAACAGCTGCGATCTGGTCGTTACCACCGTTGTTGGTCATAGCTTCGCTGTCGGAATTCAGCCATGCTTTGAAGCCGGTGTCGAAGTCAGAATTGCCGCCTTCCTGATAGAAGGTGGTGATGATCACGTTGACCTTGGTGCCCTTGGCGGAAGAGGCGACCACGTTGGAGTCCAGAGTGTCACCGCCCAGGATGGGGAAGGAGACGTTCTGGCTCGCAGCCTGCTGCACGATCTGGGTGGCGTAGGCGATGGAAACCGGGGAGAAGAACACATCCGCGTTCAGCTGGGTGGCGTTGGTCAGGTAGGAGGTAAAGTCAGAGGTTCCGGTGGGGAAGGTGTCGGGGATCACGACGCCGCCCAGAGCCTCGAAGGCCTGCTGGAAGTAGTGGCACAGACCCACATCATAGTCATTGCCCAGCTCAGCAAGGCAGTAGGCGGTCTTGGCACCCAGCTCCTTGAAGGCATAGTTGGCAAGGACGGTTCCCTGGAAGGGATCCAGGAAGCAGATGCGGAAATAATGGCTGTTGCCTGCGGTCACCTGAGGATTGGTGCAGGAAACGCCGATGGCCGGAATGTTCGCGTCCGCAAAATACTGGCTGCCGGCAATGGAGACGCCGGAACCGTAGGAACCCAGCACGACTGCGACGTCTGCGGCAACCAGCTGCTGCGCGGCAGAGGGCGCCTTGTCGGTGGAAGAGCCGTTGTCAGCATAGACGAGTTCGACATTATAGGTCTCTCCGCCAACCTCAACCGTGGGGTTGATCTTGTTGGCATACTGCATGCCAAGCATTTCCTGTTTTCCGCCGGCGCCGCTGTCGCCGGAAGCAGGCTCAAACACACCGATCTTGATGACGTTGTCACCAAGGACCAGCACCGGGAGCAGCAGACACAGACAAAGTGTCAGTACGAACAGTTTCCTCATTTGAATTTCATCTCCTTTTGGATTGTTGGGAAAAGTATATCAGCGAAAAGATGGATTTGCAAGAATGAAGACGACAAAATGCAAGGTTTTTTCATGAAAAGGGCAAAAAAGGGGGGTTATGTCAAACATATATGTAAAAAATGCATGATTTTCAACAGGGGACGGTCATTCGGACAAATGGACGACGCCGTCCGGAGGGAAACGTGGTTGACAGGGCATGTCAAATGAGATACGCTCAGTATCCAATCAGGGATACATCCGGAAAAGATGAAATATAAAGAGGAAAGAAATCATGAAATATCGATATGTTCTGGTTAAACCGGATTATGTGGACGGGGAATACTACTATCTGGACAAGGAAGAGAAACGGATAGAGGCGGGTCGGTTTGTCGAGGTTCCCTTTGGCCCGGAGAATACGCTGATGACAGGGGTAGTGGTGGGCACTTATGAATATGAGGACACGGATGAACTGCCCTATCCTCTGGAGGAAATGAAAACGGTTGTCAAGGTGATGAATCCGGAGGAGGAGGAGAAATACCTGGCGGATCTTCAGCTGCATAAGCTGGCGGAAATCCGCGAGGAGGATGACCCTGAAGAAATGTACCAGTGGGCGTTTGATCAGGTGGACAAACACCTGAACAGCAAGCCGGACTCCCGGATCATGGATGAGGTTCTGAACATTCTCAAGACCGGCATTGACGAAGGAAACACCATGGCGATGGTGAAGATGGGCGTTCTCTACAGCATGGGAAAGTGGGTATACCGCAATCAGAATGAGGCTCTCCGCTTTTTCAAAATTGCTGCGGACAGCGGAGACCTGGAGGCCACCCGCGGACTGGCGAGATATTACCTGGAGACGATCGGGGAAAATCCGGGAAATGCCTTTACGGCCTATGCGCTGCTGACGGAATGCGCGCTGATTCACGGGGACATGGAATCCGTCATGATTCTGGGGGACATGTATTCCGAAGGAATCGGGACGCGCGTTTCCATGCAGACCGCCTTCAATTTGTACACGAGATGCATGACCGAGATGTACCACAATCAGGATGTTCCGCCGTATCTGGCCAGCCTTCTCCTCTACCGGCTGGGGATGTGTTTTAAAAACGGTGACGGAACGGAAAAGAACCTTCATATCGCCTATGAGAGCCTGATGACCGCAAAGACCAAGATTTTCCTGGGCAGCATGGACAACCGGGATGAGCTGCTTTCAGACATCAGCAAGGCCCTTGCGGAAATCGAAACAGAGCTGAATTCGGAAAGGAAGAGACCGGAATGAGGATTGAAGCGCAAAAGGCAGTGATGACCCCCGAAGGCGTCTATATCGTGGCGACCTATGACGAGAACGGCATTCCCAATGCCATGAATGCGGCCTGGGGCATCCAGTCGGACTATGGAGAAATCACCCTGTTCATGGCCAGTCACAAGACGACGGAAAACATTGAAAAGACCGGTGCGTTTACGGTGTCCTTCGGAACCGTGGATACGCTGGAGATTTCCGACTATTTCGGGATCGAGACGGGACACCGCGTCAACAAGATCGAGAAGGCCGGAGTGCATGTGAAAAAAAGCGAAAAGGTCAATGCACCGGTGATCCTGGAGTACCCCCTGACGCTGGAATGCACGCTCAAAAGCTGGAACCCCGAGACGGGGGCCCTGGTGGGAACCGTCGTGGGAGAGATTGCGGATGAGTCTGTTCTGACAGAGGGAGTGGTGGACCTTGGAAAACTCCGGCCGATCATCTTTGACCCCGCGATGAATGTCTACAGGACCATCGGCGAAGTGGCCGGAAAAGCATTTGGTGCCGGAAAGGCCATTATGGACCGGTAAGCGGGAGGAGAAACCCATAAACGGGGAATCGCGGGAATGTGGCAGGCGCTTGTTTGCTGCTTTGCCTCCTCCCGGTCTCCTGCCTTGGAAGCCCGGGAGGAACAGATGCCAATGGCGGGCGCTGCAACCGCGAGACGGGTCTGTATCACGGTCACCACGGCTATCCGGAGCATCAGCATGAGAAGGGCATCTGTCCGTATATGAACAAGGTGTGGGAGAGGACGGGGAAGAGCTTCATACCATGGACTGCGAGCTTGCCTTTATCCAGATGAACATCGCGGACAGACACTGTTCTGCAAAGGACTGTGAGATCTGCAGGCCGGTGCGGCCAGACCTGAGATGGGATGAGGAGCTGAAGAAAACACACGGATGATGTGCCTCTGGGAAATCACGGCTCCTCAGGTCCGGGGGGTTATTCGTCAGAGTCCCCGCCCCCGCCGGTGCGCCCGTAAAACAGCATCGTATTGTAGTACGCCTGGGCACGCTCACTCTCCTTTTTTTCGTGCCAGGCATCCACGTCCGCGCAGATGGCCAGCATTTCATCCACCAGCAGTTCCTCCGTGCGCGGCCGGACCTGCCGGACATAGGAGGTCATCCGGTCAATCGCCTTTGGACTTCCGAGCTGACGGGCCATCAGGTCTGCAAGTTCTGCATCAAAGCCCAGCGAGGTGACGGCATCGACCAGCTGATCCCGTGCGCGGGACCAGATTCGTTGATTTTCAGTCATGGTATTCCTCCTGTTTGTAA
>CACYCQ010000066.1:0-9692 GCA_902772995.1 uncultured Eubacteriales bacterium
CTGAGGTGCCATGGACATCTGGAAGCCAGGGACAGATTTCTGCATGGCCAGCTGAATGCAGGAAAAGCCCTGCAGTTTGACCTGGTCCAGTCGTTCCTGCAGGCTTCCTGGACGGGTATCGTGAAGTCGAAGTCCAATTTCCATCTTGTGTTGTCCCTGAGGGGACGCTCCTTTGCTGTGAGTCAGGCCTGACAGGCCGGGGAAACGAATCTTCCCTGCCTATCTTATCTGAAGAGCGGTTATCTTGCAAGTCATACGACGCGGCAGGAAGGGACGGTGCCGGCAGGACATCGGGGGATCCCGCGTCCGGCCCCGCCGTCTCCCCAGAGGCATGCGGAAGTCTGCCGGCGGTCGGGTTTTTCATGATTTGGAGCCGGTTCCTCCGGGCAGGGACAGATTCCCTGTCCCCAGCCAGAAGATTTCCGGGACAAAACGGAAACAGAGCTGACCTGGCAGCGGTCAGCTCTGTTGGTATGCTGTTCATTCAATCCGGATCCCCGGGGGATTCGAAACGTGCAGGACCGAAGGATCGATCGATGCGGCTGCGCACGGAAGGACGCGGCTCAAAGATGTGCGAAGACAGGCCGCCCTGCATTACGCCTTCTCCTCACCAAGTTCACGGATTCTTTGGGCAATGAAGCCTTTCCTTGGACTGCTGGCACACCATCTGTACAGCCATTTCCAGTCCTCCAGACTCAGGAAGGATTCCAGAGTGTCCTTTTCATACTCTTCGCCGTGAAGCGGGTACAGGCTGCGGACAAACTCTCCCTCAATGGCTTTCCTGCAGGCGTCAGACGGTGCCTTCTCATAGTACTCCCGCCAGGAGTCATTTTTCAGGAAGGTTGCCAGAGCTTTTTCTCCCAGTGACATCATTTGATCCCCCGGATCGGATTCAGGCTGCGGTTCCACTTCGGATTCATCAGGGTTTCATCCGTTGTCACGCAGTAGATGGAATTCTGATTGTTCCGGACGGCGAACCGCAGGGCGGTCTCCTTGTCCATGCAGACAAAGCTGATTTCAGGGTTGCCGTAATACCCGACATAGACGCGGTCCGTATTCAGTTCTCTCATGGCAATGGCCACCATGGCGGCATATTCAAGCTCCGTATATCCGTCAAACGGGGTGTCTTCGGCGAGGTTCTGGTGGAAGGTGACGCAGTATCCCCCTTTCAGGTCCGCTTTTTTGATCCCGGAGAGACTGATATCATAGGTGCTGTAGTTCTCTGCCTCCGGGTAGGCCTGCTCAAAGAACCGCACCAGATCATAGACATAGAGATAGTTGTTGACTTCCCAGAAGATTTCAGGGTGTTCCCGGAGATAATCCTCAATGAACGCCTTCGACATGGTCGGCCCGGCAATCTGGATGGACTCCTCGTCGGCCACGGATGCAAACGTCATCCCGGAGTGCAGTTCTTCCGTTTCGGGAGATTCGACGGGGAGGGCCTGTGCAAAGGCGGCCGCGGACGCAAGGACAAGAATCGTCAGGACCGTGAGGATTGAAAGTAGACGCTTCATATGGGTTGCCTTTCTTTTTAGTTACAATGCCCATGTGCGGCTTTCCGCATCCATGGTCATCACATGCTTTTTCACACGACTTGGGAGAACCGGATTCATACGGCCCCCAAAGGCCTGAAGGTCAATCGGGAGACGGAGAATCAGATGTGTCAGACGGTCAGGACCGGGGCCGGGTTTATCCCTCGGAGGGGAATTTCCCCGCGGTTTGTCTGCCCTGAGAAAAACTGCGCTTCATCAAAGGAAGTTCTCAGGTTCCCGGATTTGGGACAGGGACCTTTTTCCGGACTGAAGATACGGGAGGGTTCCCGTCTGACGGATGCCCGGATGCCAGGGAAACCTGAGAGGCCGCCACGAAGACCTGACAGCTGGCGGGAAAGGAGGTCCCGCGTGCAGGATGCGTCATGGCCAGAAGTCTGAGTGTCTGGCCGGGAACGGGCCGGAGGTTCAGATGCCCCCGGGATCACCTGACGGTACGGCTGCTGACGGGAAAGGTGAAATACGTCCGGGGCCAGGGCTCATCTGCCAGCGTGAAATGCCACCATTCTTCCGTGACGGCTTTGAAGCCGTGGCGCAGCATGGTTTCCTGCAGGAGCATCCGGCAGGCCTTCTGTGCCGGGGCAATGCCGGGGTAATCCGGGTGGCTGAGCTCACCAAAGTAATCAAACGGTCCGCCCATGTCCACATCCTTTCCCCTGTTCATGTCAAACAGGGTGAGGTCCACCGTGCTGCCGCGGCTGTGCCCGGAGTGCGCGGCAATATATCCCCGGGAGAACAGGACGGCTTTTTCCAGTTCGGGATAGAAATACGGCTTCATGCGCACGTCCTGCGGGTCCTTGGCCCAGTTCATAAAATGAGTGACGGCCCTTTGCGGGCGATAGGCATCAAAGACCTTCAGGCGGTACCCCTTCCCGACGAGCTCGTCGCTGACCTTCCTGAGGGCGGCTGCAGCTTCCCGGGTCAGAAGGGCAACGGGTTCTTCATACCCGTCAATTCGGACACCTACAAAATTATATGTAGTATAATAACGAATATCGAGAAGAACCTCCGGGACCGCATCGCTCAGCAGGACAAAATCCGATGCGTCTGCTGAATAGCTGAAGTCAGCGCCCGGGAGAACAGGGGCGGCATCCATTGTCGGAACTGTCGTGGTGTGTTTCATTGTCCTTCTCCTGCAGGGCGGGTTTCCAGATGCGGCGATGGAAAAGATGCCCTTCTCCTCCATCCCGGACGGGACCACGGGCCGTTTGACCGGACTGTTCGTTTGAACCGGGAGACGCCGGGATCAGTTCCCGGACAGGGAGGTGATGTCCGGCGTGAAGTAGCGATGGGAGATGGTCTTCAGGGTGCCGTCTTCACGAAGGGCGCTGATGGCGTCGTTGAGGGCGGACAGGAACGCTTCATTTCCCTTTCGCACCGGGATGCCCACTTTCTCGGGATTCGGGCTCAGAGCGACGATCTTCAGGTTGGCGTCCGGATGTTCCTTCATATAATCGTAGAAGGACAGCTCGGCGTTGAGCGTGGCGTCTGCCCGTCCGGAAAGCACCAGGTCCAGAGTCTGCGCAAGGGTGCTCACGTTGTCGATGACAGCCCCATAGCTTTCACCCAGCATCGCATAGGTGCTGCCGATGGAATTGGCCGTGCGGCGTCCCGCCAGATCATCAAAGGAATGAATCTGGTCATTGTCGCCCCGGACGATCAGGGCAGTCTGCAGATACGCATAGGGCTGTGTGAAGTCGTATTTGAGGGAGCGCTCCTCGGTGATGGCGACGCAGTTGGAGGCCATGTCATACATTTTGCTGTCGATGCCCAGAAAAATGCTTTCCCAGGGGCATTCGACAAATTCGGCGTCCACCCCCAGCTTCTCGGCGATGGCGCGGGCCACGTCCACGTCAAAGCCGACCAGCTGATCGCTTTCATCGTGGAAGGTCCAGGGAGACCAGGCCCCTTCGGTGGCAATCACCAGTTTTCCCCTGGAGCGGACTTCATCGAGGAGATCCGCCTGGGCAGAGGCACACAGGGCAAGGATGAGGACCAGCAGCAGGATTGCACATTTTTTCATCGATAGTTTCCTCCTTTTTGGTTGTTCAGGAATTGTGAAGACTGTTCAGGAAGGCCTGAGCACGGGTTTCGCGCGGAGAGGCAAAGAAAGTGGAAGAATCATTTTCCTCCAGAATCCTTCCCGCATCCATGAAGATGACATGGTTGGACACATCCCGCGCAAAACGCATTTCATGGGTCACCACCAGCATGGTCATGCCCGAAGACGCCAGGTCCCGCATGACGGAGAGGACTTCCCCGATCAGCTCCGGATCCAGCGAGCTTGTGGGTTCGTCGAAGTAGATGATATCCGGATTGGCGGCCATGGCGCGGGCGATGGCCACCCGCTGCTGCTGCCCTCCGGAGAGCTGTGAGGGATAATGATCCGCCCGGTCACGCATCCCGACACGGTCAAGGGTATGCAGGGCGATTTCCTTGGCGGTCTCCGCGTTCAGGTGCCGGACGATGGTGAGACCCTCCGTGACATTCTGGAGTGCGGTCTTGTTGGCGAACAGGTTGAAGCTCTGGAAGACAAATCCGGTGTTTCTGCGGATGGCCGCCATGTCCTTGCGGGAGACCCGGTGAAGATCCACGGTCTTTCCCTTGAAGGTCAGCTCCCCGCTGTCCGCCGTTTCCAGAAAATTCATGCACCGCAGCAGCGTGGTTTTCCCGGAACCGCTGGGACCGATCACGGCGGTGACATCCCCCCGCTCCACGGTAAGGGAGATGTCCGACAGGGCCGGGATGTCACGGAAGCGCTTGGACAGATGGCGCACTTCAAGCATGGGCTCCCCCTCCTTTTGAGGCCAGTCTTCGTTCCCCCCAGCGCTGGAGCCATGTCAGCAGGGTTGAGAACATCAGGTAGATCAGCGCCACCTCCAGATACAGGGCCAGGGGCTCATAGGTCCGGGCAACGATCCGCTGGGTGGCCATGAACATCTCCATGACGGTGATGTTGGCGGCCAGAGAGGTGTTTTTGACCATGGCAATCAGGGAATTGGACAGTGCCGGGAAAGCGGCCTTCAGAGCCTGCGGCAGCACGATGCGGCGCATGACCTGTCCATAGCTCATCCCCACACAGTACCCTGCCTCCATTTGGCCCCGGGGTATGGATTCCAGTGCGCCGCGAAGGGTTTCCGCGCAGTAGGCGCCCTCATTGACAGCGAAGACCATCACGGCTGCGGGAAAGGCATCCAGAACCACGCCAAGGCTGGGAAGACCATAGAACACCACAAACAGCTGGACCAGCAGCGGGGTGCCGCGGATCACCCAGATATACAGGCGCGCCAGCGGGGTGAGGACCCTGACGCGGGCAAACTGGATCAGGGCAGTCACCACCGCGATGCACATGGCAAGGGAAAAAGCCAGCACTGTCAGCGGAAGGGTCATTTTCAGCCCCGGGAGAAGAATTTTCGGAAAGGAATCGATAAGGATTCCCCATAGTCGCTCTGTCATGGGCTGCAGGCCGCAGGCCTTCATCCCCCTTTCAGTCATGTCGTCAAATCCGGAGAAGACGCTTTTCTGAAAGAAGCGCCTCTTCCGGGCAGAAACGGGAAACTTCCGCTCCGGTGTTTTCAGGAGGAAGTCCCGTCCTGAAAAAAGAAAATGGGAAGCGGAATACTATTGTATTGTCTGCCGTATTGTAACACAGCCCACCCGGCAAGGACCATAGAAAACCCGCCGCTGCGAACGGATGAGGAGCGCGCTCCTCCCCCCCAGGGTTTTCTGCTCCGGGGAGTCGCCGGACAAACGTCCCGCACCCGCGGTTTTGCGGGTGCGGACAGTCCGGGTGAAGGTCAGTTGCCCTGGAGCGCGGGTTCCGTGTCGGATTCCGGCATCTCCTCGACCGCGGCGTTGAACAGGGTGCTGTCGATGGCGTCAAATGCGTCAGCATTGTCGTCAATCAGGGTTTTGGACCCCGTGGTTGCCCGGGCAGATTGTGCAGATCCGGCAATCTCGACAAGGGGAATGTACCTGGCGATATCCGATACCCTGAAGGCCTTCATGTCTCGGATCATCTTCAGGGTTTGTTCATGGGTGCTGATGCCGTCGACAAGATCCTGAATGCCCTGAAGGGAAGCTGACAGTGGGCCCATCGGCGTCGTCAGGCTGCTGTAGGAAGAGACGATATAGCCTTCAAGCTCCTCTTGGGAGATTTCCAGGCTGCGGAGGAAATCTCCGGCATGCTCAAATACGTCGTAGGTTTCCTTCAGTCCCGGGTCCCGGTAGGAATAGAAGCCGAAGAGATAGTCGGACAGATGGGTGTAGCATCCGTAAGCGCTGTGCTTGACGCGAACTTCCGGGTAGAGCAGCTTGTTGTTGAGGATGTGGGAAATGACGAGCAGTCCGCCGTCGGTCCGGTCATAGCCGGCGGCCGCCAGATCGGTCATGGCGGTGTTGAAGGCCACATTTCCGCCTGTGACCAGCGCGCTGTGAAGCGCAGGCGAAGGAAGCCGGGAGGCATAATCCTCCTTTTCATACGGAGTCCCGTCGAACCGGCGGGTCAGGTGATATCCCAGAGAGGATGCACGCAGGAGATTCTCCCTGTTGGCCATGAGGGCAAGGGTGGCATGGTTCCTGTTGAGCAGCATGCCACGGTACCGGTCAAATTTGGCCACCAGTTCATCCATCTGCGCATCCGTCATCCTGGAGACCCGGTCCAGATAATCGATATAGGCCTGCGATGAAAGATAGTTCGAGAGCAGGCTGTCCGTTGAATAGACGGAGCCTGCCAGGGAGATGGACCGGGAGGGGGAAGAATTTTCCAGAGAGAGCAGAAGGGCGGAACGCCGCTTTCTGGCATCGTTGCGGATAAACTCATAATCGCTGTAATCTGTGTGATACAGGATGTCCTCGACCAGGGCAAAGCTGTCTTCCAGCGTGTCCGGGAGCGCAAACCAGGAGGTGGAAACCCGGGCACTGAGCATGCGGGAGTCGGGATGGGTATGGATATCATACTCCAGCAGAGACAGCGAATAGGAGACCTGACTCGCCTTCGAGGGCAGTTCTTCACGGGTATACAGGTCTGTGGACAACCGGCCGGTGAGAGATGCGAATGTCAGAAAATCAAACAGATCGCTGAAGGGAATCACATCGGCCTCATTCAAAAGGATGATGCCGGTGAGCGGGGAATCGATTTCGGAAGTAATCAGCCTCAGTCCGTTCAGGGTGGTTTCGCTGGCAGGCGCATAGGAGACCTCTTCCGGAAGGGTGCTCGCGGAAAGCGCATTGAGTGTTTCCGGCATGGAAATCTGATTGCTTTCCTCTACGAAGGCATGGTAGGCACGGGTCTGCTCGACCAGCGAGCTGAGCTCTTCGGGGCTCATCTCCGCCTTCATTTCTGCCAGGTGCCCATGCAGCTTCGCGTCCTCTTCCTCCTTGAGGCCAGGGACAGGCACGGTGACAGCCAGAACCTGGGTGTCCAGAGACGACCAGTATTGTTGAATGAGTTCGTTGAGATGATCAACGGTGATCAGCTCATGCAGCCGGTTTTCAAAATCGGCCTGCATTTTCCATGCGTCCCTCCGGCCGAAAGTGCTCCACAGAGAGGCCATGACATTGCCAAGCGACAAATAAACGGAAGAACTGTCCAGATTCAGCAGCTGGATAAACTCATCCTCGACCCGAAGGGACCGAAGGGTCTCTTCATTGACCCCTTCCCTGAGCAGTTCAGAAAGCGCCTCCTCGCAGGTTGCCCGGAAGACTTCCTTGTCCGATTCATCCACGCCCAGTGCATAAAAATCCAGTTCTGCCTTCTCTTCCGGAAGCCGCTGAAGGGTGACGGAGACATTGGCATGGGGAAGGCGCTGCAGGATGAGACGCCGGAAGGGTGAAGACTCGTCATTCAGATAATAGGTGACATACTTGAGTGAGGCGATATCATCATAGGAACCGGGCTTGAACGGACAGGCATAAATGATGTGTGCCGCATGGTCCGTGCCTGCTCCGGATTCCACAGGACAGGAAAAGACCTGTTCATGGTAACCCGGCTCAAGCGGCTGATAATGGGGATCCTCGATGGAAATCTCCTTTTTGTCAAACCCGCTGAGGAAATCCCTGTCGAGCTGCTCCAGAAAAGCAGGAAGGTTGACGTCGCCGCCGAGATACATGGTGGCATTTGAGGGGTGATAATAGGTGTCATGGAACCTTTGGAGGGCATCGACGGTCAGGTCGGGAATGAAACGGGGGTCTCCCCCTGAGATGCTGGAGACATAGCTGCCTGGCCAGAGCATCTTCAGGTGATTATATTTAGCCCGGGAGATCACCGTGAGAGCGCCCTGCATTTCGCTGTAGACAACCCCCTGAAGGCTGATTTCTGCATCGGGAGCGTCGAGCTCATACCTGTAGGCTTCCCGCATCAGCGCATAGGGATTTGTCAGGGCCAGCGGATGGATCAGCCCGTTGATATAATAATCGATATACTGGTGCAGCTGGTCTTCCGAAATGGTTGACATGGGATAGGAGGTATAGCAGGTATTGGTCTGCGCATTCAAAAAGGTATGGCTGGTCTGGCTCAGCATGTCAAAGAATGTGTTGGCGCCGGGATATTTGGGGCTTCCTCCAAGGGTGGCATGCTCAAAGACATGAGGAATCCCCGTGTCATCATAAACAGGCGTCCGGAAGGCGATCCGGAAGGAGCGGTCGATGCTGTCATTGGCAATCCAGTACAGCACGGAACCGGTTTTTTGGTGGGTCAGTTCCACGATCTGGGTGGCATACGTCGCCCAGGGGGTGACGCCGGTGACCGTGAATCCGTGGATTTCCGTTCCGATTCCCGGAATGGTGTATTCTGTCGGTGCGGCGGCAAAACCGGGCAGCGCGAACAGGGTCATCAGGGTCAGCAGGAGAACACAAATCCTTTTCTTCATGGCAGATTCCTTTCTTTCTCGATGCCGCATGGCATCAAAAAGCATCAAAGGTTTTTGGAAAAAACGGACTGCGGGTGAACTCCGGGAATTCCCCGCGCATGAGGCCGGCAGGCATTTTGAGACTTCGATCCGGTCAAAAAGCATTTGGATAGAAATACTTTATGAAAAAATTAGAATTCAACAATGGAATCTTCTGTTCAAGAGCGCTGTCCGGGCTGAAGAACTGTATTTGAGGCGGACCGACCGTGTTGCTGGCCGGCCCCGCAGGACTTGCCGTATCGCCGGAAGAAGCCGGAAAGGATCCCTGACGGGATTGAACGGCCCTATGGAAGGAAAACGGATTCCTTCCGGAGAATCGCGACGACCTCCCGGTCCGCCGGCAGCCAGTCCACAGTCCCCAGTTCATCCGGATGGAGCCATTTTGCGCATTCGTGCTCCTTGAGCGTGAGGTGGCCGGAAATCAATGTGCACAGATAGCATCCCATGGAGAGATGAAAGTCCGGATAATCATATTCCACATGCGCAAGTTTCCTGCCAACGGAAATCTCCGTCTCCAGTTCTTCCCGGATTTCCCGTCTCAGCGCCTGTTCAGGTGTTTCGCCAGGCTCCAGCTTTCCTCCGGGAAATTCCCAGCCGTCCTTGTAGGGCCCATATCCTCTCTGGGTTGCGAAAACCTCATTTCCGCTGCGAATGATGATGGCAGCGACGACATCAAGCTTTTTCACGGCGATTCCTCTCTTTCGGCGGAGTGTTCAGAAACGGCAGACGGGGACGTGCCCTTCCCCCCATGTCCGCCTTGAAACCTTGAGATCTGATGGAAATCTGAGGGGGCTTTTCTGCGGATGATTTGTTCACCAGGGCGGGAGGGCCCGGTTTCTCAGGGCTTCATGAGAAACGATCCCTTCATGCAGACGGCTCCTCAAAAGGATGACGCCTGTGTGACAAGGCCGCTCTCACCTGAAGGAGAATGCGCTCTCTGCTGATATCTATCCGCATGGAACCGGCACACATCACAACCGGCTGCAAAGGGCGTTCTGCGCGATGTTCAAAAGTCCGGTCCGGAGAACGATTCACGGCAGTTGCCATTGCAGCCCCGAAACCCCATAGGGTGCGCAGATTCCCCCTTTGTCAGATGTGCCGGAGCGGAAGCTACAAAAAAACAGAACCCTTGATTTCTCAAAGGTTCTGTGGTGCGGGAAACAGGACTTGAACCTGCATGAAATTGCTTTCACTAGAACCTGAATCTAGCGCGTCTGCCAATTCCGCCATTCCC
>CACYCQ010000067.1:0-2500 GCA_902772995.1 uncultured Eubacteriales bacterium
CAACATCTGAAATAACTCCATCGAATAACGAAAAGAGCTATCTGATTTTGAAAGTCAGGTAGCTCTTTTCGTTATTCGATTAATAAACTTAGTATCTTCGATTTGCGACAAACACATCTTTTCACCCCCTGCATGAGCGGAGGGGGGTGAAGGGGGGTGAAGCCCTCGGAGGGGGGTGAAAAAGGGCATAGAAAAGCGCCTCTGAAGAAGAGACGCTTCATTGTTACCATTCGTTTTCAGAGTTCTTTCAACAGTTCCCATGTATCACCGTCAATACAGATTGCCTGTTGCTCTATTTGTTTCGGGCAAAAAGCCTCGTTGTAGTTAAGGCAGGCGTATATCGCTTTTGGATTTGCCGCCGTCATTGCCCAGAAGGGATATTTGATGATGACTGGAGTATTGGCTCCGACGCCGATTTCCAGATAGAGCGTATGTAGGTTTTCGTGCCTTCGGATGAATTCTGCATAGGCGGCAGACGCCTTATGCCAGCCCTCGTCTTCTACAAAGGAATCATCGGCGCGGAGGTTCATGGTCACACTTGAACCGTCATCCGGGCATTTTGGAATCAGTTCTGTCGGTATTTTTATGGAGACACCACTCTGCGGAATCTGGAAGACCTCACTCGCATCAATGACAAATCCTTGAGCCTCCATTGCCTGCATGACCCAATCTTCATTATCGTAAGTCTTCTGATTCGCCAGATTTACGCTCTGGAACAGGCCGTAGTCTCCCTGAGTATAGAACAGGCGCTTCTTGTCGAAACCAGCCCGCTGAAACTGATGATCTACGTTAGTGGTGATAACGAAGTAGTCCTTTCCGTCCACGAGAGAGAGCAATTTCCCGTACACGTCCTTTGGGGGGTCGATGTAGCGATTATAGTAAATATGTCGCGCCCACCATGCCCAGCGCGTCTCATCATCCGGGAACGGATAGAATCCTCCAGAGTAGATGTCCTGAATGCCAAACCGTGTAGCAAAGTCACCGAAGTACCGCTCAAAGCGTTCCCCGGAATAGGTCAGTCCCGCTGCGGTCGACAATCCGGCGCCAGCACCAATCGCGATGGCATCTGCACATTCGATTTCCTCCTTCAACCGCTCAATCTGCTCGTCCCTGCTGCCTGTACCGACAGAAAGACCAGAGTGGAAATTACGGACGGCGGAAAGTCCCTTCTGAATGGTTTCCTGATAACCATTACTGTAAGAATTTCTCATAGTAGGCTTTGTCCTCGTCTTTGAAAACATTGAATATCACTCTTTTTACAGTTCTCGGATGCGACGCCATCCAGTCTGTCACAGTCTCTACGGCAATTTTCGCAGCCCTTTTGTTAGGGAAGTGAAAGACACCTGTGGAGATGCAACAGAAAGCCACGGATTTCAACCCGTTTTCCAGACACATTTCAAGTGTATTCCGATAGCAAGCCGCCAGATCATCTTCCAAAAAGGAAGTCAACTCGCCCTGCACGATTGGTCCGACGATGTGAATGACTTTTTTCGCCGGGAGGTTGTAGGCGTCCGTCAGCATCGGGACTGCGGTCGGCTGCTCGTAATCACTGCCGTATCTTTTTTTCAACTCCTCCATCTGTCTGGCGCATTCCGCTCTCAGCTGGACTCCTGCGAAGGTATGAATGCAGTTATCAATACAGGTGTGCATCGGCACAAAGCATCCGAGCATTTGTGAATTAGCTGCATTAACGATGGCATCCACAGCCAGCCGTGTGATATCACCCTGCCAGATGGATAAGCCGTTTCTGATTTCCGGGATGTCCGAAGGTTGTACGATACCCTTTTCATTAGCGCGGCCTGCCAGGTACTCATTCTGAACACACAGAACATCCTCGGATATCAATTTTGGCATACGAATATTCATCAATGACCGGAGGATGCGTTGCTTTCCCTGCCGGTCATCCGGTGTCTGCAAATCTTTGTATTCACCGGAATCGGCTTTGAATTCCTCTACGAGATAATCCAATCGCTGATCCTGAGTCATTTTCTCTTTCATATTATTGCCTCCCGCAAAAGGCTCCGGAAGAATTTGTCCTCCGGAGCCTGTGTGTCAGCTTTCCTTTTCCAATAGTTCCGTTATCCCGGAGCGCAGATCAAGAAGCGTATATTTTCGCATCTCTTCTTCCATCGCACCTTGTATGGCCTTCAGCTTACCGTCAAGCAGTGCGTGAATATTTCTGCCTACCGGACATTTCGGATTTGGACTCTCATGGAAATGGAACAGGTCTCCGTTCTCGACAGGCTCAATCGCCTGATACACATCGTAAAATGTGATTTCCGAAAGCGGTCTTGTGGGTTCCACACCACCGGTTCCTCTGGCTACTGTAATAAGACCTGCGTTTTTCAGCTGTGTCAGGATTTTTCGTATGACGACAGGATTTGTGTTGATACTTCCGGCAAGGAAGTCACTTGTTACCTTGTATTCGTCTTTGAATACATCGACGCAGGTGAAGATATGCAGCGCGATGGTAAACCTACTTGATATCTGCATGAAGCAA
>CACYCQ010000068.1:0-5351 GCA_902772995.1 uncultured Eubacteriales bacterium
ACCCTGACCGCCGATGTGGCGGGCAAAACCGAGGAGATCAAAACCCTGACTGCAGATGCTGCGGGAAAAGCCAGCGAAATCGAAACGCTCAAGGAAACGCTCAGGGAGAAAGACGGCCGGATTGAGACGCTGACATCCGATGCCAGGGAAAAGGCGGGAAAGATTGAATCTCTGAATGCGGGCATTGCCGTGAAGGACGAACAGATCAAAACGCTGAAAGAAGCCGCCGAGGCAAAGGACCAGGAGATCGCATCACTGAAGGAAGAGATGGAGAAAGCCAAAGCATCCGGTGAAGACGGCATCAGCTAGACGTTACCCGGCCGCCTGTCCCGTCCCCGGGAAGGAGAGGAGATTTTCCGGGAATATGGATTCTCCGGCGGCCGTCATGGCATGATCATCAGGTGTTCAAAAGAAGATCGGCAAAAAAATGGTACCTGAAAGGCGGATGGCGCGGTGCGCGCAGACCTTTCAGGTGCCATTTCTGTGTGGATGCCGGGAGGAAACGGAGAGGGAACAGCCCTTCATGCATGCAGATGCTCCCAAAGCGCACCGCTTTCAAGATGGAAGTGTGCACCTGGGCGGGCATTTTGAAAAATGACTAATATATTAAACATAATATCTTGATGTTTGCCTCCGGGTATTGTATGATGAAACAGCACGATGCGTACAAACCGCCGCCGGTTTCAAATAAAGCGAGGTCAGACGCACACAGGACACAAGACTCGGGAGGAGGAACGGAGTATGAGGGACATCACAAAACTCAGATTGCTGTATCTTTATAAATTCCTCGTGGACAACTCATCTGAACAACACCCGGTGACCAAAAGGGACATGATGAACATGCTGATGGATGAGCATGATCTGCCGGTCAACCGTGTGACCCTGATCAATGACATCAAGATGCTGAAAGAAGCGGGAGTCCCGATACGGGTCATACGGACCAGAAAAAGCAATTACTACTACGAGGGGCGGGCCGTGATCGGGGAGGACCTGAACATCCTGGCGGACGTGGTGGCCTCATCGAGCCTTCTCGCCAAGAGGCAGAAGCAGGTCCTGATCGGCAAGCTTGAAAAGCTGGCTGCTCCCTATGAAACCTTTGAGAAGAAGAGAAATGTGGTCACGCCGACCACGGACATCATTCCCGTCATGGACGCCATCAACGACGCGATCAACAGAAAGCTCCGGATTTCCTTCCAGTACACGGAATATGTCATGCAAAAGGACCGGGTGCAGCGCAGGAAAGGGAAAAGCTTCGTGGTCAGTCCCTACAGCCTTGTCTGGGAGGAGGGCATCTGCCATGTGGTCTGCCTGCATGAAGGGGAGCTGAAGCGCTTCAGGCTGGACAGGATCTACCGCACGCCGGAGATCACGGAGGAGAGCATTGACCCGATGCCGGAGGAGGCGGATGAGGAACAGCGGACGGAGGTGACCCTGCTCTGCGGGAACAGGGTGCTGGACGCCCTCATCGATCGCTTTGGCACGGATGCAAAGGTCAGCCCGTCGGGAGAGGAGAAATTTGAAGCCGTGGTGAGCACTGCGGCAGACCCCGCCTTCTACGGATGGGTATTCCAGTGGGCAGGGGATGTGAAAATTCTGGGGCCGGCGGCCGTGGCCGGAGAATACCGGCAGATGTGCGAAAAATCAGGCGCTCAGCACGGGTAAGGCCCCGTGCGCAGGGCCGTGAGGCGGCAGGCAGACGGCTTTCGGCGGAGGACCGGTCCCGCCGGGGGACCTGGAAAACGGGCCGCGAATGCGGGGAGCCCCCTGCGGGTGCCCCCAAACGGACCCCTGTCCCACAGCAAGACAGGCGGCGCCCGTCCGCGCCCCATGGAACAGACCAGGTCCCGCGACGACGGGGCTCCTTTCCGCCTGGCCCTTTTCTCCGGAAACAGACCGCATCCGGAAGAATGCTCCGGCCCCTTCACGGCGGAATCAGGGCACATGACCGGCCGGGCGGACTCTGCCCTGCGGCTCAGGAATCCTCAGGGCGGATCCACCACTCGGGCGTCAGATCGCCCATTGTGAGGACCCGCTCCGAGGCCATGTCCATCATGATCTGAATCTTCGGATAAGTCCCTGGCATCAGCTGGACCATCAGCTCACGGCAGGCTCCGCAGGGAGCCCCTGACTGACCGTTTGGCATGATGGCAAGGACTTTTTTGATGTCCTTCTCGCCGCGGGTGATCATGCTGAAGATGGCGTTTCGTTCGGCGCAGATCCCCAGGGTGGAGCAGGTGTCGATGCAGACCCCGGTATAGATGTTCCCGGAGGAGGACATCACCGCTGCGGCGACGCCGCCGGCCTCGACGTAGTCCGAGATCTTTCGGCTGCCCTGGACGGCTCTGGCGGCCAGGGCCATCCGGTCCCATTCCCACTGGTCCCGGGTCATGGAACTGACGTAGCCGGTGCGCTTCTCGTGCATCAGGGGGACGTCGACATCTTCCGACCTGTGATGGAAGCGGAAGCCGCATTTTTCCTGAACGCGCCGGGATTTGTCGTTGCCCTCCCAGTACCCGATCCACACCCGGGACATGTGCAGGTCCTCAAAGGCATGGCGCAGCATCTCCCGCACGGCCTCGGGCATGAGTCCCTGGCCCCAGCAGGGCCTGGCGATCCAGAAGCCCATTTCGCACTCGTCCTCCCGGTCCGTCATGTCGGTTCTGCCCTTCAGCTTGAGCTCGATGCACCCGATGGCGCGGTTTTCCTCCCTGCGGCAGATGGCGTAGCATTCGGGACCGGACAGGGCGGAGGCGATGGACCGGCGGCTTTCCTCCAGGCTCCTGTGGACCGGCCAGCCGCAGGCGGGCCCGATGCAGGGATCGCTGGCGGCTTCATAAAGGTCCCGGGCGTCCTCCCGCTGCCAGGGGCGCAGCGTGAGGCGCGGGGTGGTCAGACGGATATTGTTCATGGTGCGTGTTCCTCCCGGGGCAGGGCGGGGGACGCGCCTGCCGTTTTTCCTGCCGGGCGGGAGAATTCCCGCCGCAGCGCTTCGATGAGCTGTTCGGGTTCCGGGGAATCCCCGTCGCCGCTGTCCCCCCGGAGAATGCGGACCGCCAGGTGCCGGCAGCCCCCGATGCAGGAGGGCGGACCGGATTCGCCGCGCACGGCCTCCCTTGTGAGCGATGCATCCCGCAGGAGGGCGTCGCGAAGGCCGGGGGAGAGGTGGTCCGGTTCCCCGGCGTGTTCCCGGCACAGCAGGAGAAGTTCCCGGGGGGCGCCAAGGACGACATGGCCGGACCCGAGCTCCAGGACAAAGCCGGGATCCGAGCCCTGCCGGATCCGGGCGATCCGGTCGCACACCGGGCAGCGGCCGGGGGGCTGCGGAAGGTTCAGGCGGTACAGCTTTGCCTCAAAGGTTTCGCTGCCGTCCAGCCTGCTCAGGGAGGTATCCCCGATGCAGACCATGCCCAGCTTTTCCATGACCCGCCGGCTCCGCAGGTTTGCCGCGGCGCAGGTCCCCTCGATGGCCTCCATGGGCCGGACTTTGCGGATGTGGCCGATGAGCGCCCGGAGCATCTCCACGGTATAGCCGTGCCCCCACTGGTCCGCCCGGAGGTTGTAGCCGACCTCCCAGGCGTTCCGTTCCGGGATCCAGGTCAGCCCGCCGCTGCCGATCAGCTCGCCGGTTTCCCTGAGGACGATCCCCTCGTCGTACACGTTCGGATCGTTCGGGTTGCGGCTCTCCAGCCATGCCCGGACATCCGTCACCCGCTGGTAGAGGGGATAGATCATGTATCTGTTGACCCGGGGATCTCCGCACCAGCGGAACACGGCCCGGGCATCCTCCGGCCTGAGCGGCCTGATGAGCAGGCGCTCGGTTTCAATGCGGACTTTCAATGCGGTCCCCTCCTTTCTGCGGTTTCGGGAGTATGATAACACTTCTTCAGCCCGGATTGGGAAAAAAGATTCAGAAATTCCCGGCTGCCCGCGCCGGGGCGGCGAAGGCTCCCGAGGCCCGGCGGGAAAGGGCTGCCCTTCCCGGTGCGCCCTGGCGCCGCTTCCGGCGCCGGACGGGGCCGCACCGACGGGAGGGAGCGCCGGGGGCGGGGGCATGGCTCCCGGGACCGCCTGCGGGCCTTCTCCGGGCAGGCGGCATGCATGCGCCCCGTTCCCTCCTGTGCAGATGGCCGTTCTCCCCGGCGGCAAGCTCCCGGGCCTGCGGAGAGGAAGCTGTCAAAGGCGCACCGCGGGGAGACTCCCCCGGGCCGTCCGCCAGGGGCTCCCTCCGGCGCGCGTCCCGGCACCTGACGGGCGGCATGGACGGGCCTTTGGCAAAAGGGGAAGGCTCCGGGCGCAGTCCCGCCTTGCGCAGAGCCGTTCCCCCTGACGGTCCTGCGGGTTTCGCGGCGGCCCTTTACCGCTGCGGGCACGCCGGAGCTGCCGCGCTCCGCCCGTCAGACCCCGGGACCATCGCTGCCGGAGGACAGGGGCATGCTCTCCCCGTCTGTCCCGGGCGGCTCCGGCCATGCGTCCCCTTTGCGGATGGCGTCCTGGGCACGGTGCTTTTTCCGGCGCTCCTCCAGTTCCTGCTCCAGGATCTGTTTGTACTCAGGATAGGCTCTCCCATCCAGCCTGCCCATGCGCATATCCTTTGCGAAGCAGTACCTGCCGTACTCGTTCAGGGTCCGCACATCATTGAGGTGCCACTCCTGGTAGACGGCTAGCAGGTAGGCATAGAGCGAATGCGCATGGTTCATGGCGGCCAGGCGGATGCTTTCGTCGACCAGATCGGGCTCCAGATGGTACATGGTGGCCAGCATCGCGATCCTCCGGCTCTCCTCCGTCGTTGCCCTGTAACCGAACATCAGGCGGATCTCCTCCGCCACGCGTATGGCCAGCGCATCCTCGGGGCCCCGTTCAGCCGGGAAGAGGAACGGATCCCCGGCCTCCTGAGTATCATCAAACAGGGAGGAAGCGTCGCACGCGCGCGCGCGCTGGTCGACGCCCTCCTCGTCTGTGGAGTCATGTAAGGGTATACGGGTTACGTTAGGTTTAACGTATATGTCCCCGGGGTTGTCCGGGAAGCTGGCGGCAGCGCTGCCCGCGGAGCTGCCATCCGGCTTATGCACGGGGCTGACCCCGGGACTGTCCCCGGAGTTGTCCGCGGTTTCAGGATAATCCTCCTGACAGTCGGCAACGGCAGCCGGCACGGGGGAGCCCGCAGCCCGGTCCCCGGCCTTCGGGCCTTTCCCGCCCTGAAGGGTCAGGTAGTGCATCTGGTACATCGGGACCGCGGAGTTCCGGGATCCGTGGACGAAGGAGATCAGCCCCCTCTGGGCCAGTTTGTTCCTGGCCCTGGACATGGTGTCAAAGCCGAAAGGCAGAAGCACCAGGAGCCAGTCGTTGGGGAT
>CACYCQ010000069.1:0-2834 GCA_902772995.1 uncultured Eubacteriales bacterium
AAACATACATGAAGGAGCTCTGCTTATGGAGTGTTATACACACATCTCAGCCCGCGATCAACAGAATTCAGGTTGCCCTGAAAGCCACCGGCCCGGTCATCTGATGCTCAATTCATCTGTTCCCGGGTTCATCCAGCCTGCTCCCGCTGCTGATGATGTCCCTCTCACCGCACAACCCCCCTCAGGATTGAGGGGGCAGGGGGAGACGAAATGCGAAGCAGTTTTTTTATTCCGGCACTGCATGCGTCTTCAGAATCTCCTGATTTGGGGCTGAGTCGTAACGTTCTCCCTTCAGTGAACCAGATTCTCCTGTCAAATGCCGTCATACCCGGCCGGAAAACAAGACCTTGCCCAAACCACGATATTCAAACGGGCAGTCCGACGCTTGCCGGACTGCCCTCAAAACAGTGTCAGTGAATTTTCCTGCCGCAGGCATACACGTCCTTCGGCAGGTTGTTGCTGAAGCCCTCGTGCTCCGCTGTGAGCAGGTCGTTGTCGAACACCAGGAAGTCCGCGTCCTTGCCGACAGTGATGGAGCCCTTCTGTGCCTCAATGCCAAGCTGCTTTGCTCCGTTGATGGTATAGCCCAGCAGCATTTCCTCAATGCCCATCTTCTCGTTGGCCGGCGGGAACGCTTCGTCCGTCCTGTCGTGCTCGTGCACCAGGGTCTTTTCGGTTCTCAGGCGCGTCATACCAACCTCCATGCCGAGGTAGGGGTTCCAGGTCACGAAATCACCGTAAAAGACGTTGTCGCTGGACCAGGTCACCAGGGCGCCGCTGTCCCAGAGCGTCTTGCAGCGGAACAACTTATTTGCGCGTTCCTCGCCAAGCCAGCCCTTCCCGTTCGCGGGATCGCCTGCATGCCACCAGGGCGTAAAGTTTGCAATCACGCCCAACTTTGCGAAACGGTCCAGATCCGCGTCGTCCTGAATCTCCAGATGGGCGCAGGTGACATGGATGCGGAGTTTCTCTCCGAGCTTCTTCTGGGCGATCTCGACACCGTCCAGCACCACCCGGGACGCGGCCTCGCCGACGGTGTGCAGGTGCAGATCCAGCCCTTCCTCATTGAGCTGGAGAATGAGCTCCGCGAGATCTTCCTTGTTGAAGGCGGTATGCCCCGTTTCATGGGTGTCCACATAGGGCGTGACCATGGCGGCGGTATGGATCCTCTGGGTGCCGTCCATGAAGATCTTCATGGTATGGATCTTCAGGTGCTCGGTGTTATACTCGCTCCGGAAACGCTTGAGTTCCTTCAGGCCGTTCTCGGCCTCCCACTTCGCCGCGATCACATAGCAACCGTCAATATAAACGGGCAGCCTGCCCTGCCTGTCCATCTCACGCAGGATCTTGTAAACCCGTTCATGGAACAAGGCGAAGCCCGGGATACCGGCGTCAAAGACACCCGTCACGCCATGGCTTACAGAGTAATCAATCCAGCGCTGGAGCGCAGCTTCAATCTGCTCGTCGCTCAAATCCATGGCGCCGTCCAGAATAATCGAAACCTCCGCCGAACCTTCCATGATATATCCGGTCAGATGTCCGTTCTTGCGCTCATAATAGCTGAGGCCGGGCACGGGGTCCGGCGTGTCTTCCGTGATGCCGTGGCGCTCCAGGATCCTGGAGTTTACCCAGACGCTGTGGCATTCGCCCTCCTGAATCTGGAGTTCGGCATCCGGACATATCGCGTCGAGGTCTTCCTTCGTGATATCCTCATTGTTGAGGAACTTTTTCTCCAGCAGGAATTTGTAACGCTTCAGGCCGGGATGCCTGCTGACATAGTCCGCCATAAAATTCAAGGCGTCCTGCTTGCCGTTGCACTCAAAGCGCAAGCCGATGTCCGAGTATTCGTATCCGACGGGCAGGGTCACATGGACATGCGTGTCCAGAATGCCGGGCATGATGAACCTGCCGCCGAAATCGGTGACCTCGCCCTCATACGCTGAAAGCCCCGCCTCGTCGCCTACATAGACGAACTTGCCGTCCTTCACCGCAAGCGCGGTCGCCAGCGGCTGATCCTTGTCAGCTGTGAAGATTTTCGCGTTCTTGATGATCTGATCTGCCTTCATGTTTGATCTCCCTTCTATGAGACAGGTTTCCCTGTCAAATGCAGTAATACCTGGTCAGGAAACAATGCCTTTCCCAGTCCGCTGTCTTCAGTCGGGCAGTCCGGCGCCTGTCGGGCTGCCCCTGGAACGGTGTCAGGTGATTTTCCTGCCGCAGACCGCTCCTGGCCGGGATGGCTTTTGATACGGTCTGACAGGAAGTCAAGGATGGCCTTCCTGCCGCCGGGGTCCGTGATCTCTCCCTCATCATCCGCCAGCCCGGCCTCATCGCCCGCACAGACGAATTTACCCTCCCTGACCACAAGGGCGGTCGCCCGAGGATGATCTTTGTCAGATGTAAAGCGTTTCCGTGTGAAGCGCAGGTCTTGCTTTGACGATTGCGCTCCGCTTTCACTGCTCACCATTCCGCACACTGGTAAAGCGATCATGAATATTATACTTTTTTTAATCCGGTTTTCAAGAGATGTTCCAGAATGGTAACTGCCGGCTTCTCTTCTGTGCCTGCTTTTGCAGAGGCTGCGGATATCTGTGAACGCACCGTTTCATGAATTTTGAACTAGCTTTAGGATAGTAGAAAAGTCAGGGTATATAAATGACTCGAGAAGGTGACTTTGCATCACCCTTGGTCGGGCATGACCACAAGGCAGTACAAAAATCTGAAAGGTCTCAAGAAGCAGAGCCTCAGCGATAATATGAGCACCACAGAGCTGACTCTAAACCAGCTCGCTGAGGTTGCCACACGGGAACTGTCGCAGCAGGAGCATCCGGAGG
>CACYCQ010000070.1:0-2955 GCA_902772995.1 uncultured Eubacteriales bacterium
CGTCTGGGCCTGTCCACCCTGCTGCTGACGCTCAATCTCGACAGCATCGCCCTGATGCCCTGCAACCCCGCGATCGGCGGCACCGGCAAGGGGCACCTGGTGCGGGAGGTGGATGCGCTGGGCGGGGAGATGGGACTGGCCATCGACGACACCTTTATCCAGTCCAGAATGCTCAATACCGGCAAAGGTCCGGCTGTTCACTCCCTGCGGGCACAGGCGGACAAGAAAGCCTATCAGGCCAGGATGCGCAGGGTCCTGTATGCCCAGCCCCACCTGACCGTCCGCCAGGGGGAATGCAGCCGGATCCTGCTGGAGGACGGCGCCATCGCCGGCATCTGCACCTCCACCGGAGCGGAGATTGCCGCCAGGAGCGTCGTGATCTGCTCCGGCGTGTACATGGACAGCCGGATCATCATCGGGGAATGCTCCTGGAACGGCGGCCCGCAGGGCCTGCTCTCCTCCACGCACCTGGCCGGTGCCCTTCGGGAGATCGGCCTGCCCCTCCGGCGCTTCAAAACCGGCACTCCTGCCCGGGTCCACGTGGCCAGTATCGATTTTGACCGGATGACCCCTCAGCCGGGGGATGCGCAGATTGTCCCCTTCTCCTTCATGACCGACCGGGAGCTGCGCAACCAGGCCCAGTGCTACCTGACCTACACCGGTGAGGACACCCACCGGCTCATCCGTGAAAACATCCACCGGGCTCCCATGTACGCCGGTCTCATCCACGGCACCGGGGCGCGCTACTGCCCCTCCATCGAGGACAAGGTGATGCGCTTTGCCGACAAGGACCGGCACCAGCTGTTCCTGGAACCTGAAGGGCTGGACACCCCGGAATGGTACGTGCAGGGCCTGTCCACCTCCATGCCGGAGGATGTGCAGGTGCAGATGCTGCACACCATCCCGGGCCTGGAGCACGCACAGGTGATGCGCCTGGCCTATGCCATTGAATATGAATGCGTGGATCCCCTGCAGCTGCGCGCTGACCTGTCCTGCCGCAGCATCCCCGGCCTCTATCTGGCCGGACAGATCAACGGGACCAGCGGGTACGAGGAAGCTGCCGGCCAGGGCATACTGGCGGGCATCAATGCCGCCCGCCACGTGCTGGGACAGCCAGGTGTGATTCTGGGCCGCGATCAGGCATATATCGGGGTTCTGGTGGACGACCTGACCACCAAGGGCACCAATGAACCGTACCGGATGATGACCAGCCGGTGCGAATACCGTCTGCTGCTGCGTCAGGACAATGCCGACCAGCGCCTCACCGCCCTGGGGCGGGAGATCGGGCTGGTGAGTCCGGAACGATTCGAGCGCATGGAAGCACGCAGACGCAAGACCGAAGAAGCCCTTCGCCGGCTTTCACACACCTGGATCCCCGTCTCCCCGCAGCTGAATGCCCGGCTGACGGAGCTCGGGCAGCCGCCCGCTAGCGGAAGCCTCAACGCCGCCGACCTGCTGCGCCGCCCGAGCATCGGCTATGGGGACCTTGAGGGCATCGTCCCGGAGTTTACGCCCCTGGAACCGGATATCACCCAGCAGGTGGAAACCGCTCTGCGCTATGAAGGGTACATTGAGAAGCAGAAGCGGCAGGTGGAAGCCTTCCGCCGGGAAGAAAACCGGCTGCTGCCCCAGAACTTTGACTACATGACCCTGGATGGGCTGCGGATAGAAGCCCGGCAGAAGCTCACCGCACGCCAGCCCCGCTCCATCGGCGAAGCCAGCCGGATCTCCGGAGTCAGTCCGGGGGATATCGCCGTTCTGATGGTCTTTCTGGCCAGGCGGGATCTGGAGGCACGCCGCGCCAACGGTCCTTCTCCCCTGCCTGCATCATCCGAAGGAGGTGTCTCTTGAGTCCTCAAGGTATTGTCTTTGCCTTCCCCTGGGAGGTTGATCTGATCGTCTGGCTTCAGACCTTCTTTTCCTCCGGCCTGATTTCCGCCATCTCCGCGCTTTCCGTCATGGGAGAAAGCGTCGTTCTGGCGGTTCTGATGCTCTTCGTCTATCTGTGCTGGGATAAAAGGCTCGGGCGCTTCGCCGCCCTGTCCCTGATGGCCTCCAATGTATTCGTGACCATGACCAAGGGGCTCGTCCTTCGCCGGCGTCCCTACATGTCCCATGAATCCATTCAACTGTTCCGCAAGATTGCCCCGAATGCGGACATTCATGATATCGCCGCCCAGGGCTTCTCCTTCCCCAGCAATCACTCCTCGGCGTCCTCCTCTTTCTTTTGTGCCGTCGCCGTCCGGACGCAAAAAAGACTGACCGTGCTTCTGGCCATCGCGGTTCCCCTGATGGTGGGATTTTCCCGTTTTGTCGTCGGCGCCCATTACCCCACCGATGTGCTCTTCGGACTGGCCGTGGGGTACCTGTTTCCGGTCCTGTTTCATGCCCTCCTGCGCCGCGGGGTAAAAATCGAACGGATTTTCAATTTCTTCATGGCCATCGGACTGCTCGGCGTGCTGTACTGCAGAAACAATGATGCCTATGATTCCCTTGGACTTCTCTGGGGATTTGCCATTGCGGACAGACTGCAGGAAAAGTATGTCCGTTTTGAAACAATCCGGGACCCTCTGCGCATCCTGTGCCGGATCATCGGGGCCGGGCTCGTTTATCTTCTGAGCTCAATGCTGCTCAAGGCGCTCTTCTCCCTGGCGGGGACCTCCGGAATCCTCCCGCTGCTGCTTCGTGCCGTCCGGTACGCCCTGATCTGTATCATGATCATTTTTGTCTACCCCATGATCTTTCCGCTGACCGGGCGGTTCTTTAAGCGCCGTCAGAAGGCTGTCTGAGCCTGGGTGTAAGTGCAAATTCGGGGTGATTATTGAAATGAAATTAACATATGTTTGTGTAATAATCTTCGTTATTGCAGTATTTCTCCAAGATGCGTTTCACCCTATTCCAAGTCCGTGATGCTTTATGACACTTGAGGCACAGCATATGACGCGCTTTATAAAC
>CACYCQ010000071.1:0-4671 GCA_902772995.1 uncultured Eubacteriales bacterium
AAAGAGGCTGCAGGGGAAAACCTGTGGTATAATATCCGGCAGAAAGGGTCTGGCTGGAAGTACCTCATTATTCCCCATCCGATACGCTTCCCCCATTTGGAGGAGCTCCCCCGGAAACGAATCCGGGCAGAATTGAAGGAGGATATGAGGAATGGCATCAAGTCCAGAATCCAGAGATGCTGTGAAACGGATCCTGCTGGATCTTCGACCCTATCTCAACGAAAGGCAGAAGCGCCTGCTTTACGGCAGCGCGGCAGCGGCGCTGGGCTATGGGGGGATGGCCTTTGTCAAGGAGGTCACCGGTTCTGCAAGGGGAACCATCCGCTCCGGAATGGAGGAACTGGCAGCTTCCGGGACTGACGGGGATCAGGAACAGTCCCGCGTGCGGCGCAAGGGCGCAGGACGCAAGGGCGCATGCGAAAAGTATCCCAATCTGCATGAGGTTCTCGAGAAGATCATCCGCAGGAGCGGCGAAGGAAATGAGGTTCCGCTTTCCTGGACGACCATGAGTCTGCGCAAAATGGACGAGGAGCTCCGTGCAGAAAAAATCAATGTCAGCCTGAATGTCATTTCAAGGGAACTGGAGACTTTGGGATACAGCAAGACCCTGAACCGGAAAACGACGCTCTCCGGGCGGGATATCTCTGAGAAGGAGGTTCAGTTCCGTCTGATCAACCAGACGGCATCGGACTTCCTGGCCGCGGGAGAACCTGTGGTCTTTCTGGATACTCTGGATCAGCATGCCATTGAAAGGGACGGGCCGGGCGTGCAATGGGCGGCACTGGACGCCGGACTGGACCCGCGGGAAACGGCGGGGGAAAGTCTCAGACAATGGTGGCTGCGCATTGGAAAGCGGGATTTTCCGGAGGCGAAAAAGCTGTATGTGGTCTGCAATGGCGAGGGAAAACGGGTCAACCGCGGCAAGCGCAGCGAGCTGATTGTTCAGGCGATAGCAGAGGAGGAAAAGCTGGACATCCTGGTTTCCCTTTTTCCTTCCGGCACAACCAGATGGAACCGGATTGCCAGCCGGCTTTTGTGCGGTATCTCAAAGGACGGTCAGCAGCCCCGCATCCTCGATGTGACCGCATATGGCATGAGCCCGGAGACGACGGCTTCAGGGGCGGAAAAGGCGGAAAGGAAGGCGCAGCTTCAAAAGACCATCGAGGCTGTCTCTGCGAAGAAGCCATGGAACCAGTTGATTGTGGCAGGATACTGAAACACCCGAAGAACGTGGCCGTGACAACGGCGCAAACAGAAGGAGGAGTGCCAATGATCAAGGATTTTGAATGGAAGGGTGCCGAAGACAAGGAGAAGCTCAGCGAGGAGATCCGGAAGCTGAGAGAACAGCTGCTGGGACAGCAGCAGCAGATCCGGGACAAGAAACTGCCCATTCTCGTGCTGATTGAGGGATGGGCGGCTGCCGGAAAGGGAAGCCTGATCAATGAACTGATCCGGGAGATCGATCCCCGGTTCTACAACGTGACTTCTCCCGCGATCATTCCGGAGGAGGAGATGCGCTATCCCTTCCTGTATCCTTATGCCACCGCGATTCCTGAAAACGGAAAGATCATGTTCCTGGATTCGGGCTGGATGGAGAACACGGTGTGCAAGCTGCTGCACCGGGAGATCACCCGTCAGGAATACAAAAAGCGCATGCGCATGATCAATGAGTTTGAGCGCCAGCTGCGTGACGGCGGTTATCTTGTGCTGAAAATCTTCCTGCATATTCCCCGCAAGGACCAGAGGGAACGCATGGAAGGGCTGCTGTCAGACCATGACACCGCATGGCGGGTTTCTCCCCTGGACCTGTGGCAGAACCGGGAATATGCCATCTTTGAAGAAGCCTATGACGAGTTCATGGAGAAGACCAACAAGACGATTCACTGGCATGTGATGGATGGCCGCCGCAAGAAGCTGGTCGTCCGGGATGCCCTGAAGCTGCTGGTGCGCAAGGTGGATACGGCGCTGAAGAACGGCAGATATGTGGGCGATCCCTTTGATGAGGACTTCCCGCTGCTCAAGATGCCCAAACTGAAGGATGTGGATCTGAGCCCGACGATCGGGGAAGAGGAGTACCGCAAGGAACTCAAGAAGCTGCAGAATCGCCTGGGCGAGCTGCACAACACCATCTATCGTCTCAAGATCCCGGTCATCCTCTGCTATGAGGGCTGGGACGCGGCCGGCAAGGGCGGCAACATCCGCCGGGTGGCCAGCCCGCTGGATCCCAGGGGCTTTGATGTCTGGCCCATTGCCTCGCCGGAGCCCCATGAGCTGAACCGCCAGTACCTGTGGCGGTTCTGGACGCGGCTTCCCCGGACCGGACACGTGTGCATCTTTGACCGCACCTGGTATGGACGGGTGATGGTGGAGCGTCTTGAGGGCTTCTGCAGCGAAAAGGACTGGAAGCGGGCCTACAACGAGATCAATGAATTCGAGCGCCAGCTGACCGACTGGGGTGCCGTGGTGCTGAAGTTCTGGATCCACATCGACCAGCAGGTCCAGCTGGACCGCTTTACCGAGCGGCAGAACACGCCGGAGAAACAGTGGAAGATCACGGATGAGGACTGGCGCAACCGCGAGAAGTGGCCCCTCTATGAGGCGGCGGTGGACGAGATGATCCGCAAGACCAGCACGGAAAACGCCCCCTGGCACATCATCGAATCCAATGACAAGCGGTATGCCCGCATCAAGGTGCTGCGCATTGTCATCGATGCTCTGGAAAAGGCCTGCGAAGAATATCTGGACAGGCTGCTGGAGTAGGATATCAGAAAACAACATGCACCCGGGAGAGATATTCTCCCGGGTGCGTTCTTATGTGCGGGGGCGGTCCCGGCGAAAGAGCCGACAAAGGGGCCGGGCCCTGGGGACGGGCGGATCAGGTCAGGTACCTGGGGGGCTTCATGATGTGAACATCCTTCATCCTCGGGTGTTTCCTGCGATGCCGGATGATGCCGCAGATGACAAGCAGGGCGAGAAGAAGGATTCCGGCGGGCGGAACCAGCAGGTCCCAGGTGAAGCGGGGGAAGGGATTCTCATCGGCAGCGGTGTAGGCTTCGATCTGCTCCAGAGTCGGCGGTGCATTCTCTCTGGCGGCGATGGAACGCGTGGCCACCAGGTCGTATTGGGCGCTTCCCCGGTTGGCAGAGTAGAAGGTAAGCACGCCCATGACATCGCCCACATTGATGGGCGCCCGGAATTCACGGGTCCAGCTGACAGAGGAGACCTGAGAAAAGTTGTCCCTCAGGAAACTGATGTTGTCCCTGCGGCCAACGATGGTCATGTCTTTGGATTCATCCTGGGCGCGGATGCCCAGGACGAGCTCTCCGTGATTGGAATCATTCAGATCAAAGCCGGCGACTTCGATGACCCGGGGGTCCTCGGCGTAGAGAGCTTCCGGGGTAATGGACTCGATCTGCGTAAACCCGTAGCGGAAGAGTTTGGCGGTGTCCGTCCATCGTCCGGAGCGGGAGGAATAGAGAACCACGGAGATCAGCTCGATGCCGCCCCGCTTGGCCGCACCGATAAAGCAGTAGCCGGCCTTGTTGGTCATGCCGGTTTTGATGCCGATGCAGTCCGGGAAATAATAATCGCTCTCAGGGTCCAGAATCAGGGTGCCGCCCACCAGCGTGCGGGCGGGATGGCCGGTGCGGTTGTCGGGTCCGGTGGCCGGCATATTGTAGGTGTTGCTCCGGACAATGCTGCGGAAAGTCTCATTGTGCATGGCCGTGCGGGCGATGACGGACAGGTCCCGGGCCGTGGTGTAGTGGTTGGGATCATGAAGGCCGGCGGCATTGGTGAAATGGGTGCTGCCGGAGCAGCCCAGCATGGCTGCAGTGGAGTTCATGAGGGCCGCGAAGGCGGATTCGCTTCCGGAAATGTGTTCGGCCAGGGCATAGGCGCCCTCGTTGCCGGAGCGCACCAGAGTGGCCGAAATGAGGTCCAGGATGTTGATCTCTTCACCGACGGAGATGGGAATGGTCTGGTATCCCCGGGGGACGGAGGCAAGGGCCTCCGAAGAAACGGTCACCACGTCATTCTCAAGATCCGCCATCTGCAGGGCGATGTAGGCGGTGAGCATCTTGGTGGTCGAGGCGGGGTACATGACCTCATCCGCGTTTTTTTCAAAGAGGACATCCCCTGATTCCGCCTCAATCAGGATGGCGCTGCGCGCATAGAGCATCTCTGGGTCCAGCAGTTCCGGATGACGTTCATCCCATTCAATGGCTCCGGGAGGAAGCGTCGGGGGAATAAAGACGTCTTCGGGATCCTCCGGGGATTCCGCGGGGGAAGAGGCGGACAGGCACAGCAGCATCATGCACAGCAGCAGCGCAAACAGTCGTTTCAGGCGTCTCCCCCCTTTCAAGAGCCCAGTAAATCCATGATAAACGAGGGTAACTATAGCACTTTTAGAAAAAAATGTACAGCAAGGCGGCACAAACCGGCAGTCCAATAGCTTCCATCTCTCTCAAATGTATGCGGCTGAAGGAATGCGTTTCAGAGCATCGTCGCTTTCACCAACGTAAACATACTGCCGTCCCGTCTCATCGTCTCGTCCAAACAGAAAATACACTCCTGGTGGGTGTAGCGCCGGCAAATCCCTACAATCCTTCAACTGTATTCTTTGGATCCTATAAGAGTTGCAGTTCCAGTTGGAGAGTGTAGCAATGCAGC
>CACYCQ010000072.1:0-4649 GCA_902772995.1 uncultured Eubacteriales bacterium
ACATTTATGATTAAATGCGTCTCGCTGTATTGAACTTGAGGTTTTGTAACACGAAACTTTCTGGAGAATGAGATGGAAATCGGAAAAAAAATCAGGATGCTTCGTCTTCAGAACAATCTGACACAGAAGGAGCTGGGGGACCGGTGCGAGCTGTCCAAGGGATTTATTTCCCTGCTGGAGAGCGATCAGACATCGCCGTCCCTTTCCACCCTCAACGATATCCTGACGGCCCTGGGAAGCTCCTTTCACGAGTTTTTCTCGGAGGACGACAATGAGATGCCGGTGTGCCGGAAGGAAGACGTCTTTGTCAAGGAGGAGGAATCAGGCGTCAGCATCGAATGGCTGATCCCCAATGCGCAGAAAAAGGCCATGGAGCCCATCCTGATCACGCTGCCTTCCGGGACGGGTTCAGAGACGGTTCTGCCCCACAAGGGGGAGGAGTTCGGGTATGTGCTCAGCGGTGCGGTGACACTGCAGATTGGGGACAAGAAGTACCATGTCAGGAAGGGCGACAGCTTTTCCTGCAAGCCTTCCGCGCCCCATTCGCTGTTTAATGAAGGAAAAACACAGGCGGCGGTGCTGTGGATCAGCACGCCTCCCAGTTTTTGATCTACAGGAGGAACATGACGATGTCGACGGAAAACAACTGCGTGCTGTCTGTACGGGATCTCAGGGTGACGTTTGACAAGAATTTTGTGGCGCTGGGCGGAGTCAGCGTGGATATCGGGGAAAATGAATTCCTCACGCTTCTGGGCCCCTCCGGCTGCGGCAAAACCACCCTGCTGCGCTGCATCGGCGGTTTTGAAAAGCCCACCAGCGGCGAGATCCTGTTCAGAGGGCAGAACATCATTCCGCTGCCTCCCTACAAGCGGAACATCAACACCGTGTTTCAGAGATACGCGCTGTTTCCGCACCTCAATGTGGCGCAGAATGTGGCCTTCGGACCGGACCTGCGCAGGGAGGACAAGAAGGCAACTGCCAGCAAGGTCAGCGAAATGCTGGAGCTTGTGGGACTCGCGGGCTTTGAAAAGCGGAAGATCAACAGCCTTTCCGGCGGACAGCAGCAGCGCGTGGCCATCGCCCGGGCGCTGATCAACAAGCCGGAGCTGCTCCTGCTGGACGAGCCTCTGGGCGCACTGGATCTCAAGCTCAGGCGGGAGATGCAGCTGGAGCTCAAGCGGATTCAGAAGGAAAGCGGCATCACGTTCATCTTCGTCACCCATGATCAGGAGGAAGCGCTGACCATGAGCGACCGGGTGGCCGTCATGCGTGCGGGACACATCCTGCAGCTGGGTTCTCCGGAGGACATCTACAATGAACCCAAGTCCGCGTTTGTGGCGGATTTCATCGGAGCCAGCAACATTCTCCCCTCCACGATGGTCAGGGACCAGCTGGTGCACTTTTTGGGATATGACTTCCCCTGCGTTGACGGGGGATTCGGTGAAAACGTGCCTGTGGACGTGGTGCTTCGCCCGGAGGATGTCAAGCTCAAACCCATCTCCTCCGGCCTTCAGGGCGTTCCTGAGGGCGTGGTGGAATCCCTGCTGTTCAAGGGCGTCCATTACGAGATGAAGGTCCGCAGCGGCGACCAGGTCCTGCTCGTGCATTCCACCCATGCGCGGCCTGTCGGGACACAGGTCTACCTGACCCTTGCCCCGGAGGACATTCAGGTGATGGAGAAGAGCGACTTTTCTCCTGACAGAAGGGTAAAGGGGGAAGCGTAACCATGAAGAAAAAGGCACTTTCCCTTCCGTTTGTGCTGTGGGCGGTCTTCTTTATCGTCCTGCCGCTGCTGCTCATTGCGTGGTATGGCGTGACGGTGGAGGAGACGGTGCAGTTTGAGCAGGTCCAGATGGAAGACGGAAGCATCGCCTACCGTCTGGAGGACGGGACCGTGACCTCCGAGGAGCCCTGGGCCAAGAAGGTCGTGATCTCCCTGTCCAATTTCAAGCGGATGCTGGAGCCGACCTATCTGAAGCTCCTGGGACGCTCCCTCAGGGTGGCGCTGGTGACGACCCTCATCTGCCTGCTGCTGGGGTATCCGGTGGCGCTGATCCTCACGGGAAAGGACTTCAAGCACCCCACGCTGTGGCTGATGCTCATCATCCTTCCCATGTGGATGAACTTCCTGCTGCGGACCTATTCCTGGATGTCGATCCTGGAAAACTCCGGCATCCTCAACAGCTGGATCTCCTCGCTGAGGGAGGCGTGGCCGGCCTTTGACGGCTGGCTGACCAGCATGGGCGTGGGGAAGAAGATCATCTTCCTCTACAACGAGAATGCCGTGGTGCTGGGCATGGTCTACAACTATGTGTCCTTCATGATCATGCCCATCTATACGGTCATCGAAAAGATCGACAAGAGTCTTCTGGAGGCGGCCTCTGACCTGGGAGCGACCCCGGGGCAGAGCTTCCTCAAGGTGACGCTCCCCTATTCCCTTCCCGGAGTGCTGGAGGGCATCACCATGGTGTTTGTTCCCGCGGTGACCACCTTTGTCATCAGCCAGCTGATGGGCGGCGGCAAGGTACCTCTCATCGGCGACATCATCCAGAACCAGTTCGGAAAATCCAGCGACTGGCATTTCGGTGCCACGCTGAGCCTGCTGGTGATGGTGGTGGTGCTGGCCTTCATGGGCATGCTGCGGAAAATCGACAAGGATGAAGATGAGGAGAGGGAGGTGCGCATCATCTGATGAGAAAGCTGAGAAAACTGTATATCGCGCTGATCATGATCTTCCTGTATGCGCCCATCGTTCTTCTGGTCCTGTATTCCTTCAACAACAGCAAGTCCCGGGCCAGCTGGGGCGGCTTTACCCTCAAGTGGTACCAGGAGCTGTTCCAGGACAAGGCCATTTTCTCGGCCCTGGGAACCACCCTGTCCATCGGCTTTCTTGCCGCGGCCATTTCCACGGTTCTTGGAACCTTTGGCGCGGTGATGATGTTCCAGATGAAGAAAAGAAACCGCCAGGCCATGCTGTCGGTGATCAATCTCCCCATGCTCAACTCGGAGGTGGTCACCGGTGTGTCCCTGATGCTGCTCTTTGCCATCATTCACTTCCAGCTGGGCTACTGGACGCTGCTTCTGAGCCACGTGGTCTTCTGCGTTCCCTATGTGGTTCTGTCGGTGCTCCCCAAGCTGCGGCAGCTGGATCCTAACCTGATCGAGGCGGCCCAGGACCTGGGGGCGACCCGCATTCAGGGATTTTTCAGGGTGGTGCTTCCGGATATCATGCCGGGCGTGGTGTCCGGCTTCCTCATGGCGCTGACCATGTCCATCGATGATTTTGTGGTCAGCTTCTTTACCACGGGCTCCGGAGTGTCCAACCTGTCCATTACCATCTATACCATGGCCAAGCGCGGAATTTCCCCGAAGATCAACGCGCTGTCGACCCTGATCTTCGGGTGCGTGTTCTTCCTGCTGCTGGCGCTGAACATGCGCGATATCAAGTCGGAAGACGCCCAAAGTATCAAGCCTTCACAAATCCCATATTAAAAGGAGGAAGTCGTATGAAAAAGATCCTGTCCGTAGCTGCAGCAGTGCTGCTGATGTTCGTGTGCGCATGTGCCTTTGCGGAAACCCTGTCGGTATACAACTGTGGAGATTATATCGACATGGAAGTCCTGAAGATGTTTGAAAAGGAAACCGGCATCAAGGTGATCTACGAGGTCTATGAGACCAACGAGGACATGTATGCCAAAATCGCCAACGGCGGTGCCAGCTATGACGTGATTTTCCCCAGCGACTACATGATCGAGCGGATGATCCGTGAGGGCCTGCTGCAGAAGGTGGACTGGAGCAAGGTCCCCAATGTGAAAAACATCGATCCCAAGTTCATGAACAGGTCCTTTGATCCCCAGTCGGAGTATTCGGTCCCCTACACCTGGGGAACCATGGGCATTCTCTACAACAAGGCAACCGTGAAGGAAGCCCCGGACAGCTGGTCTGTCCTGATGGATGAGACCTACGACAAGGATATGCTGATGCTCAACAGCCCCAGGGACACGGTGGGCATCGCCCTGGTGATGACCGGGCATGACCTCAACTCCGTGGACCCCGCTGACCTTGAGGACGCCAAGCAGCTGCTGCTCAAGCAGCGCCCGATGGTTCTGGCGTATGTGGTGGACGAGGTCAAGGACAAGATGATTGCCGGTGAGGCCAGTGTGGCCATGGTCTGGAGCGGCGACGCCACCTTCTGCCTGTCGGAGAATGAGAATCTGAATTATGTGGTTCCCAAGGAGGGAAGCAACATCTTCTTTGACTGCATGTGCATTCCGTCCAATGCCAAGAACGCGGAAGCCGCGCAGAAGTTTATCGATTTCATGTGCCGTGCGGACGTGGCGGCCATGAACTACAACTATGTCGGCTATGCCATCCCCAATACCGCGGCCATTGAGCTGATGGGTGCTGAGGAGTACAACAGCTCCCCGGTGAACAATCCTCCCGCGGAAGTGCTGGAACGCTGCGAAGTCTTCAAGTACCTGGGGGATGATACCAAGCTGTATGACCAGATCTGGACGGAAATCATCTCCGAGAACTGAGGACATGTGCCCGCGCCGGCGGTTCATGGATAAGGTCCCGGAAGAGAAACATGGATGAACGGACAAGCTCAGGCAGCGGCTGCGCGGAACCCCCGCGCGGCCGCTTTTTTC
>CACYCQ010000073.1:0-5977 GCA_902772995.1 uncultured Eubacteriales bacterium
GAAAAGAAGAAGGAGTGCAGTGAATGCTGCACTCCTTTTTGATTAAACAGGAATTGCTCAGTATCAATCAATCTTGTGAAGGAGAATACACCACATTTGGTATTTGCAATTGAAAACAGGCTGCCGGTTCTGCTATAGTTTGAATGCTTGTTTCCTGCGTGTTTTGACACTCAAAGCCTTATTGCGCTGCAACTCTCGCTGATCATCGCAAATTGCAACGGTTCAGCAAGGGGGATAAAACCCCCGTGAGGACGCCATCATTGTACCTGACGTACCGGAAAACGGGAATGCAGAAAAAGACGACCGCGTCTGATGCAGAAAAAAGAGCATAGGAAAGCTGTCGTCCGGAAGATATGATTCCACACGAATACAACAGAAGAATGTCCTCCCGGGATGTTTACCCGTGTGATAACCGGGGAGGAGAAATGAGCGCGGTCATCGTGATACTGCTCAGCGCCATTATCCGGATTCTGCCTGGTGAGCGGATTCTTCAGCCCGAATGTGATCACGGGCGAACCGTCGGAGGGGGCCCCTTTTTCATTTTTTGTGAAAGGACGTAAATGACATGACATACACAAACAGCCCGCTGGTGGCTTATACGAAACTCAGCCCGAACCATTCCGGGCAGCGCACCCACAGCATTGACCGCATCACGCCTCATTGCGTGGTGGGCCAGTATTCTGTTGAGACGCTCGGCGACATACTCGTGCCGTCCCCCCGACAGGTATCCAGCAACTATGGCATTGGCGAAGATGGCCGGGTCGGCATGTACGTGGAGGAGAAAAACCGCAGCTGGTGTTCCTCCAGCAGCGCCAACGACCAGAGGGCCGTCACCATCGAGTGCGCCTCAGATGAAACGGAGCCCTACGCCTTCAATGATGTGGTCTACCGGACACTCATCAGGCTCTGCGCTGACATCTGCCGGCGAAACGGGAAGAAGAAGCTCCTGTGGCTGGGCGACAAGGAACTCACGCTGGCCTATCGCCCGAAGACCGACGAGATGATCCTGACGGTCCACCGCTGGTTTGCAAACAAGTCATGCCCGGGCAGCTGGATGTATGCGCGGATGGGCGATCTGGCCGACAGGGTAACAGAAGCGCTTGGAGGCGGCGGGCAGGCAGAAACGCCTGAAGCCCCCGGTCCCGTTACGGACGCAGAAAGACCATCTGAGATTTCCTCCGGGGGAAGCCCGGAAACGCCTGCGGAAGAGCAGGCCTCAGGGGAAACCTCTGGGGGGAACCCGCGCTGAAGCCCGACCATCAGCAAAACACGTGCGAAAAAAGCCCGGAATGACCGGCGCGGAGTACACGGCTGCGGCCGATGGCGGCGCCTGCGGCGGCTTTGTGAAGGACTCTGCCGGATGCGGGTTTGCCCGGTGGACGTCCCGGCCCCGGAAGCAGGGGCTGCCTGAGTTTGCGCGGGCATCCGGAAAATCCAGCGGGAACCTGCGGAAGCGGCCGGATGTCCTGCGGAAGGAGCTTCAGGGCCACACCTCTGTCCTGAACACCCTGAAAACCGCGGCTGCCGTGAAGGCAGCCTCCGGCGCGGTGCTGACCGGGTGCGGGTGGCCTGCAGGTCGGGGGGATGCGGTGAAAAAGCGTGCCGGGTATGGCCGGAGGGACCAGGGCAGGTACGCGGACGCAAAACCGGTGAGGACCGATACCGGCTGTACCGCCGCAAAGGTCCCCGCAAGGCCGCCGGGCAGACCGGCTGCTGGGAGAATGCCCCCCGGTGCCTTCCCTGAGGACAGGACCGCGAATGCCGGATCTGCGAACCGCGCCGGGGCTGCCCGCATTTTTGTCCGGAAGCCCCCGGATGGGACTGCGGGAAGACCGGCGCTGCGCGCGTGATGTGCCTGCTGACGGGTGCTTCCTGGCGGCAATCTGCTGTTAGAAGGCGCAAAAGCTGCTCTGCTATCCAGAGAAATCCTGCGGCGCGGGAGGGTCGTCCTTCCTGCACGGCTGCAGGAACAAGGGCCGGTTCCATACCGGCGACCCGCGGCCGGGGGATCAGAACTCCTTCGGTTTGCCGCCGTCCAATTCCATGCACACCGGCATTGTGGAATCCGTGGATCAAAAGCAGGTGCATACCATTGGGGGCGGCACCGGCAGACAGGCAGTGCGGAGGAATGCTCCCCTGACCAACAGACGCATCTCCGGCCATGGCGGAACCGCTGATGATGCCGCTGGAAGCGGGGCACGAGCCTGAAAGGCTGCAGGAGCATACGGCCGCTTCCCCGCCAAGGCCGGCACCGGGGATCTGAACCTCCGGCAGGGCCCATGCACCAACGACAACCGCGCCGGCCGGATCAGCCCCGAGGACGGCAAAAAGCTGTCAAACCGCCTTCCGGACCCGCGGGAGAAACCCCGCAGGCTTTTTGTGAGCCTTCCGGACCCAGGGCGGGCAGGCTCCGGGCAGAAGGAACGTGGCGGCCCCCTCCCGGGAAAGTCAGATTGTCCCACTTCCATACGGCTCTGAAACCGGGACCCGCAGACGAGCCGGCAGGGATCCGATGACAGGATGGCAGTCAGGCCATGGATTCTGAACCGGAGGCGGTCCGCGCAGCCATCCAGTGAAGCCGGAACGGGAAGCAGTCCCTGAACTGGCCGGAACCGGGAGCGCTGGGTCCGGGCGTTCGACAGCGGGCCGGATGATCAGTCAGTTCCTGAGTTACTCACGGACGGCACAGCCGTTCAGCGCTTCCGGTCAGCCAGGTCAGGGGTGGCGCCGATGACCGCAGGAGACGGATGATGAAGGAGCAGCTTTGCAGCAGCACCAAAGCTGCCGGTCCCCACCGGGCCCTGAACAAGGCCGGCACGCCATATGCCGCGATATGTGTGGAAAAAAACAACGGCTGTCCTGTGAGCGGGCCCGCCCGCGGGCAGGGCATGACTGATGAGGGAACCAGGAATGAAGCAAGCTCCCGACCACCGGTGAATTGCCGGTGACCGGGAGCGTTTTCATGCAGCAGGAACTATGTTCTTTTCTTTACCGGCACCCAGATTGCACTATGGTAATCCGGGTCCGTCTTTTCGCCGTTGACACAGTCATACCACTCCACAGTGGCGTTCCCGCACAATTCGTACTTCGGATTGCCAGGGAGCCATTCCTGATAGATCCGGGTATTCACGGCCTGGAGCGCCTGCGGGACTGGCCCGATACAGTTGAATACGGCCCAGTCACTGCGGGGGAATTCATAGACGACCATACCTTCCGGCACATTTCCGCCTGTGTATCTGCCGGCAACGAGATACCGGAACTTCCCGTCTCCCAGATCATCTATGCAGATGCCATACTCGCCGATACAGTTGTCCACCAGCGCCTGCTCGTAAGGATTCGCCGGTGCATTTCCGGCATATACGCTGGATGCATACTTCCCGCATATCTCATCCCAGTACTTTGGAATCCCGGCATATGCGCTCTCATTGTCAAACACCTTCTGAAAGCCGATGACCTTCAACGGAAACATCGGTGTGATTCTGCAGTCCATCTGCCTGCCTCCCTGAACGGATAATGTGATTGTCAGGGGAAGGAAGGCGGTTATCGAAGCTCCGCCACGTACCTGTGAAGGCGTTGCACCATGGAACCGGGAAAAGGCTTTCGTAAAGCTCTCCGGCGTTTCATAACGGTATCGCAGTGCGATATCGGTCACTTTGTCCTTCGTTTCCTTCAGGTCAAGCGCCGCCAGATACAATCTGCGGTTTCGGATGTATTCCCCAATCCCGTAGCCGGTCATCAGCGAAAAGCCCTTCTGAAGGAAGAAAGGTGAAAGATACACGTGGTCGGCAACATCCTGCGCACAGATGCCGTCTTCCAAATGATTCTCCATGTAATCAACCGCGCTGCGAATGCTGGTAAGCCATTCCATCGCCCGCACCTCCTTTCCTTGATGGGACCATTATATCCTGTGAGAAAGGGTTCGTCCTGTCATTTCCTGCTCAGATCTGTCCAGACCGGTGGTATTCATCCCGCGAGTTCGTCATTTCTGAACTTTGCCGGCATCTCCGGCACGTGTTTTTCGGTCTTCTCCGGATCATGATTCGGACTTTTCCTTCCTTTGTTGCAGATTGCCACCGTAACGGGCCAGCAGGGCCATAATTCCCGGCCAGCTAAAGACACAATCCACGGCCAGACGAGGACATCATTCCCGGCCAGAAAGAGGCCAAACCTCTATAATGACATTACCTTTTCTGCGGAAAAGGAATCCATTTTGAGGAGGTCCGCATCCTTCATCTCCAGAGATATCCTCATGTACGCAATGAAAATGCTGCGGTGCTGCAGCATCGTTGCCCATGTGCATGATGAACTGATCATAGAGGCGGATAAGCATATGTCGCTTGACGCTGTATGCGAACAGATGGGACGGACGCCGCCCTGGGCGGAGGGCTTGCTGCTCCGGGCGGATGGGTACGAGACTGATTTTACAAGAAAGACTGAATCGTTTCTGAAAACGTTCAAAACCGATGCTTCACTTATGGTTCTGGGCGTTTTTAGAAATGTGCGTTTTCAAAACATCTCAAAACTATTGTGTTTCCTCTTGTTTTGCGTTAATATAGAAACAAAGGAGGTCTTGCAATGGATCTGTATAAAGAACTGGCTGCCCTGCGCTGCTTTACCCATAGCGACATGGTACGGCTTACCGGATCGGAGAGCGCAGCTATATGGAATATAAAGAGTTATTTAAAAAAAGGTTATATCGAACGGGTACGGCGCGACCTGTATGCCGTCATCAGTATGGAAACGGAACAACCGATCCCGAACCGCTTTCAAGTCGCATCGCATATAACGGGTGATTCCTTCGTGTCGCATCACAGCGCATTTGAGTTCTACGGATATGCCAATCAGGTCTTCTATGAGGTGTACTTCTCTACAGAGAAAAAAGTGCGGCCATTCGATTATGATGGTCTGTATTACCAGCACGTATTGTGGCGCGGGAACGACAGTATCACGGAGACGAATAACGGAGTACGTGTTACGTCACTTGAAAGAACAGTAATAGACAGCATCGCTGACTTTACAAAGATCGGCGGGCTGGAGGAACTACTGCGATGCCTTGCACTTATACCTTCCCTTGATGAAACAAAACTGCTTGAGGTATTGGGAGCATATGGGCGTGGACAGCTTTATCAGAAAGCCGGGTATATCCTTGAGGCATACAAGGACGCATTGTCTTTATCGGATACATTCTTGTCGGAATGCATGAAACGCTCATCTTCCAGTAAAACCTATCTGTTCGATAAACAGGATGATTTTGTGTTCCACCGGAAATGGCTTTTGTATGCGCCGAATGATCTGAAGAAACTTGTTGATAAGGGGGTGAATGACTATGATGCAGTTTGACCGCATATCTCTCGGCAGGCAGGCTAAAGAGCTTGGCTTCGTCAGGGATACCTTTGAGAAAGTGTACCGTCTTGCTGATGTACTGTCATTCATGGAAAGGGATGCGCTGCTTTCCGATACGCTGGCATTGAAGGGCTGAACTGCCATCAATCTGACCATATTCGATCTACCTCGTTTGTCGGTAGATATTGACATGGACTACTCAAAAGATGTTCCGAGAGAAGACATGCTGCAGGAGCGGGAGCAGATAACCGATCATATCCGAAAATACATGACCGCATCGGGATACAGCCTAAGCCCGAAATCCAAGCAGTATCATGCGCTGGATTCTTTTGTGTTTGAATATGTCAACACAGGCGGGATGAAGGACAATTTGAAAATTGAAATCAACTATATGCTGCGGCGCCATGTGTTCCCTGTTTACCGCAGAGCCGCCTGTCTGCCCTGGAACGAGGGCAAGATCACCGTGTTAAGCGTTGATCCGATGGAGATTTTCTCTGCAAAAGCTGTCGCTCTGATGAACAGGTCGGCCGCCCGCGATCTGTATGATATGTTTAATCTGCAAAAGTACGGGCTGTTTGACGAATCGCAGGAGGCTGTTTTCAAAAAGTGCATCATGTTTTATTCCGCAATAGCA
>CACYCQ010000074.1:0-2838 GCA_902772995.1 uncultured Eubacteriales bacterium
AGGCCCTCAGGGCGGGCATCATGGAGCCGCTTCAGCATGGAACAAAAGTAATCATACGCACCGGTATCCCCATGATACAGATTCAGGTACAGGTCCTTCAGCTCCGCTTCCCGCGCGGAAAACCTCTGCTCAAACTCGCCCATCTTCTCGTCCTCTCGTTTATCTGTTCAGCATCCGACGGACTTCCTCCGCCGTGGGCATGGCCGGAATCGCGCCATGCCGGCTGGTGGTCACCGCCGCCGCCGCATTGGCAAAGCGCAGCATGTCCTGAAGCTCCGCATCCTCCATGGCGTCAAGTCCGCCGCGTTCGGCCACGCGGCTCAGGAAGGCGCCGAAGAAGGTATCGCCCGCACCGTTGGTGTCGGCCACCTTGACCTTAAAGCCCTCCACATGGCCGCACCTGCCGTTGTGGCACCAGAGGACGCCCCTGGCCCCCAGGGTCACCAGCACCAGCCTCACGCCCTGGGCGCACAGCTTCTGCGCGGCCCCCTCGGGGTCGGCTTCTCCGGACAGCAGCCGGGTCTCCTCATCGGAAATCTTGAGGATATCCACCATGGGCAGGGGTTCCCGGATCACCATCTCCGGGGTTTCCTCATGGGTCCACAGCGGCGCGCGGAAGTTCGGGTCGTAGGTGATGATCATCCCCTGCTTCCTCGCCTGCGCAACCGCCGCCAGCACCACGGAGCGGCTGGGCTCCACGCTCAGGCTCACCGAGCCGAAATGGAGAATGCCCTCCAGGCTTTTGACCGCCCCCAGAGTCTTCATCACATCCATCTGGGTATCCGCGCCGGGCTTCCTGTAAAAGGAGAAGGTCCTCTCCCCCGTCCCGTCCACGGTGACCACGGCCAGGGTGGTGTTGCTGTGCTCGCTGCACATGAGGGCGCTGCAGTCCACCTTTTCCTGAAGGAGGGTGCTCCTGAGCATCTCTCCGAAGGAGTCATCGCCCACGCATCCGATAAAGCCCGCTTCACATCCCAGTCTGGACGCGGCCACCGCCACATTGGCCGGCGCCCCGCCCGGATAGGCCGCAAAATGCCGGATACCGGACGCATCCAGCTGCTCCTGGGTCAGATCCACGAGGATCTCCCCGATGGTCGTAATCTTCATGACTGTCCCTGCCCCTTTCTCTGTCCGCCGCTACATCAGCAGCTGATCCGTCTGCCTGCCCACGGCCGCCGCCGCGTAGGCACCCTCAAACACCTGATGCGCCTGATCCAGCACATCCTCCATCGTCACCGCCTCCATGTGCCGCAGCACATCCGACGGGTCGATCACGCGGTTGCGAAGCAGCAGGTTCCGGCCCAGCACGTTCATGCGCGCGCTGCTGCCCTCCATGCCCAGAATATAGGAGACCTTCAGCTGCTCCTTGGACATGTCGAACTCCTCCCGGGAGATGCCCTCCCGAAGGAGCCGCTGCCGCTCCTCATGCAGCGCGTGGCTGACCCGCTGGGCATTCTCGGGGGACGTGGCCGCATACAGGTTGACCGTCCCGCTGCCCATCTGGGCCGAGGGGTAGCAGTACACCGAATAGGCGGCCCCCATCTCCTCGCGGATCTTCATGAACAGCCGGCTCGCATTGCCCCCGCCCAGCAGGTTGCACAGCACCGACACGGGATAGATGCGCAGGTCGCTCTGGGCCACGCCCGGCCACGCCTGGGCGATGTGCACCTGCTCGATCTCCTTGGTCCGGTAGATGACCCGGGGAGCGGAAGGCACAAAGGGCAGCGGCTCCTCCGCCACTCCCCGCGCCGGCCAGTCGCCCAGTTCGCGCTCGCACTGCTCCAGCAGCGCCTCCTCATCAAAGGACCCCACCACCGCCAGCACGGTGTTGGCCGGGAAATAGTGCTTTTCCCGAAACGCCCTGAGCTGTTCCCGGGAGACGCCGGAAATAAAGGATTCATAGCCCAGAATCGGCCTGGCCATTGGATGATCATTATACCATGCCTCACTGAGCAGATCAAACACCAAGTCATCCGGGGTATCCTCGCTCATGGCGATCTCCTCGAGGATCACCCCCCGCTCCTTCTCCATCTCCCCGGGGTCCAGCCGGGGATGGGTCAGGATATCGAACAGCAGGGTCAGCGCCCGGGGAAGGTGCTCGGTGATCACCTTGGCATAGTAGCAGGTGCATTCCTTGCTGGTGAAGGCGTTCATCTGCCCCCCGAGGCGGTCCATCTCCTCGGCGATCTCCCGGGTGCTCCGGTTTTCGGTGCTCTTGAAGAGCATGTGCTCGATAAAATGCGACAGGCCGTTCTCCGCTTCGCTCTCCAGCACGGACCCGCAGCGGATCCACATCCCCACGCTCACCGAGGACAGGGTGGGCATCTGCTCCGTCACCACCCGAAGCCCGTTTGACAGCGTGGTGATCCGGTGATTAAACTCTTTGACTGGCATGCTTCCTCCTGATACAGGCAAAAAAGCTGCCGGAGGTCCGACAGCTTTGGTCTGGTTTAATGGCGTCCTTCGGTGCGGCGGGGCGGACGCTGCCCGGGGGTCCGGCTGCTGCGCTGGGGAGCGGCGGAATAGTCGATGTCCGTGCGGATCAGGTTGATCCGGCCCTGACTGTCGATCTCCTCCACCTTGACCTCCAGGATGTCGCCCACGGACACCACGTCCTCGCACTTCTCCACCCGGTGATTGGCCAGCTTGGAGATGTGGATCATGCCGTCCCTGCCCGGGAGCAGCTCGACGAACACGCCAAAGTTCATCATGCGGACCACCTTGCCGGTGTAGGTCTCGCCCACCTCGATATCCTTGGCGATCCCCTCGATGATGCGGCGGGCCTTGACGGACGCCTCCTCATCCGGCGTGGCGATGTACACGCTGCCGTCGTCCTCG
>CACYCQ010000075.1:0-2299 GCA_902772995.1 uncultured Eubacteriales bacterium
ATCAGCTGCATGGACGCGTTGTCCACATACATATGCGTGAGGGTCACATCCGGGTATTCGCCGGCCAGGCGGTTCACGGTTTCCCTCCACAGCCGGGAGCATTCCAGCACGTTGGCCTTGTCCACGGAGCACAGCTTTCCCTTTCTGCTGCGGGCCATCTCAAAGCCGATGCGGGCCAGGCGCTCGATCTCCTGCACCGAGTAGGCCATCTCGTCCGTGGCCCGCTGTCCGTCCTGGCTGCGGCTGCGCTTGCCGAAGTAGATGTCTCCGGTCAGCTCCCGCAGGATCATGATCTCGATCTCCCCCTCCAGGATGTCCGGCCTCAGGGGGCTGGCCGCCCTCAGCTGGGGGAAAATGCGGCAGGGACGCAGGTTGGCATAGACATTCATGCCCTTGCGCAGTCCCAGGAGCCCCTTCTCAGGACGCTTTGCCGCCTCGACGCCGTCCCATTTGGGGCCGCCCACACTGCCCATGAGCACGGCGTCCGCCTGGTTGCAGTCCGCCAGGGTCTCTTCGGTCAGCGGAACGCCATAGGCATCGATGGACGCGCCGCCCATCCTGCGCTCTTCAAACTGCAGCTCATGGCCGAATTTCTGCGCCACCCTCCCGAGCACGCGCACGGCCTGGGTCACCACCTCCGGCCCGATATAGTCGCCGGGAAGCGTTACGATCTTCGCCTTCATCGCTTATTCCTCCCTGTGAATCTTTTCCCGGACAAATTCCTTGATGCCGCCGGCGGAGATGATCTCCTGCACAAACGGCGGGAACTTGGCCGCGCGGAAGGTCTGGTTGCGGGTGATGTCCCGGATGATGCCCTCATCCATGTCCGCCTCGACCTCATCTCCGTCCTGGATCGCGGCAGCCGCTTCCGGGCACTCCACGATGGGCAGGCCGATATCGATGGAATTGCGGTAGAAAATCCGGGCAAAGCTGTCGGCAATCACCAGTTCGATGCCGCTGGCCTTGATGGCGATGGGCGCATGCTCACGGGAGGAGCCGCAGCCGAAGTTGCGCCCCGCCACGATGATCCTGCTTTTTTCCTTTTTCGCGGGGAAATCGGCATCCAGGTCCTCCATGCAGTGGGCGGCCAGCTCTGCGGGATCCGCGGTGTTCAGATATCTCGCCGGAATGATCACGTCGGTATCCACATGATCCCCGTACCGGATCACAGTCGATCTGTACTTCATATTTCAAACCCCTTTCTCACAGCTCATCCGGCACGGCGACGCGGCCCAGCACCGCTGATGCCGCCGCCACCGCCGGGCTGGCCAGAATGATCTCGCTTTCCTTGTGGCCCATCCGTCCCACGAAATTCCGGTTGGTGGTGGACACGGCGCGCTCCCCCTTGGCCAGCACGCCGCAGAAGCCGCCCAGGCACGGGCCGCAGGTGGGCATGGTGAAGATGGCGTTGGCACCGACGAAAACATCCACCAGCCCCTCCTTCAGGCACTGGCGCACCACGTCCTGGGTCCCGGGAATGACGATGCAGCGCACCCTCTCGTGCACCTTGCGTCCCCTGAGCACCTCCGCCGCCGCGCGCATGTCGCTGATGCGGCCGTTGGTGCACGACCCGATCACCACCTGGTCGATCTCCATGTCCCCGCATTCGCTGGCAGGGCGGGTGTTTTCCGGCAGGTGCGGCAGGCTGACCGTCAGGGGCAGCGTATCCAGGTCGATGGTGACCTCCTTTGAGTAGACGGCATCCGGATCCGCCTCAAACACCGTATACTCCCGGGTGACCCGCTCCGCCAGGTAGGCGCGGCAGATGTCATCCACCGGGAAGATGCCGTTCTTGGCACCGGCTTCAATCGCCATGTTGGCGATGGTCAGGCGGCTGTCCATGTTCAGCTCCCTGACTCCCGGGCCCGTGAACTCGAGGGACTGGTACAGGGCCCCGTCCACGCCGATCTGTCCGATCAGATGGAGAATGACATCCTTGCCGCTGACCCAGCGCCGGGGCTTTCCTTTCAGCACAACCCGCACGGCCTCAGGGACCTTGAACCAGCATTCGCCGGTCGCCATTCCCACGGCCATGTCCGTTGACCCCACGCCGGTGGAGAATGCGCCCACGGCGCCATAGGTGCAGGTATGGCTGTCAGCGCCGATGATCACCTCGCCCGGCGCCACAATTCCCTGCTCCGGCAAAAGCGCATGCTCGATGCCCACACGGCCCACCTCATAATAGTGGACAATCTTCTGCGCGCGTGCGAAGTCCCGCATCTGCTTGGCCATCGTCGCGGACTTGATGTCCTTGTTGGGGACAAAATGGTCCGGGATCAGCGCAATCCGGGCGGGGTCG
>CACYCQ010000076.1:0-3179 GCA_902772995.1 uncultured Eubacteriales bacterium
ACCCGCCGGGGCATCGGGAAGGCCATGGTCCCGGGGTTTGCCCTGACGCTGCTGCTCATGATGCCCGCGGCCATGGGCATCTGCGCGGAGTTTGTCCCCTGCCCGCTGGTGGCGCTGGGCGCATGCGCTCTGCTGCTGCGGTGGGGGGAAAGCATTGAAAGCCGTCTGGGGCACGGATGGCTGTTTGCCGCATCGGGAATTGTGGTCAGCTACCTGGACCTGCTGACCTTCCCGGTGATGACCCTGGCCTTCCCCATGACCCTGGATATCCTGCTGCACATGAAGGACATGGAGCCCCGGGCCCTGCTTCGCCGCTGCATTGAAAGCACCGTGGCCTGGGGTGCGGGCTACGCGGGAATGTGGGCGCTCAAGTGGGGGCTCAATGTCCTCGCCTTCGGCCCCGAGGGGCTGGCGGGGGTGATCGGGCAGATCGCCCTGCGCATGTCCAGCAAAGTGGACGGCGGCGAGGTGGTGGGCCGGGGAGCGGCCCTGATGCGCAATATCCGCCTGATCACGGGAAAGCGCGCCTTCCAGGTGCTCCTGGCCGCGGCGGCTGTGCTGCTTGGCGCAAGGGCGGTCCGTTCCCTGCGGCGGGGACGGGGTCTGGGGGCCCAAGCGGGCGCCTGCTGCCTGCTGATTCCCGTGGCCTGCGCTGCGGGGTGGATGCTGCTGACCACCAACCACATCCATATCCACTATTATTTCACCTACCGGACCCTCTGGTGCGCCCTCTTCCCGCTCTCGGTGCTGCTCACGCTGCTGTCCGGCGGCCGGGGCGCCGAAAAACCCGGAAAAGCCTGAAAAAGACGCGAATTTTGCTGTTTACAACGGGCTTTGGGCATGTTAGAATAACCGCCGGTCGCAACCACGGGCGCAGATTCCCGCTGCTCCAGGCGGAAATCCGGGCCGGTGGCGTTTGACACAACAACGAATTGGAGGAACACCATTATGGCCATCGACAAGGCAGCCAAGGAAGCCATCATCAAGGAGTATGCGCGCCACGAGGGAGACACCGGGTCCCCTGAAGTGCAGGTCGCGCTGCTGACGGCGCGCATCAACCACCTCAACGAGCACCTGAAGGTTCACGCGAAGGATCATCATTCTCACCGTGGACTGCTGCTCATGGTTGGACAGCGCCGGAACATGCTCGAGTACCTCAAGAGGATTGACATCGAGCGGTATCGTGCACTGATCGCGAAGCTGGGTCTGCGCAAGTAATTGCCGGCAGAATCCCAGATGGCCGCCGTTTGGGAAAACCAACCGGCGGTTTTTTGTTCGGGTGCGAGGGTTCGGCCCGAGGAGTTGTGGAGAGGCAGAAAGGAGATTCTCATGGAAAAGAGTTATTCGATGGAACTGGGCGGCCGCGAGCTGCGGCTCGACTTTGGCAGGTACTGCGGGCAGGCCAACGGTTCCGTGATGGTGCACCTGGGGGATACGGTCGTCATGGTCAACGCCACCGCTGCGGACACGCCGAGGGAGGGACAGGACTTCTTCCCGCTGAGCGTGGACGTGGAGGAGAAGATGTACGCCATCGGCAAGCTGCCGGGCGGCTTTATCAAGCGCGAGGGGCGTCCCTCCGAGAAGGCGACCCTGACGGCGCGCCTCATCGACCGTCCCCTGCGGCCCCTGTTCAACAAGGGCATCCGCAATGACGTGCAGGTGGTCTGCACGGTGCTCTCCGTGGAGTACGACGTGCCTCCGGAAATCCCGGCCATGATCGGGGCCAGCGCGGCCCTGGCGGTCAGCGACATTCCCTGGGCGGGCCCCATCGGCGCCGTGTCCGTGGGCCTGGTGGACGGACAGGTGATCATCAACCCCGACTGTGAGCAGCGCGAGGTCTCCCGGCTGGCCCTGACCGTGGCCGGCACGGACGAGGCGGTGCTGATGGTGGAAGCCGGGGCCAAGGAAATCTCCGAGGAGGACATGCTCCGCGCCATCCTGACCGGCCATGAGGAGATCAAGCGTCTGGTGGCCTTCCAGAAGCGGATCGTGGAGGAAATCGGCAAGGCCAAGAAGGACTTCCCGGTGTTTGAGACCGGCGAGGACATCAAGGCGGCCGTGCATGAGGACTTCCTGGGCAGGACCGAGTGGGCGTTTGAGGCCTTTGACCGCCACGAGCGGGGGGACCGGGAGACCCTGGTCAAGCAGGAGGCCCATGAGAAGTACGCCGAGCGCTTTGCCGAGCGCATGAACGAGGTGGATGACGCCCTGTACTATCTGGACAAGGAGGTCATGCGCCGCAAGATCATCGATCACGGCGTGCGCCCGGACGGCCGCGGCCTCACGGATATCCGCCCCATCTGGTGCGAGACCGGCGTGCTGCCCCGGACCCATGGCACCGGCGTGTTCACCCGCGGCGAGACCCAGGTGCTCTCCGTGGCCACCCTGGCGCCCGTGAGCGAGGCCCAGGTCATCGAGGGGCTGGGCACGGAGACCTCCGAGCGCTATATGCACAACTACAACATGCCGCCCTACGCCTCCGGAGAGGCCGGACGCATGAAGAGCCCCGGACGCCGGGAGATCGGCCATGGCGCGCTGGCCAAGCGTGCCCTGCTTCCGGTCATCCCGCCGGTGGATGAGTTCCCGTATGCCATCCGCGTGGTCTCCGAGGTGCTCTCCTCCAACGGCTCCACCAGCCAGGCCTCCGTGTGCGGCTCCACGCTGGCCCTCATGGATGCCGGCGTTCCCATCACCGCGCCCGTTGCCGGCGTGGCCATGGGACTCATCAAGGATGCCGAGACCGGCAAGGTGGCCGTGCTCACCGACATCCAGGGTCTGGAGGACTTCCTGGGCGACATGGACTTCAAGGTGGCCGGCACCATGAACGGCATCACGGCCATCCAGATGGATATCAAGATCAAGGGCATCGACGAGGCCATCCTGCGTCAGGCCCTGTCCCAGGCGCTGGACGGAAGGCTCTATATCCTGGGCAAGATGCTGGAGGTCCTGCCCCAGCCCAGGGAGCACCTGTCCAGGTACGCCCCCAAGATCACCCGCTTCATGATCAATCCGGACAAGATCCGCGAGGTCATCGGCCCGGGCGGAAAGATGATCAACAAGATCATCGAGGAGACCGGCGTCAAGATCGACATCGAGGACGACGGCAGCGTGTACATCGCCACGCCGGATGAGGAGGCGTCCGTCAAGGCCCGCCGCATCATCGAGGGGATCGCCAAGGA
>CACYCQ010000077.1:0-20625 GCA_902772995.1 uncultured Eubacteriales bacterium
GGATCAGATGCGAAGGAGCAGGCTCTTCATAATGAAACCGACTTCTCCGGTAGACTCGTCGATGACCTGGGCCCAGCTGCCGTTCTCAGCAATGACCTTGAGCTGAGCGCCATAGTAGTAGATCCTGCGGACAGGAGAGGCCTTGCTGGCTTCCCAGCGCATGTTCACATAGGTGTTCTTCGGGTTCACGATGACATAGTAGCTGACCGGCGTGAAGGCCTGATAGTTTCCGTTGTAGGACGGGGTGGGGGAATAACCGGAGCTGGGCTTGTTGCGGCTGATGTAACGGGTGGAAATATAGCCTGTATCAGAGCCGCTCCAAAGGGTCATTCTGGCCCAGCCGCCGCTGATGCTTTCCACATTGATCTTCGCGCCGCGGTTCAGGTGGCTGAGGATCGCATAATCCGTTCCGGGGCCGCTGCGGACGCGGACACCGTTGCCCGTCACATAGTACAAACTTGCTGACGCCACGGCACACACCGCGATCATCAGAACCGTCGCCAGAATCAGGACGCCAATCTTTCTGGTCATGTTGTCTTCCTCCTCAATCATTTGGATATATCTCGAAAAATGGGCACCCGGTGTACAGGCATCCATTCATTCGACGCAGACCGTCTTCCGCTTTTCCAGAAGAGTCTCCCGCGTTTTTATAATTGTAACAGAATGCTTTCCTGTTTTCAACTATTTTTCCGTTTCCCTTCCTGTCCCCGGTCACCTGCGATGCCGTCCGTCAGACCGGGCTCTTCAAAGGATGCATTTCTCTTCACGAATGCTTTCAAAATGCAGCAGATCGAAGGCGATGCTCCGGTAAAACATCTCCCGGATCTCCCCGGGGGACTTTGCCAGAGGGAGCAGCCACATCAGCTTGGTGACCACCGCCTCAACGGTCATGGTATAAGCCTGCATCACCATGGGCAGCCGGGAGGCCTGAGCGCCGACCGCATAGACCTCCAGATCGCTTCCCTCATGGGGGACCTGCGTGGTAATCACAATGGGCTTTCCCTCCCGGGAAATGGTCTCAATCCCCCGGAGGAAGTCCCTGTTTTCATAGCAGGGCAGGCCTCCCACCCCGAAGCTTTCGATCACCAGGGCATGGGCGGTGGCGGACAGCTGCAGGAGGATTTCCGGGTCCATGCCCGGAATCAGGCGCACAACGCATACATGCCGGTCCAGTTCGTGGAAGAATCTGGGCCCCTGCCGCGTCTTATTGCCAGACAGGTAGCGAAGGATCCTGCCGTCCCTCACCAGGGCGGCGTCCGGGTAATCGATGCTGTCAAAGGCATTCATCGATTTGGTGCGCACCTTTCTGGCCCGGGTCCCCACGATCACCCGCCCGTCAAAGACAATGTACACCCCCTGAAGGTCCCCCAGGCTGGCCGCGGCGAAGGCATCCGTCAGGTTCCTGCGGGCATCCGTCTCCTGAAAGAAGATGGAACGCTGGGACCCCGTCAGAATCACCGGCTTGCCGCTGTCCTGAATCAGATAGGACAGCGCGCAGGAGGTATACGCCATGGTGTCCGTGCCATGGGTGATGACAAACCCGTCATAGGCCCCATAGTTTTTTTCCACGCACGCGGCCATCTGCAGCCAGCACTCCGGGGACATGTTGGTGGAATCGATGTTCATCAGCTGAATGGCATCTATGCGGCAGAACGTGCGGATTTCCGGCACCGCATCCAGGATTTCCGCGGCGGTCATCTGAGGCGCCAGACCGTCCTGCGTCGGCCGGCTGGCGATGGTGCCGCCGGTGGCTATCAGCAAAATCCGTTTCAAACCGTTCACCCCCCGGATTGTCTCCCTGTCCCGTTTCCGATATACTTGACCCTGTAAAAAGGAGGAATTTCCATGATCAGAAAGCTTTTCTTTCTCCTGCTCACCGCTGCAGCGCTCCTTCCCCTTTCCGCCGGTCTGTGCGAGCCCTCAGAAGTGGAACTTCTGGTGGATCTTCCCGCAGATGCCGTTCTGGAGACAGACCTGCTTTTTGAGGACGGAAGCTTTTCCCGGCTGTACACCCTTCCCGGGGGCGGCACCCTCAGCCTGCTGCGCTGGATGCACTTCACCATGGATGCCAATGAGCTGCTGGAGAGCGAATGGACGGATATTTCCGGCAGGAAAGATCTGTCCCTGACGAAGGTGGGCGCCTATCCCGCTTCCGGGCTGGAGGCTGATGTCCGGGAGGAAAAGAATGGATATCATCTCACCCTGGTCCTGGTCACCGTGGAGGACTCCACCCTGATCTTCGAAACCCTGATTCCTGAAGGAAGCAAAGCCCACCCGGAGCTGCTGGAGTCCCTCAGCGTCCAGGGCGGCGGCAGCGCTCCCCTGGGCTGACCGTCTTTCCCTCTGCCTGATCCTTCAGGCAGTTTTTTTATGCTCAGTACGCCGCTTCCATCTCCCGGACCCTGTCATAGAGCCACTGGTTCACCGGAACAGGCAGGCCATGACGCTTTGCCAGGCGGATCACCGTCCCGGCAAAGAGTTCCACCTCGGAGGGCCTGTGCGCCTTGCCGTCCTGGCGCATGCTGGGTGCGCCTTCCGGATCCAGGGAGTCATTGATGGCGATATAGCCCTTCAGGTCCTCCTCTGAGAGGGGGTACCCCTCCAGCGCCGAAAGGCGCTGCACCTCCCGCATGGCCTCTATGAACACCTCCCGGGGCCTGCCCGGGACCTGAACCGTGCCATAGGTGCCCTCAAAGACCATGACGGTCTGGTTGACGCCCACATTGAGCATCAGCTTCCCCCACTGTCTGCGGCGCATGTCCGGCACCGCCTGGGCACTGACGCCGTGAGCCGTCAGCCAGGCGGCCAGCTCCCGGCATCGCGGGGACACCGCTCCCGGCTCCCGCTCCCCGAGGATCACCTGGCCGGAATGCGTGCAGCGCAGCTCCCGGCCTTCCCGGACCGCGTCCATGCCCTGGGCCACGCTGTAGATCACCCGTTCCTTTCCAAAGCGCCCCTCCAGCACCTCCTCGCTGGTGATTCCGTTGAGAAGGGACAGCAGCAGGGTCTCCTCCCCCACAAACGGGGCGCTGACCTCCATGGCGGCGTCCAGTCCCGAGGCTTTGGTGGCATAGAGAATCAGGTCGAGGGGTTCTCCCTGCTCCGGTGTACAGTAGCGGAAACGGACCTCCCGTCCGTTGACCCGGGCGGGATGCCGCGTATAGCGGTCCAGGCGTTCCCGGTCCACCAGTACCCGCACATCCACGCCGGCGTCCATCATGGCGCTGCCGTAGAGCATCCCGATGGCCCCAAGGCCCACCACGCCGACCTTTTCAAAGGAATGCCTGTTTTCGCTGTTCATTGCGCGTCTCCCCCTGATTGTTCACGGCTGTGTTCATCCTGTAACGGGCGGCATGCCGGCTCTGCCGTTTCCGGCTTCGCGGAAGCCTTTTCCCTGCTTCCCGTTCGCAGCAGCGCCCGGGCGGCCGGACGCTCGATCAGGAAGGTCACCAGGCACGCCACCGCAATGCCTGCCGTCACGCAGGCGGCGGTATACGCGATCTGCCAGCGCAGGTCGCCGGAATAGTTGGGGTTCTCATATTCGCTCGGGATGATCCTCAGTTCCCGGATCCACACCGCCAGCACCTGATGCCAGATATAGAACTGCATGGAGATGCCGGAGAGAAAGCGGGTCAGGGGATTGGCCAGAAGGTGACGCAGGAACCATCCCCCGTGCGCACTTCCCAGCAGCAGCAGCGCCCCAAAGACGCCCATGGAAAGACGGTTGTGCATCTGCCCGATGCGGATAGCCGTGACGTCCGGAGAAGCGGACTGCCTTGCGGCCACGAGCAGCAGCTGCCAGAAAGCCAGCACCGCCAGCAGGGAGCACAGCAGACGCTGCAGGATCCCATGGGGCAGACGGCACAGCCTCACATGCAGCCACGCCGCCCCCATGCCCAGGGCAAAGGTGTCCATATACGCCCCCAGGTGGTTGAAATAGAGGCTGGGATCCTCAAATGTCGCCTCGAGGACCGCCCTCACCCCCAGGCCCGTGGCCATCATCAGGGCAAAGATCACCAGGGGCCAGCGCCTCATCCCGCGGGCAAGCAGCGGAAAGAGCAGGTAGAACTGCATCAGCACCGCCAGTGTCCACAGCGAGGCGTTCAGGTTGGTGGCATAGTAGGTCTTGTAAAAATAGATTTCCGTAAAGGTCAGGTGGGTCAGCACGTCAAGGGCGCCGTCCTCCGGGGTGGCGTAGCTGTCCCGCGCAAGCGCCACGCACAGCATGACCGCCAGGGTAAACAGGTAGGAGGGCAGAATCCGCGCCAGCCGCCTGCGGTAAAACCCCATCGGATCCGGCAGCGGGGAATCCGCCTCCAGCCTTGCCCAGGGCAGATAAAGGCAGAAACCGCTCACCAGGATCATCAGGTCCACCCACATGTACCCGGAGCGCACCAGCGGATCCAGGTTGATCCATTGCCCGAACACCGTAAAGGTCGGGAACAGCCAGGACTGCTGCCAGATGTGGAACCATGCCACAATCCCGATGGCCAGCACCCGGATGCCATCCACCACATCCACCCGACGGGTGTCCGGCGCCCTTCGGGCGTCCTCAATCCAGAACATGACATTCCTCCTCAGTACAGGATTACGTCCACCTCATCCTCCTCCGGGGAGGCTCCCTTCCCCTCCAGACTGACCACAAGGCTGTGGGGCAGGCAGACGAGGGAGCGGGCACGGTTGCGGATCTTCCCCTGGTGCATGCACAGACCGTCCCGGCAGTTGGCCTCGGACATCCAGACCGATCCTCCGGACACCGTGATCACGTTGATGCTGCCGTCCTCCTGGGAAACAGGATAGGTGCCGTCCACGGAGAGGGGACATCTCAGGCGTTCCTCCCCGCCAATGCGCACCACCACCCAGGTTTCTCCGCCGCCCGGCAGGGCTCCGGCCAGATACAGAAGCGCCGCCAGCAGAAGCACGCCGGCCAGGATGAGCACATCCGCCCGGAAACCGCGTCTCTCCTTATTCCCCACTCTCTGCCTTCTCCTCCTGTTCCTCAGGGGTCTGCTGCTGCATTTCTTCCGGGAAACTCACCCCGGGTTCTTCGGGCGCCTCCTGCGCCTTCGTGCCGTCATCCAGGTACCGCAGGCGGATATTCCTGTCCGTGGCATAGCTCTTGAGGGTCAGGGTATCTCCCCGGATGCCGATCACCTGATAGGCCGCTCTGGAGGGATACGGTTCCTCTCCCACGTAGATTTCATAGTGGCTGCCGCCAAAGTAGCCCTCTGTCCCGTCAATGCTGCAGCTGCCGTCCCGGCGGAAGATGTACTCGATGCCCGTGGGGTCCTTCCAGCGGCCGAGGATTCTGTAGACATAGGCCTCCATGCGCTGCTTCGCCTGTGCGCTGTCGCCCGCTTTTTCCAGGAAGGGCAGGGCATCCAGGGGATGGCCCGCAGAGATCAGCTGGTCCGCCTGCGCGATGCAGGCTTCCTCGTACATCTGCGGAATGTTCGAAAAGCGCGCGGGAAGCGTTTCTCCGAGAACCGGCTCCAGTCCCCGGATCACATCCAGATAGTTGCCCAGCTGGCTGTCCAGCTGCGCCGCCTGATAGGTGGACAGCATCCACCTGTCCTCGCATTCCTTTTTCTGCAGGGGGGCATCCTCATAGCTTCCCAGCATCCCGAATGCCGCGGCCGCCTGCTGGTACTTTTCCTCTTCCTTGAGGATCAGGGCCCGCTCATAGTTGCAGCGCTGCACCCGTTCCTCGCTGTCCAGGTAGGCCCCGCACAGGCGGTACATGCGCACGGCCTCCTCGTATTTTTTCTCCTGCATGCACTCGCCCGCCAGGGCATAGCGGCAGCGGGTCACCTGCTCGCGGATCTCCCGGGAACCGCCCAGGGCCAGGTAGCGCTCCAGTGCCGCCCTGTAATCACCCCGGCTCAGCAGCGCCTGCGCCGCCGCCTCCCGGCACTGCCGGGCCAGTTTTTCCGAATCCTCATAATCTCCAAGCCCGTCAAAGCGGGCCGCCGCATCCTCAGGATTGGTCTTCATTTCCTCCAGGGCCAGGGCATATTCCATCTCCTGGGATATCCGGAAGGCATCCTCATACCCGCCCAGGGAACGCAGCTCGACGATGGCCTCCTCCGTATGCCCTTCTTTCGCCAGGGTCATGGCATATCCGTAAACGGCCTTCTGCAGCGGTTCCGCGGCCTCCTCTGCACGGATCTGTCCCAGCCACTCCACCGCTGTCTGATAGTCCTCCTTCCCCAGGGCTTCCATGCCCAGCTTCAGGGCCACGTCCTCGAAACGGCTCTGGGCATCCTCAAAGGTGTCCGCCATGCGAAGCTGGCGGGCCGCCTGCTGAAGATCCCCCTCCAGCAGCAGTGCATTGCCCGCCCGGTATCTGCAGGAGGCGGCACGGGTCGCGGCGTCCTCATAAAGGCCCAGGCTCTCAAAAACCTGCGCCGCGTCCACCAGCCTGTCCTGTCCTTCCAGCTGCTCCGCCTGCGCATAGCGGCACTGGCGCACCAGGGCCAGCGCATCGCTCATCTCCGGGACCTGGGTCAGCCGGGCGCAGGCCTCTTCGTACTTCCCCTCGCGCATGAGCTGACGGCCGTAGAGATACAGGCTCTCCTGCAGCTCCTCAGGGGCGGACTGGTACTCCCCCAGTTCCCTGAGCCGGGAGATGGCCTGGGGATAATCGGTCTTTTCCTTGGCCTCCAGAGCGATCTGATAGCTGATGTCCCGGCGCATCTCCTGAATCTCCGGATCCTCCGGGGCATCCAGCAGGGTCTTCTCCGCCCTGTCCAGCTCCCGGTTCTTTTCCTGGAGGGAAGCCAGCGTCACTACAGCGCGGATCTCCCGCTCCGCGTCCCCGGCTTCCCGGGAACGGGAAATGGCCTCGGCCAGACTGTCCTCGTTTTTGGAGGAGATGAGACGCTCAATGATGACCCTCTCCGCATCCTCAGCCTTTCTGCCGGCACCGTAGGTATCCGGCCAGATGGCGGCCACCTTCAGATAGAGGCTGCGGGCATCCGCCGCGGCACCTTCCTCCATCTTCCAGTCCCCGGCCCAGACCAATGCCCGGGGCAGCACGAAACGTGCACCGGCCAGCACGATGGCCACCAGGGCCACCAGCGCGACGCTGCGCACCATGCGCCGGCGGGTGCGCAGTTCCTTTTCCCTGGTCTGGTCCACCATCTTCGCCGTCTCGCTGGAGGACCGGTTGGCCGCCGCCTGGCTCCTGCTCTGGAGCAGGCGCTCCTTTTCACCCTGGGTGGCATCCACCGCCTCAAAGGAGTAGTCCCGCAGCACGTCCTGGCGCAGCCGTCCGCAGCGCATGCATTTCTCATCGCTGTTGCGGTTGGCCCTGCCGCACACGCACAGCCACAGCAGGTCCTCCTCCCGGGCATAGCCCTGGGCATCCGGACCTGCAACCTGGCGCAGGCGGTCCAGTTCCCTTCCGTTGTTCAGGCGGTTGCTCTCATACTCCCGGACATTGCGCTCCTCCCTGCGCCAGATGACCCCGTCAGCAAACCAGATCTTCTCCACCTGGGCATCGACCCGGGCTGTCCCCTCCACCCTCTCCGGGCGGAAAAGCCCACTGAAATGCCCCTTCTTTCCGTTTTCACGGGCTGCGGAGCGGAGCAGCCTGCCGCCGAGGCGCTCCCCTTCAGCGTTATAGCAGATGATGTTCATCTGCAGAGAATCCACTCGTTTGTCTCCGAGATTGGCGAAGCTGATTTCAAGCAGCGTCCCGCTATCCTCCCGGATATGGACACCGGTGACCTCCACCGGACAGGTCAGATCGCTTTTCATGTCCCTTATCTCCCAGCTCCTGTGTTGACGTCCGGATGCCCCCCTACAGGCTCTTCAGTCTCCGGATCTCCTCATCGGTCAGATACCGCCATTCTCCCCGGCGCAGGGATCCCAGTTTCACCGGGCCGAACTGCACGCGCCGCAGCTGGAGCACCTGATGTCCCACCGTTTCAAACATCCGCCGCACCTGGCGGTTGCGGCCCTCATGGATGGTCACCAGTACGTCGGAGTACAGTTCTCCCGAGCGCACCACGCTCACCCTTGCGGGCCAGGTCCTGCGGCTCTCCCCGTCCATGAGCACCCCCCGGCGCAGCTGCTCCAGGGTACGGCCGTCCGGAGTATGGCTGACCCGGGCCAGGTACACCTTGTCCACCTCGGAAGAGGGGTGCATCAGATGCTGGGACAGTTCCCCGTCATTGGTCAGCAGCAGCGCGCCCTCGCTGTCATAATCGAGGCGCCCCACCGGATAAATGCGCACCGGGAAGTCCCGGAAGCGGTCCATCACCGTCTCCCTGCCCTTGTCATCCGTCACCGTGGTGACCTCGCCGGCAGGCTTGTGGTAGAGGATGTAGACGCGCCGCATCTCCGGGGTGATCTCCCGGCCGTCCACCGTGACCACATCCCCCTCCTCCACCAGCGCACCCATGCGGTTGACCACCTCGCCGTTAATGCATACCCGTCCCTGGGCGATGATCTCCTCACACTTCCTGCGCGCCGCCACGCCGCAGTCCGCCATGTATTTCTGAAGCCTCATATCTCTTCTCCTTTGATGTAGCGCCGGAGCCTGTCAAACATCCGCTCCTCCCCCTCCCGGGAGAGCAGCAGCAGAAAATACTCCAGCGTCTCCCGGGTCCGGGGATTCATCTGGTCGCGCATCCTGCCGCGGGTCAGGTACTCATAGGCCGAACTGTCGGTATACTCCCGTCCCCTGTAGACCTTGGAGGCCGCCATCCGGTCACAGATCATCTCCGCCAGGAACCGCCGGGGCATCTCCACCGGCACGTAGCGCCCCTCGGACGCCGAAAAATCCGTCCAGTACTCCCAGTGGTGACGGTTGCGTCCCTTGTGGTGCATCCATGCCTCGGAATACCCCTTGTCCCTGCGTTCGTCGTCATTGGGGGAATGCTCCCCGCTGAAGTAGCGCACACCCGGGATGAACTCCCTGGGGCTGAACTTGGAAAGGTCGTGGGTCAGTCCCTGCAGGGGGATCCCCGCGCGCAGGCAGTGCACAAACACCAGATGCCGGTGGCGCAGCACCGTGCGCAGGTGCCCCGTCAGGCTTTTCAGTTTCACGCCCTTCACCTCCGGGGCACCGGAACCCGTCCCCGGTCCGGCGTGGCATCGCATACCGCGCCGCCCAGGCACACATCCCCGTCATAAAACACCATGCTCTGCCCGGGGGTCACCGCACGCTGGCTCTCCCTGGCGGTAACCAGCACCCGTTCCCCGTCCACCTCCACATGGACCTGCTGGTCCGGCTGACGGTATCGGTATCTGCAGGTGCACTCAAAGGACGTTCCCGGGGCCTCCCCCGCCACGAAGGTGGCGCCGGAGCCCTCCGCCACGCGGCTGTAGAGCAGGGGATGCTCCCCGCCCTGGGCCACAATGAGGCGGTTGCCGGTCAGGTCCTTGTCCAGGACGAACCACCGTTCTCCGGTGCCTCCCCCGCCAATGCCCAGTCCCCGGCGCTGTCCCAGGGTATAGTACATGAGTCCGTCATGGCGCCCCACCACCTTCCCCTCCGGGGTCACCATGTCCCCCGGCCTTGCGGGCAGGAACTGCATGAGGAAGGGCTTGAAATGCCGCTCCCCGATAAAGCACACGCCGGTGCTGTCCTTCTTGCCGGCATTGGACAGTCCCGCCCCCGCGGCCGTTTCCCGGACCTGGGCCTTGGTCATGTTTCCCACCGGGAAAAGCACCTTCTCCAGCTGCCCGGACCTGAGCATGTACAAAAAATAGCTCTGGTCCTTGCCCGGGTCCGCCCCCCGCAGCAGGCGGCACATGCCGTCCCTGCGGTCCGTCCGGCAAAAGTGTCCTGTGGCCAGGTGCTCCGCCCCCAGGCCCTCCGCAAATTCCAGAAACGCCCGGAACTTGATCTCCCGATTGCACAGCACGTCCGGGTTGGGGGTGCGTCCCCTGGCATATTCCTCCAGAAAATAGGAAAACACCCGGTCCCGGTACTCCCTGGCAAAGCTCACGGCATAAAAGGGAATGTCCAGCTTTTCGCAGACCCGGCGCACGTCCTCCCAGTCCTGTTCGCTGGTGCACGCGCCGTCCTCGTCCTCCTCCTCCCAGTTCTTCATGAACACGCCGATGACCTCGTGTCCCTGCTGTTTGAGAAGCAGTGCCGCCACCGAGGAGTCCACGCCTCCCGACATGCCCACAATTACTTTTGCCATGCTGCATCCTTCCCGTTGATCTCATCCAGCCGCCGGCAGACCCCGGAAAGCATTTCCGCGGTCACCGCCCCGATCTCCTGCCCGGCATTGACGCGCAGCACCTCCTGCCGTCCGGAAAACGCCTGTTCATAGGCTGCCGCCGTGCGCTCAAAGAAGGCCACGTCCTCCTGCTCGAGCCGGTCCGGGGCGGAGGCCCCGAGACGCCTTGACAGCGCCTCCTTCGGGTCCATCTGCAGATAGATCACCAGGTCCGGGCGGCAGGTATCCACCGCCGGCGCATTGATGGACTGCACCAGCTCCGCCCCCAGGCCCCGTCCGCCGCCCTGATAGGCGATGGAGGAATCCACAAAGCGGTCGCACAGCACCATCTTTCCTTCCCGGATGGCGGGCTGCAGACGGGAGCGGACATGCTGCGCCCGGCTGGCCGCGTACAGGTACGCCTCCGCCAGGTCGCACATGCCGGTATTGGCCGGGTCCAGGATCAGGTCCCGGATGCGCTCGGCGATGTCGTCCCCGCCGGGTTCACGGGTGTGCACAAGGTCATAGCCCCGCTCCAGGAGGCATTCCTCCAGGGCCCGACGCTGGGTGGTCTTGCCGCAGCCGTCCACCCCTTCCATGGTGATCAGCCAGCCGGGCGCGCCTGGGGCATCCGGTGCCAGCAGCCGGCATACGTCCATGGGGGTGTCGGCGATCATGTCGGCCCCGCTCCCCTCCAGTTCCTCCCGGGAGCCGTACCCGTAGGTCACGCCCACACTGGCAATGCCTGTTTTCCTGGCGCCCTCCACGTCAAAGCGGCGGTCCCCCACCATGACATAGGGGCCGGGAAGCATCGACTGGGCCCTTCTGATCAGGTTGTCCTTGGTGTTGTATCTCTCCTGGGGCGTCGGGGCCACCAGCGCATCCATGAAGGGGGTGAGTCCGAAGCGGTCCGCGATCTTTTTTGCATTCACCTCCGGCTTGGAGGTGACGATGGCCAGGCGGTGCCCGGCGCGGCGGAGGGTGCGCAGCATCCGGGGAATACCGGTGTAGACCTCGTTTTCCGACCAGCCCACCCGGCTGTAGCGCTCCCGGTAGAGCACGACGGCGCGGTCCGCCTCCTCCCTGGACATGCCGGTGATCATCATGAAGGAATCATCAATCATCGGCGGACCGATAAAGGCCATCCAGGCCTCATCCGGCAGCCCTCCGTAGCCCACCTGCTCCGCGGCCAGACGCGCGCTGAGAATAATCCCCCGTTCCGAGCGGGTCAGGGTGCCGTCCAGATCAAACATTATCGTCATGTGAGGATCCCTTTCTTCCTTCTTTTTTGGTCATGCCTTTTCCCTTTTCCGGCCGGGGTCCCTTGTCAGGGCGCGTCTTCCCGGGGGCCGCCTTCTTTTTCTTGGGCGCGGCCTCCTTGCCGCTTCTGAGGCCCTGCTCCCGCTCCGCGCGGCGAAGCCTCGCCTCCCTGCGTTCTTCCCGGCGCTTCCGGGAATTTTCCCTTTCACGGGCTGCCCAGGCCAGGTCCTCCGGGGTCACCAGCGGCGCGCAGTGTCTGTAGATTTCCGGAAACGCATGCTCCAGCAGCTGGCCTTTCATGGAGAGCACCTGAGGGCGTCCCAGGCGGTCGTCCCGCAGGTATGCATCGCCCAGGGCCGCGCCAAGGGCCTGCTTCATGCGCTCATCCGGCACAAAGGTGCACGCGCGCAGATCCTCCTCATCCTGGTAGACCACCACCATGCCGGCCTCCAGAAAGGCCTCCCCTCCGGCCACTTTCCGGGCCAGCCGTCCCGACAGGCCCGAAAGGAACATGCCCAGATTCACCCGGGGAGACCTGCGGGCGCCGTCATCCATGACGCTCACGCTGCGGTAGATGAGGCGAAGGTCCTCTCCCTGAACGAAGGGGCGCACCGACAGAATTCTTCGAAGAGGGATCTCCCGCATCTGCGTGACCCGGTCCCCGAGCCGGCGCTCAAGCACCAGTGTCCGTTCCCCCAGAACCACGCGGGCGGAGGCGATCTGCCTGCGCATGAAGGCCAGCAGCACCGCCGCCGTCAGGGGATACATCGCAAGGCCGGCCATGGAGATCTGTGTGGCGGCGCTCACCAGGTTGACGCCCGTCTGAAACAGCGACAACTCCAGCACCATCACAAGAAACGCCCGCCGCACCTCCCGCGTGCCGAGCTTGCGGGCACGGTGGACACAGCTGATCTCCCGGCTCACTTCGCCTCACCCAGAAGCAGCGTATATTCCGCCAGCAGCTCCGCAAAGTAGTCAAGGGCCATGCATACGCTTCCGGGATCGGACATGTCCACGCCCGCCACCTTCAAGGCCTCAATGGGCGGGACACTGCTCCCCAGGGTCAGGAAACGGCGGTAAGCGGCCACCTTCTCGGGATCTCCCGAGAGGATGCGCCGGGCCAGCGCCGCCGCCGCGCAGAAGCCCGTGGCATACTTGTAGACATAGAAGGGACTGTAGAAGTGCGGGACCCGCATCCACTCCCAGGCAATCTCCGGGTCCACCACGCAGGCGCGCCCGTAATAGAGGCGGTTGAGGTCCATGTACAGCTGGCACAGACGCTCCCGGGTCAGGCTCTCCCCCTGCTCCGCCAGGGCATGGGCCCTGTCCTCAAACTCGGAGAACAGCGTCTGGCGGAAAACGGTGGTGCGGAAATGCTCCAGCATGGAGCACACCAGGGACAGCTGGGCGCGGGGATTGTCCCGCATCTCCCGCCGCAGGGCCTCGTTGAGCAGAATCTCGTTGGTGGTGGAGGCCACCTCCGCCACAAAGATCGAATACTCCGCCTTGGGATAGGGCTGGCACCGGTTGGAATAGAAGCTGTGCATGGCGTGGCCCATCTCGTGGCACAGGGTGGACAGCCCATCCAGGTTTGGCGTGTGGTTGAGCAGCACATAGGGGGTCACCCCGTACACGCTGCCCATGGAATAGGCGCCGGAGCGCTTTCCCTCATTCTCATAGACATCGATCCAGCGGTCCCGCAGGGCCGCGGACGCGTCTGCCACATAATCCTCCCCCAGGGGCGCCACGGCGCGCAGGAAGATGTCAAAGGCTTCCCCGATGTCCGGGGTGAGGGGCAGGTCCTGCGCGCTCTCCACGTACAGGTCATACATATGCAGGCGTCCCACGCCCAGATGGCGCTTTCGCACGGTGAGATACTCCGTCAGGGTGTCAATCCCTCCGTGGACCGCCTCCACCAGGCTGGTCAGCACTTCGGGCGGAATCTGCTCCGGGAAAAGCGCCGCCTCCCGTGCGGAGGCAAAGCCCCGGGCCCGGGCCTGGAACAGGTCCGCCTTCACCTGCCCCGCATACAGGCTGGAAAAGGTGTTCTCCATCGCCTTGTGGGCGCGCATCATCCGCAGAAACGCCCCCCGGCGGACGCTGCGCTGCTCCGAGCGCATGAGCACGCCGTAGGTGGCCTGGGTCAGGGGGATGCGGTTGCCGGCGTCATCCCGCACCTTTCCCAGCGCAAGGTCCGCATTGGACAGCATCTCCGAGACATTGCCCGCGGTTTCCATGCTTTCCATGCTCAGGGCCATCAGGCGCTCGCCCGCGGCATCCAGGGTATGGGGCCGGGTGCGCAGCACCTCCTGCACAAACACGTTGTAGTCATCAAAATCCGGGTCCTCAAGGCATCCCTCAAGGGTGCCCTCCGGCAGGGCCAGCATCTCCGGCAAAAGAAAGGACTGGACCGCGGCCATGGCGGAGGCCAGGCCTGTGGCCTGCTCGAGCATCCCCTGCGCGTCGTCTGCGGTCATATCCTCGTTCTGGCGCATCATGGCATAGGCAAAGAGAGCGGACAGCCGCCTGTCCAGCTCAAAGTTCTCCCTGAGCGCCGAGAGAATCGTTTCCCTGCCCTCGCCGAGGTGCCCCTTGAAGCGGTCGTATGTCCCGGCCGCCTCCCTGAGGGCGCCGAATTCGCGGGTCCATGCGGCATCATCCGGGAAAATGCGCGTCAGGTCCCAGGTGTATTGCATTTGCTGTTCGGATCTTTTCATGAATAACTTCCTCTCTTAGTTGCGAAGGCTGTGAATGGGAGCAGGGATGCGTCCGCCGCGGGCAATGAAGGCCTCCGCGGACACGCTGCTCACCCGCATCACCGGCGCGCGGCCGAACAGACCGCCGAATTCCACTTCATCCCCCACGGTCTTGCCGGGGGCAGGGATCAGGCGGACAGCCGTGGTCTTGTTGTTGACCATGCCGATGGCCGCCTCATCGGCGATGATGGCCGACAGCGTGGCGGCGCTGGTGTCCCCGGGAACGGCGATCATGTCCAGGCCCACGGAGCACACGCAGGTCATGGCCTCCAGCTTCTCCAGAGAGATCCGGCCGCTTCTGGCCGCCTCGATCATGCCGATATCCTCGCTGACGGGGATAAAGGCGCCCGAGAGGCCGCCCACATGGCCCGAGGCCATGACGCCGCCCTTTTTGACCGCGTCGTTGAGCATGGCCAGGGCGGCCGTGGTGCCCGGTCCGCCGCAGGTCTCCACGCCCATCTCCTCAAGGATGTGGGCCACGGAGTCGCCCATGGCCGGAGTGGGCGCAAGGGACAGGTCCACGATGCCAAAGGGCACGCCCAGACGTGCGGACGCCTCGCGGGCCACAAGCTGGCCGACGCGGGTAATCTTGAAGGCGGTGCGCTTGATGGTCTCCGCCACCACGTCAAAGGTGGCCCCGGCGGCTTCCCGGGCCAGGGCGCGCCGGACCACGCCGGGCCCGGAAATGCCCACGTTGATGCAGCAGTCCCCCTCACCGGGGCCGTGGAAGGCGCCCGCCATAAAGGGATTGTCCTCCACGGCATTGGCAAAGACCACCAGCTTCATGCACCCGCTGCCATCGCTCCCGGCGGTGGCAGCGGCAATATCCTTGATGCAGATTCCCATCAGGCGCACGGCATCCATGTCGATGCCCGCCTTCGTGGAGGCCACGTTCACCGAGGCGCAGACCCGCTCGGTGGTGGAGAGGGCCTCCGGAAGGGAGGCGATCAGGCGCCGGTCACTGTCGGTCATGCCTTTCTGCACCAGGGCGGAATAGCCGCCGATAAAGTTGACCCCCGTCTCCTTTGCCGCATCATCCATGGCCCGGGCCACCGTCAGCGGGTCCCCGCAGGCTGCGGCAACCATGGCCGCGGGGGTGACGGAAATGCGCTTGTTAACGATGGGAATGCCAAATTCCTTCTCCAGCTCCTCCCCCGTGGCCACCAGGTTCGCCGCTTTTGTGGTGATGCGGTCATAGACCCTGCGGTATAGCTCGGCGGGGTCGGAATGGATGCATTCATACAGGGAGATGCCCATGGTGATGGTGCGGATGTCCAGCTTTTCATCGGTGATCATGTGCACCGTCTGAAGAATTTCGGATGTATTGATCATGGTCCACCTCAGATGCGGTGCATGGCGTCAAAGATTTCACTGCGCTGGATGCGGATCTGCAGGCCCATGTCCGCCCCCAGCTGCTCCAGTTCATCCGAGAGCGCGGAGAACTCGCTCAGGGAGATGTCCACGATCATGATCATATTGAACATGCCGCCAAGGACCGTCTGGGAGATGTCCAGGATATTGGCGTCATGCGCCGCCAGCACTGCGCTGACCCTGGCAATAATGCCGATGGTGTCGTTTCCCAGGACCGTCACCACGGCGTGATTCTTGTTTTCCACTTGCTTGTCCTTCCTCGTCTTTCCCCGCGCCAGGATGCCGCGCGCGGTTTTTTCTGCACAACAGGCATAAAAATCCAGTCTGTCTGATTATACGCTGAGGCCTTTCATTTTGCAATCATGCTTGAAGCAGGTGGCCTTTTGCAGTACAATACGGAAAATTCTCCCGCGGATCAGAAAGGAAGTGTCTTTATGGCGAAAAAACCCATCGACTGGGGTAACCTCAGCTTTGCCTACATTCCCACTGACTGGCGTTATGTGAGCAACTTCACCCACGGCGCCTGGGATCAGGGCGGACTGGTCTCGGATCCCAACATCACCATGAGCGAGGATGCCGGCGTTCTCCACTATGCCCAGACCGTCTTTGAGGGTCTCAAGGCGTATACCACCAAGGACGGCCGCACGGTATGCTTCCGCCCGGACCTCAATGCCGCCCGGATGCGGGACAGTGCCCTGCGGCTTGAGATGCCCGTTTTCCCCGAGGAGCGCTTCGTGGATGCCGTGCGTGAGGTGGTCCGCGCCAATATCGATTACGTTCCTCCCTACGGCTCCGGCGCCACCCTGTATGTGCGCCCCTTCATGTTCGGCATTTCCCCCGTCATCGGGGTCAAGCCGGCGGAGGATTATCAGTTCCGCATCTTCACCACGCCCGTGGGCCCCTACTTCAAGTCCGGCATCCGTCCTATCCGCGTGCGCATCAGCGACTTCGACCGCGCCGCTCCCAACGGCACCGGGCACATCAAGGCGGGCCTCAACTACGCCATGAGCCTGCACGCCATTGTGGACGCCCACAATCAGGGCTTTGCCGAGAACATCTACCTGGATCCCAAGACCCGCACCAAGATCGAGGAGACCGGCGGCGCCAACATCCTTTTCGTGGATGCGGACGGCAACCTGGTGGTTCCCAAGTCCGGCAGCATCCTGCCCTCCATCACCCGCCGTTCCCTGGTGGAGGTCGCCTCCACCTACCTCGGCCTCAAGGTGACCCAGCGCGAGGTGACCCTGGAGGAGGTCATGTCCGGCGCCTTTACGGAGTGCGGACTGTGCGGCACCGCCGCCGTCATCTCCCCGGTGGGCTGCATCAACGACCACGGCAGGGACTTCATCTTCCCCAGCGGCATGGAGCAGATGGGCCCCGTCATGACCCGCCTGTACGAAACCCTCACCGGCATCCAGATGGGAACTCTCGAAGCGCCGGCAGGCTGGATCTTCGAAATCTGAGAATTTTGCACAAAGACCGGAGGGAATATTGCCGGATGGCAGTATTCCCTCTTTTCCGATCTGTTTTCAAGAGGTGTTCTGTTTGTTCAAACGCTTGTTTTCCTCCGTCCGGGAATACCGGGGGATCTCCCTTCTCACCCTGCTGCTCATCGTCGGCGAGGTGGTCATTGAATGCCTGATTCCCTTTATCACCGCGGACCTGGTCAACCGTCTGCAGTCCGGCCTGCCCGTGCAGCAGCTGCTTTCCACCGGCCTGGTGCTGGTCCTCATGGCGCTGCTTTCCCTGTGCTTCGGCGGCCTGGCCGGATTCACCTCCGCCAGGGCCTCCGCCGGATTTGCCAAGAACCTGCGCCATGACATGTTTGAAAAGATCCAGTCCTTTTCCTTCGGGAACGTGGACCGCTTTTCCTCCTCCTCCCTGGTCACCCGTCTGACCACGGATATCACCTATGTGCAGATGGCCTACATGATGGTCATCCGCATCGCGGTGCGCTCCCCCCTGATGCTGGTCTTTTCCGTGGTGATGGCCTACCTCCTGGGCGGTCCCCTGTCCACGGCCTTTGTCGTGGTCATCCCGGTGCTCGCCTTCGGCCTGATCACCATCGCCCGCTTTGCCATGCCCGCCTTCCGCCGCGTGTTTGCCAAATATGACAAGCTGAACCAGTCCGTGGAAGAGAACGTGCGGGCCATCCGTGTGGTCAAGGGCTTCTCCAGGGAGCCCTATGAAAAGGAAAAATTTGCCGCCGCCGCGGACTCCATCCGTCGGGACTTCACCCGCGCCGAGCGCATCGTCGCCTTCAACCAGCCCCTGATGCAGCTGTGCATCTCCTTCAACATGATCTTTATCCTGTATGTGGGCGCGCGCATCATCATCTCCACCACCGGCACCGCCCTGAACGTGGGGCACATCACCGCCATGCTCACCTACGGCTTTCAGGTCCTCATGTCCCTGATGATGCTCTCCATGATCTACGTGATGCTGACCATGTCACTGGAGTCCATGCGGCGCATCAACGAAGTGCTGGCGGTCGCCCCTTCCCTCACCAATCCCGAGAATCCCTGCACCGTCATCCCCGACGGCTCCATCGACTTTGAGGGAGTCAGCTTCAGGTACTCCGACACCTCCCGCAACTATGCCCTGGCGGATGTGGACCTGCATATCGACTCCGGCATGACCGTGGGCATCCTTGGCGGCACCGGTTCCAGCAAAAGCACGCTGGTGCAGCTGATTCCCCGCCTGTATGACGTCTCCAAAGGCTGCGTGCGCGTGGGCGGAAGGGATGTGCGGGAATACGACCTGACCGCCCTTCGCGACAGCGTGGCCATGGTGCTCCAGAAAAACCAGCTGTTCTCGGGCACCATTGCCGAAAACCTGCGCTGGGGCAATCCGGACGCCACCCTGGACGAGCTCAGGGAAGCCTGCCGCCTCGCCCAGGCCGATGAATTCATCGCCTCTTTCCCGGATGGGTACGAAACCCGGATCTCCCAGGGGGGCACCAACGTCTCCGGCGGACAGAAGCAGCGCCTGTGCATCGCCCGTGCCCTGCTCAAGCATCCGAAGATCCTCATTATGGATGATTCCACCTCCGCGGTGGATACCCGCACCGATGCGCTGATCCGCCAGGGCATGCGCTCCTATCTGCCCGACACCACCAAGCTGATTATCGCCCAGCGCGTCTCCTCCGTGCAGGATGCCGACCTGATTCTCGTCATGGACAACGGCCGCATCACGGACAGCGGCACCCATGAGCAGCTTCTCGTCTCCTGCGACATGTACCGGGACATCTTCGAACAGCAGACTCACAGGGAGGTGAAGGACGCATGATGAAATCCAAACCGCGCCGGATCGACTTTTCCGTCCTGCGCCGGCTGCTGGGGATGCTGTATCACGCCTATCCCGTCCTTCTCCCCGTCACCGGCGCCTGCATCCTGTTTTCCTCCCTGGTCAGCGCGCTTCCGGCGGTATTCCAGCAGAAGGTGCTTGCTGACATCGGAACCTTTGTCTCAAGCGGAGACTGGTCCGCGGCCAGTGCCGTGATCCTGCCCAAGGTCGTGATCCTGGGCGTGCTCTATCTCCTGTCCATCGGGTCCATCATCGCCTATACCCAGCTCATGGCCTATATCACCCAGGGCTTCCTGGACCGGATGCGCCGCACGATGTTTGAGCGCATGCAGGACCTTCCCGTCCGGTATTTTGACACCCACAAGCACGGCGACATCATGAGTCATTACACCAATGACATCGATACCCTGCGCCAGCTGGTCTCCCAGGCCCTGCCCACCACGCTGCAGACCGGGGTGCTCATCCTCTCCGTGTGCTTCATCATGCTTTACTACAGCGTCTGGCTCACCCTGGTGGTCTTCCTGGGCATCCTGGCCATCTTCCTGACCACCGCACTGGTGGGCGGCGGCTCCGCCCGTTACTTCATCCGCCAGCAGAAATCCCTGGGACATCTGGAAGGCTTCATCCAGGAGATGATGAGCGGACAGAAGGTGGTCAAGGTCTTCAACCACGAGGCCGCCTGCAGCCAGGACTTCAATGCCCTCAATGAGGAGCTGTGCCATGACAATTCCCGCGCCAACGCCTATGCCAACATCCTGGGCCCCATCATCATGAACATCGGCAATGTGCTCTATACCCTCATTGCCGTCACGGGCGGCGTGATCCTGCTCACCCGCATTCCCAACCTGGCGCTGTCCTGCCTGTTCACCGGAACAGTCACGGCCCTGAGCATCGATATCGTCATTCCCTTCCTGGGCATGGCCAAGCAGTTCACCGGCAATGTCAACCAGCTCGCCCAGCAGATCAACTCCGTCACCATGGCGATCGCCGGCGCCAGCCGGGTCTTTGAAATGATCGATGAGGCTCCGGAGTCGGACGACGGATATGTCACGCTGGTCAACGCCCGGTTCCTGCCCGGCGGCATCGTGGAGGAAACGACGGACCGCACCGCTCACTGGGCCTGGCGGCACCCCCATCACGACGGAACCATGACCTACACGCCCCTGCAGGGCGATGTCAGGCTGCTGGATGTGGACTTTGCCTATGAAGAGGGCAAGCCCATCCTCCACAATATCACGCTCTATGCCAAGCCCGGCCATAAGGTGGCCTTTGTGGGCGCCACGGGTGCCGGCAAAACCACCATCACCAACCTGCTCAACCGCTTCTATGACATCGAGGACGGGAAGATCCGCTACGATGGCATCAACATCAACAAGATCCGCAAATCCGACCTGCGCCGTTCCATGGCCCTGGTGCTCCAGGAGACCAACCTCTTCACAGGAACGGTGATGGACAACATCCGCTACGGGCGTCTGGACGCGACGGATGAGGAGTGCATCGGTGCCGCCCGCCTGGTCGGCGCGGATGACTTCATCACCCGGCTGCCAGAGGGCTACCAGACCCTCCTGACCAACAACGGGGACAACCTCTCCCAGGGTCAGCGGCAGCTGCTGGCCATCGCCCGGGCTGCGGTCGCCGACCCGCCGGTCATGATCATGGATGAAGCCACCTCCTCCATCGACACCCACACCGAGCAGATCGTGCAGCGGGGCATGGACAAGCTGATGGAGGGCAGGACGGTCTTCGTCATCGCC